>DATBHS010000013.1:0-70002 GCA_036557345.1 Bryobacteraceae bacterium
CGCTGAATGATGTCAAGGCTGAAATCCATGATCCGCTCGCAGCTCACCGCGAATTGACTGCTAAGTATACGGACCGGGATATCCACGACCTATTTGCTTACTTGGAGACGCTGAAGTAACCATGAAGAGATTCTTTTCCGCCTGCTTCTTGCTGTGTACTTGGGTATTGGCCTGTGCGGCGGGCGATGGCGGCTTGAACCCGCAAGACCTGGTGAAGCCGCTCTCAAAAGGATGGCCCACCTTTAATGGCGATTATTCTGGCAAGCGCTTCAGCAGCCTATCGCAGATCAATCAAAGCAACGTCGAAAGGCTGACCTTGGCATGGGTGCTGCAACCGGAATCGGTTGCAATCAAATCGACCCCGCTGATGGTGAATGGCCGGCTTTACTTCGCAACCCCCGATAACGTCTGGGCAGCCGACGCGCGGACGGGCCGTATCGTCTGGCACTACTTCCGGCAGTCGACGGGAGATCATATCGGCCAGCGCGGTGTAGGCATGTACGGAGACTGGCTTTACTTTGAGACACCGGATTGCCACCTGATTTCACTGAATGCCAAGGATGGATCCGTCCGCTGGGATATCGAGTTGGCCGATCCCAAGCTGGGGTATTTCGCGACCATGGCGCCGCTGGTTATTCGCAATCACGTGATCGTCGGAGTTTCGGGGGACGTAACCGACATTCCGGGCTTTCTCGAATCCATCCAGCCGGAGACCGGCAAGGTGGAGTGGAGATGGAACACGGAGCCGAAGCCCGGCGAACCGGGTTCCGAGACATGGCCGCAAGGGACCGACGCCATCAGCCACGGCGGCGGCATGACCTGGATGACCGGCACCTACGATCCTGAGCTGAACCAGCTTTACTGGGGCACCGGGAATCCGAATCCTGTGCTGAACGGAGATATCCGCAAGGGTGATAATCTCTACACCTGCTCGATTGTTTCGCTGAACCCGGACACCGGCAAGCTGCTATGGCATTTCCAACCCTCGCCTCACGACACGCATGACTGGGACGCGGTGCAGACGCCTGTGCTGTTCGACGATGAATACCAGGGCGTACACCGCAAACTGCTGGCACAAGCCAGCCGGAATGGATATTTTTTTGTTCTGGATCGAACCACTGGCGAGCACGTTCTGACGGCTCCCTTCATGCCAACGAACTGGGCCAAAGGCATTGACTCGCGCGGCGAGCCGATACCGGATCCGGAGAAGGAGCCGAAGCCCGATGGCGTGCTCGTTTCGCCCGCGTCGGATGGAGCAACCAACTGGCGCGCCCCGAGCTTCGATCCGGAAGCCGGCCTGTTTTATGTCAGCGCGACCCGCGTTTGGAGCGTTTTCTACATGACCGCGGAGGGGAAACCCGAGGGTTGGGCCGGACGTGATCGCGGCCTGTGGGCGGATTCCGACCTTGTGGCGATTGACTACAAAAGCGGCAAGGCGGCTTGGAAAAAGAAAATCGGCGAGGGTGCAGGAAGCGCCGGCATCCTGAGCACGGCGGGGAACCTCCTCTTCACGGGCGACAACGCCGATAACCTGATGGCGCTCGATCCCAAGACGGGAAAGACCCTGTGGCATGTGAACCTTGGAGCGTCCATGGAGACGGGTCCAATGACCTATGAGCTCGACGGCAAACAGTATTTATTGACGCCGGCCGGCGGAATTCTCTTTGCCTGGGTGGTCAGGTAGCTGACAAGCTGACGGTTGACCGCTCTCGGCGACAATAGTCGCAGGAATGCTGCAACTGACCGCTGCCGGTAAGCGCTTCGGGCACAAGCTTTTGTTCGAAGGCCTCGACTGGCTCATCACGCCGAAGGAACGAACCGGCTTAGTAGGCGGAAACGGCACGGGGAAAACGACGCTGCTGAAGGCGATTACCGGACTCGAGCCGCTCGACTACGGCACGCTTTCGGCAATGAAAGGGATCCGGATCGGCTATTTGCCCCAGGATGGGCTCGCGTTGAGCGGGCGCAGCGTGTTCGCCGAGTGCATGACCGTTTTTGCGAACGTGACACAGCTTGAGCAGGAACTGGAGACGCTGACCGCGCAGATGAGCGAGCTGGATCCGCACAGCGAAGAGTACGCGCAGGTTGCGGACCGGTTCGAGCGAGCGGACAGCGAGTTCCGCGCGCGCGATGGATACGCCATCGAAGCCCAAGTGGGCGCAGTGCTGGCCGGACTCAGCTTCCGCAAAGAAGACTGGACCCGCCAGACGGAAGAGTTCTCGGGCGGATGGCAGATGCGTATCGCGCTGGCAAAACTACTGCTCGAAAAACCGAACCTGCTGCTACTGGACGAGCCGACGAACCATCTTGACCTGGAGGCACGAAATTGGCTGGAAGAGTACCTTAGCAATTACGAATTCGCTTATGTACTGATCTCGCATGATCGTTACTTTCTGGATGTAACGGTCAAGAAGATTGCTGAGATCTGGAATAAGAAGGTCACCTTTTATACCGGTGGTTACGAGAAATACCGGCAGCAGAAAGCCGAACGCCTGGAGCAGCTTGAGGCGGCATACAAGAACCAGCAGGACAAAATCCAGCAACTCGAGGCCTTCATCAATCGCTTCCGCTACAAGGCGAGCAAGGCCAAACAGGTTCAGAGCCGGATCAAGGAACTCGAGCGAATCGAGCGGATTGAGCTGCCTCCGGAAGAGAAGACGATTCACTTCTCCTTTCCGCAACCCAAGCCGAGCGGGCGGGTCGTGGCGCAGTTCAAGAACGTATCCAAAAATTATGGGGTGAAGCACGTCTTCGGCGGCGTGGATTTCACGATCGAGCGTGGCGATCGCATCGCATTGGTAGGAGTGAATGGCGCGGGCAAGTCGACCCTTATCAAACTGCTTGCTGGAATCGAGCCGCTGACCTCTGGTGAATATGTGTTAGGGCATAATGCCGAGCCGGACTATTTTGCGCAGGATCAATACAAGGAGCTGGATCCCGACACGCGCGTGCTCGATGATTTGGGGAATGTCGCCCCGAGAGCGACCGAGACAGACCTGCGAAATCTGCTTGGGTGCTTTCTCTTCAGCGAAGATGATGTGTTCAAGCGCATCGGTGTGCTGTCAGGAGGTGAGCGGAACCGATACGCGCTGGCCCGCATGCTGTTGCACCCATCGAATTTCCTGCTCTTGGACGAGCCGACGAATCACCTGGATTTGCGAGCCAAAGATGTCCTCCTGGAAGCGCTAGAGACGTTTACGGGAACGGTGGTGTTTGTTTCACACGATCGTTATTTCATCGAGCATTTGGCCACTCGCGTTTTTGAGATTGGCGAAGGTGAGGTTCGAGCATTTCCCGGCAACTTTGCCGATTACCTGTGGCGCAAGCAAGGAGGCGCTGAACAAGAACCGACGTTGAAAGACGCCTGGACAGGTGTTCCGGCCGCGGAGGCGGTACCGATTTCCGATCGCACGACAGGACCGAAGCGGATCAACCCCATCAAGCTAAAACAAATGCAGGACCAGGCTCGACAATTGGAACAACAGATCGCCGAGTTGGAAGCCCAGGTTCAGCAATCCGAGCTTTCGCTTTCCGACTTCGCGGGGCCGGACGAAGCTACGCGGCTGACAAACCTTTTGGAATCGCAGAGAGCGGCGCTGGATAACGCAATGGCGCAATGGGAAGAGATCACGCAACAGATTGAAGCGACGGCGTAAAGCCGCGCGGCCCGTTGATCATGGCTGATACAAAAACTCGTCGGTAGCAGGAAGACTGCAAGCGGCCGCTCGCGGCAGATGAACTGCGTTGGAGCCCGCCACTGCCCGCACCCAATGAACCTGCTCATCGATCTGCGCGGACTGGCAATGCAGCGGTACATCGGCGCTGAAATCATCATTCACGCCGGAAACATCGAGCCTGAAGTCCCTGCCCGCGCGATGGAGCGTGAGCTTGGGAATGCCGGTGCTATAGACCCAGGTATCGAAGAACAGAGCAAGTGATTTGTCCGGCTGACCCTCGGGGACAAAATCACTGGCCAATTCCCGAAAATCCTCGTTACTGATCGGTTTCGCGGCGAAATCCCTCAGCATGCGAAGCTGCAGCCTGGTAAACCCGTCATCACCAAGGCGTTGGCGAAGCATGCGAAGAATCCATACGCCCTTCTCATAGGTGATGACGTGCCACACAGGAAGGCCGGCAGTCTCAATCAAGCGCTGTCCGAAGTCGACGGGTCCTGCCGATTCCAAAGGCTTCCCGTTTACAGGTGCTGCTAACTCCTCGCGGTAACGGTTCAACACAGCGCTAACGGCAGCACGGCCTTTAATACGCTCCAGGTACTGGAGCGCGGAGTCGTTCGCCATTGCCTCCGTCAGCCATCCCGTTCTGTAATCAGCCTGTCGGACGATGTTGCCCCACCACTGGTGCGCGACCTCATGCGGCAGCAACAGATCCGAAAAGAAAACATCCATACTGCTTTCGCGGAGCGCCGCGGGACGGTCTTCCGGACGCATATAGGAAATGTTGGAGAGGTAGATCAGCCCTGGGAAACCCTGTCCGAAATAACCATCGATCGGCGAAATCGAGAGGCAACGGATGGGTAGTTCCGACCAAAGCCCGGTGTATTGATCGAGCACATCGGCAGTTTCCTTGGCCAGGTTTGGGTCGAGCGCACGGGTGGCGGACTGTTCGGCATCCAGTTCGATATGGTAGCGTCCCTGATCGAAATCTCTGATGCTGTAATCGCCAAGATTAAACCCGGCCAGAGCCTCGGGCACTGGCGTTTTGCGATGCACCGTCCGAGTACCATCCGCGACCTCATCGCTGATCGGCTCCCCAGTCGAAACCAGGTGCAACTGTGCCGGGCAATGGAATGTCAGGTCGAAGGTGGTTAGCATAGGTCCCCGGAAGGGATACCAACTGGTGCGGTCATCCACGAAGTATCCGGTAACCGTTTGCCGAATCACCGAACCGTAGTAACGCACCTGAACCTGGTATTGGATGCCGGGCTGTAATGGCTTGGGTGAAACGATCAGAAACATGCCGGAGCTCTTCAACTCGGCCAGGCGAGACCCGGCCTGCTGAAAGATCTCCGCTGGTTCTCCGTTTATCGATGCCGATTCAACCTGGAGATGATCCGACAGATCGAACGACAGTACCCGACCATCTCCTGGATTGGCTCGAACCTTGAAATCGGCGGTTGCGGACAGAGAAAGGTCGGGCCGAATCGTGGCATCGATGCGGTAATCGCTTATCTCCGGCGGTAGCTGAGTGAAGGGTCGCGAGCGACGCGGGCGAAAGCTGCTCCAGAGCTTAAATTGCTTGCCGTCAGGCGAAGTTTGGCCGGCGGAAACCGGCTCAAACTCGTCCGGCCGATAACTCAGGTCGAACGATCCAAGACGCCTGCTTCCAATCACTGCGTAGAAGAATCCGTCCGCCGGGCGATGATTGTCCAGCAGCGACTCTATAAGCGAGATCTCGATCTGCCTGCACAGACTGCGGAGGACTGAGTTAACAGGCGTCCCCAGTTGCGGCACCATGTCCGGCGACGGCTGCATGCCTGTTTGCTGCAGTTCGGATTTCAGTTCATTGGCGGTCTCATCGGAGAATACGAACAAAGCCGATCCAAAGTGCTCATCCAGATTCGGGCTGTTGATGAAGGACGCCAAAGACGCGCGCTCGCTGCGCTGGGGCGGAAGCAGCAGAACCTCGGCATCGCCTGTTTCAGACGGTGCGGTGCTGAATACGGCGGCAACGGCGTGGCCGGCTACGGGTGCGGCAAATCCCAGAACCCCGTCCGTCAGATAGATCTTGATATCGCCGCGAGCGATCTGCAGATCACGGACGTGATACGTTTGCTGCGGGTCTACCGTGATCTTGCCGAGGGCCTCGGCAATTTGCGCAGCGCTGAGGGGATCGGAGGCACGCGTCGGCAAACAGAAGATCAGAATGCAACAGGCAACAGCTAAGGTTCGAATACGAGCGAACTCACCGCTACAATCCAATTAATTTAGCTCGGGACTGCTGGCTGTGGCCGGTTCCTGGCTCCAGTTCTGGCGCGTGATACCGCTCTGATCTGAATAGAAAGTGCGGCGGCCGGTACTGCCGAATTGCTTGGGTACAGCCGATACAGCATAACCTTGCGGCGTTTGAGTAACCGTGAAGTTGTAGCCGCTCGCAGAGCCGCCGGCCAAGCTGCCGGGGATCAGGCCTGCGGCGTCGGGACCCTCAGCGGTGCCAGCTGAGGCCGGCGGTCCAAGCTGGTTCAGCGAAGTCGCGAAATGGCCGAATTGTGATTGATATTGAACCTGCGCCTGATTGATGGTCTGGACTTCCCGGATCGCCGCCATTTCCTGGGCATTCATGCGCGACTTGCTCATCTGGGGCAGCGCAATCGACAGAATAATGAGGATGATCGCGATCACGATCAGCAGTTCAATCAGCGAAAATCCGGCCTGCCTTGCCCGGCGGCGCACCAGAGTTGAAACCATACGATTCACCATCATACGACGTGGCCGACACCCCTGGCGTTGTCTCACATGACGCGAAAACACGTCCCGGAACTCCCAAATGCTGCTGTAGCCCTCCCGTGAGAGTTTTGCGAATTCGCTAGCACATTATATCGTGATACGATAAATATTGTGTGTACCCCAGAGCTTCCCCAGGCGGCTGTTTCTGCCGCAGCCTATCAGCAACTAGCAGAGTTCCGTTACCGGATCCGTTCTTTTGTTCACTTCAGTGAGGAAGCGGTCCGCGCCGCTGGCATTGAACCCCAGCAGCACCAGTTGCTACTGGCCGTAAAAGGATTGCCGGAAGGGGCTCGCCCAACTGTGACCACGCTTTCCCACCGGCTTTGCTTGAAGCACCACAGCACCGTCGAATTGATTAACCGGCTGGAGCAGCGGGGTGCGGTCGTGCGCCGCCACAGCGACCAGGACCGGCGTGAAGTTTTGATTGAACTGACGGGCTTCGGTGAGGAAGTTTTGGAAAGACTTTCGGTGCTGCACTGGCAGGAAGTGCAGTCGCTGGCCCCTGCCCTTTCCGGTGCGCTCGAAGCGATTGTCAACCACACGCCTCAGAGTTCGTTGAGGTCCGCATGAGTAAAGCGTTCTCCGGAGGACATCGCAAACACAAGAAGAAGCCCTCGGAGGAGCTCGGCGACTTTACTACTACCGTCCAAGTCATACCCATTTCGGTTCTGGCGATCCTGATTGGCTTCATCGCCTCGCTGGTTGCTTGGTTTCTGTTGAAGCTGATCGGGTTATTCACGAACCTCTTTTACTACCAGCGCATCGATACTGCTCTCTCCTCCCCCGCCGGAAATCATCTGGGCATCTACGCTATTGCCGTGCCCGTAATTGGGTCACTCATCGTAGGTCTGATGGCGCGTTACGGTTCCGAGCGCATCCGCGGGCACGGCATTCCCGAGGCCATTGAATCGATTCTGATGAACGGAAGCCGCGTTCACCCCCGGCTGGCCATTCTGAAACCGCTCTCGGCAGCCATTTCAATTGGCTCCGGCGGACCATTTGGCGCCGAAGGACCCATCATTATGACCGGCGGCGCTTTCGGCTCGATGTTCGCGCAGTTTTTCCATCTCACCAGCGCCGAACGCAAAACATTGCTCGTGGCCGGCGCGGCTGCGGGCATGTCCGCAACGTTCGCCGCGCCTCTTTCTGCAGTACTGCTTGCCGTGGAGTTGCTGTTATTCGAGTGGAAGCCTCGCAGCGCCATCCCCGTTGCGCTAGCCAGTGCTACCGCGGGCGCGGCTCGCCGTTATCTGCTCGGCCTGGGCCCTCTTTTTCCGGTTTCTTCGCATCCTATCTTCATCGGCCCCGAGGGTTTGCTCGGCTGCCTGGTAGTTGGCCTTGCGGCGGGAGCACTGTCGGCGCTGCTGACGGTCGGTGTATACGCCGCCGAAGACCTGTTTCAGAAGCTGCCCATACATTGGATGTGGTGGCCTGCCATTGGCGGCGTATTCGTCGGAATCGGTGGCCTTATCTTTCCGCAGGCGCTCGGCGTCGGCTACGACACGATTGGTCTCTTACTGCGTGGAAATGTTGCGTTTACATTCATCCTCGGCGTCCTCTTGGTGAAATCGGCAATCTGGATGATCTCGCTCGGATCGGGCACGTCAGGTGGCGTTCTTGCGCCGCTGTTGATGATGGGCGCCGCGCTGGGCGGTATCGCGGGAATGTTCTTGCCTCACTTCGGTCAGGGCTTCTGGCCTTTGGTCAGCATGGGAGCGATTCTGGGCGGCACCATGCGGTCGCCGTTCACCGGCATCGTATTCGCCATCGAACTGACGCATGACCTGAACATGCTGCTACCTCTATTCGTGGCTTGCTTCCTGGCGCATATGTTCACCGTGCTGGTTTTAAAGCGCTCTATTCTCACAGAGAAGATCTCGCGGCGCGGGTACCATCTCAGCCGCGAGTACTCGCTAGATCCGCTAGAGATCCTGTTCGTCCGGGAAGTCATGCGCACGAACGTGGTCGCTTTGCCGGCTGAAGCCACGCTCGAAGAAGCTCACGAACTGATCCGCCCCGGACAGAAAGCCCATGGCCAGCATTTGTTTCCGGTCATCGACACGGAGAGGCACGTGCTTGGGGTTGTCAGCCGCAATCACCTTTCGAAGCTGTTCGAAGAGATACAGCCGTTAGCCTCTACGAAACCGTTGCGTGAAATCATGGTGAAAGAGCCAACCACCGCCTATGCCGACGAGCCCTTACGGCTGGTCGTGTACCGCATGGTGGATACCGGCTTTACTCGCATGCCTGTTATTGATTCGGACGAAGGACGCTTGCTCGGATTGGTCTCCCTCGACGACCTGCTGCGCGCCCGCAGCCGCAATCTCGAGGAGGAGCGAGCGCGCGAACGTGTCCTGAGGCTTCGTATGCCGATACGCACATCAAAATCTCAGGCTATAGCAGTTACCGGAGAGACTGAGATCAAAATCCCGACCGAAAACGTCAAGTGAAGAACTATCGCAAAGAACTCTGGTTCGAGGTGCCGACACGGCGCGCCTTTATCAACATCACCGATCAGGTAAACGCTTGCCTGCGCGAGAGTGGCGTGAGGGAGGGCCTGGCACTAGTGAATGCGATGCATATCACCGCATCCGTGTTCATCAACGACGACGAATCCGGCCTGCACCATGACTATGACAAGTGGCTGGAACAACTCGCGCCGCACGAGCCGGTCTCGCAGTACCGGCACAATCGAACCGGCGAAGATAATGCCGACGCCCATCTCAAGCGACAGGTGATGGGCCGGGAAGTGGTGATTGCCATCACCGAAGGGCGCCTCGACTTCGGCCCCTGGGAGCAGATCTTCTATGGGGAGTTCGACGGGCGACGCCGCAAGCGAGTGCTGATAAAAATCGTCGGAGATTGAGCGCTAATTGCCCGATTGCACGGGTCGCACCTCGTAAACACAGCATCATGCTCTGGCGCGAGGTTTTCGATCAGGACCTGATTTTTTTCTGGGGAGAACTTTGCGCCGCGGCGGCCGAGGCCGGTGCTCTCAGTGGCGAAGTAATAAGTGAAAGTATCTCCATTCCAGTGGGTAAGTTCATAATACGCTCCGCGCGGCGGGAGGTGCAGGATCAGACGATCATCCTCGACGGATACTTCGAGCGTCCCGAAGTATTCATTGCTGTACTTGCCTGCATACGTGCCATTGGATTTCGCAGGCATGGGACTCTCCGGAGGGGGCAGGTCGGCGTAGTTCTTGGAAGCGCCTTGCGTTTCTGCGACCATCTGCGCAAACGCCTTGCCGAACATTGAGAGATACTCGTGCCGCGGCTTGCCATAGTGCACAAAGTCGAGAAAACTGGTGCAGATCGCCTCGGGAAGGCCGACAGGCGTGCTGTTGCTGAGGGCAAGCACGCCCAGGTGTTCGTCCGGGACCAGATAAACGCTGGTGGCCGCGCCGAGGTAGAACGCACCGCTGTGGCCGACTTGCGTCCGTCCCTGAGCATTGGTTTCTACATTCCACCCGAGTCCGTAATACTGATCGCCTGCACAATGGTTGGGTTTTGCGGCATCGGGTATCGAGCGGCAGATCTGAGGCTTGTGGGCTTCAGCAAGCGCGCTCTCATCGACGATCTGCTTGCCGTTCCACCTGCCCTGATTTAGCTGCAGTCGCACCCACTTGGCGAGATCGCGCGCGCTGGAGCTGACTCCACCGGCAGGTGCTTCGGCATCTGCCTCGCGCACGAACCGGTTCACCGGCCAGCCGTTGAGGAAGATGTGCAGCGCAGCTTTGTTGTCGCGGTTTTCGTAATCGGAGAAGCGCGAGCTCGTGGAGGTCATGCCGAGGCGGGAGTAAAGCTGCTCTTCAGCAATCGTTTCCCAGGGCTTGCCAATCTTTGTGGCGGCCGCAATGGCAGCGGTAGTGTAGCCGAAGTTGCTATACGCGTATGTTTTGCGGAACCGGCCTGGCAGCGGCAAATAACGCATGCGGTATAGAATCTGTGGACGCGAGTAACCGAGATCTTCCAGCAGATCGCCGGATTCAGTGGCCAGCCCGCTGCGATGAGAGAGGAAGTCGCGGATGGTGACCTGGCGTGTTGTTTCGGTGTTGGAAAGCTGGAAGCCAGGCTCGAGATCGGCGATGCGGTCGTCCCAACTGATCTTCCCTTCACCGACAAGCGAGGCGAGGATGGTGGAGGTGATCGGCTTTGATAAGGAGGCGATTTCGAAGACAGTGTCGGGACCAACCTGCGCAGATTCTCCGACCTTGCGAACACCGTAGCCGTGGAGCAACACGATCCGGTCGTTGTAGACGACGGCGACCGCTATCCCAGGGACTTTCGTTTTTTCGAGGCTCGAGCGGATGTAGCGATCGAGCTGTGCAAGCGCAGTGTTGACCCTGTCTTCCGAGGCGGCAGGCTTCTGTTGCGCTGCGCAGGAAAAAACGAATCCGCAGAAAAGGAGGAGAAATTCGGGGATACGGTTACGCATACTGATCTCTCAGCAGTCACCCGCTCATTGCACACGAGCACTTGCCGATACCAGCGCCAGCTTCCAATTTGCCAATTCGGTTCGGGTGAAATCGGCATGAGAGCCGAGATAGTACAGCCGTTGGGTTGCCGGTGCCGACGGTGCAGCCTGGAATCGCATAGCGAGGTAATACGGAGGCGTGGACTGATAAAACAATGTCGCTTTCACATAGCACTTCGATGGGTCAATGCCGGTCGGCAAGTTCACACGATATGTCAACTGGTCAGTGCCGCTGCCGTTCGTGTATTCGGGATCGAGGCGCGCATTGCCTTCGGGAAAAGTCGATTCCAGAAATTCTCCTGAAAGCGAAGGATCTGGCCCGGAGCTCGTCCACCCCAAAGGCAGCAGGCGGTTATCCTTCGCGACCTTGTCTCTTTGAACGAAGTTGGTCGTGAATTTAGATTCGGCGTTCCGCACTAGTTCTTCGTAGATTTGGACTTGATCCTGCGAGTCGATCGTCTCGTAATGTGGCTGAAATGCCTGGTGACCGCCGGTGGGGCCGGGAACCGTTGTGAAGAATTCTGACGGAAGAATCCTGCCATTGCCATCAACGATAACTCCCAAACCATTGGTTCGCCCTGACGACCACACGACCTGCTCCTGGTCGCCCGTTTTTTGAAGCACGAGAAACTCGATGAAGGCGCGTCGAAAGCCGACACCGGAGGGCAGCCTGTGTCCGGTCAAATTCGTGACCGTTACCGTTGCATCAATGTTCCGATCCCGTCGCGTCGCACAGACCTCGATTTTTGCTGACTGAGATTGCGCTTGCTGGATGTAATTGGAGATGGCATTTGGCAATCCGCTGGTTGACGCGCTCATGTAATCATTGGTCCGAACGCCCAGAATGTCATTGAACTGGCTGAACATCTCAAGCAGGAATGCATTCAGGCCGAGTAGCGTATGCCGTGCGAAACCTTTGTTTCGCTTGCGCACCCGAATCTGTTCATCCGGGACCCGGCTGTATACTGCCGGATAGGTACTGTCTTCGATCACGGCGATACGTTCCTTTAGTGGATCAACATCAACGTCCTTGTTGTGAATACTACCTGGCATGTGGCAGTCCTGACATGTTTTTGCCGTTGAAGTGATCGGCGCGAACTCATTCTGATAGGCGCTATTCAGCCATTCCAGGTAGGTCGCCTGTTCGATGCTGAAGGTGCCTCCAATGGGGCTGTCAAGAACCGGCAGGCGGATTGTATGGCAGCTTCCGCAGAGTCGTGAACGTTTGACATATTCATTGTGCTCTGGCCTGATTCCCAGGCCGTTCTTCATCGGCCAGGTGGAAATTGTCTGGTTCCTGAATGGGCCATAAAGCCGATTGGGAGGTCCCACTGTGAACTTACCTGTGATGGAATTCTCCAGGAAATCCTTCAGAGGTGGCTCGTAAGATGGAGATTCACGCGGAACGATGTGATGGCACACGCCACAACTGACCCCATCCCGCGCGAGTGATCCGTATTTGAAATCCGGATTGCTTCGGTCGGTGAGATTGATGAAATCCAGTTTGAAATCCTTGTCGCTCGGCTGATCGAGATCGAGTTGACGTTTTCCCATCACGCCGTGACAGCTCAGGCACGTGTTCACAATTCCAGAACTCGGGTCTACCGGCTGCGTTTTCGCAAAAGCGAGTTCGCTTTCGAGTTGCGAATAAAACACGGGGTCGCGTCCGGCGAGTCCCATAGGAGACCAGCGCCATTCCCCGTAAGGTGAGACGTTGTAGCCCGGGTAAGCACCATTTTGAAACGGGCCGGTTTGCAAGAACATGGTTGGTCCGAACGGTCCATTGAGTCCGCTGTGGCAGTTCATGCATTGCTCGGAAGTGAGAAACTGACCGGGTCCATTCGCGCTAGAAAAGACGCGGTCGTAAGTTTCCGACGGGATTTTCTCGACGTCATCATAGGACGGCGGCTTGATTTGATTGAAGAGCCGCGTGAACTCGGTATTAGGCGGTCCAGGCGCCTTCAAGACAGGTGACAACGGGGGAGACCCGTGGAGGGCACTCCCCGGTGGGGAAGATTCCCAGGAATGATCCACAGGATAGTGGATCGGCTCTCCTGGGAACCCCTTTACGTTCTCCAGCGCGGCGAACGTATACTGCCTTTCAGCCGAAGAATGGCACCGAAGACAATAGAGCGCGAAGCCCGCATTAGGGTAATTGAATGGGAACTTGTCGTCATCGAATTGCATTCCGTCGTACCACTCGCCCCAAAACCAGCCATCTTTCGATCTGGACGAATCTCTGATCATCACAGTCCAGTCGGTTGGCGCCGGCGGCGCAGACGGATCATATCTTTCCGCAGGCGGTGGGTATTGTTCTTTAACGATCATGGCGCCATCCGGCACTTGCCCGCGTCGCCCGCTTACAAGCCAATCCATCACTTTCGGCGAATAGTAAATTCGGACTGTGGGGTGCGGACTGTGCGAGACACCATTTTGGTAAGGTCCTGTATTTCTTAGGCCTTTATCCGTGCACCAATCTAGCTGCGAATAGGTTCGGGCTTGGAGAAAAGTGAGAACTTCATGTTCCCAGGAGACAAATTGATCAGGCGGAATTGTGCCGGGCAGAGGGAGCGAATGCTCTTGGGCAGCCGGACATTGAGGCAATGAGGCGGCAGGAGCCACCCGTCCAATTTCGATGCCGATCACTAACACGATGAGAATCGGTTTTAGCATCATGATCTCCAGTTCCGCTGCCTGAACTTGCCGCTCCCGTGATGCTCCGGCGAGAAAGGGTCAGCCAGCTTGATGAGCTCCACAGTACGGAGCAGCCGCGATACTCTCAAGGCAGGCGCAACAGCAGCGCTTCATGGAACTCTTGGCGTTGTTGATCCCAATGTTCCCGCTTTGCCTTTTTCTTCAAATCGTGGACCAATATCGGCTTTGTGACACAGCGGCCCGCGAGTTCCGCCAAAGAGATGTTCCGGGAAGAGCCAACGTAGAGGTGCCGCACCGCGTCAAGATCGACTGTGACGTTTGGTTCTGGCTGAAATCCGAGGACGATGCAGTCAGCATTGCCGTAGAAGTTGCTGATGCCGTTGATGTGAATACTGGAAAGGACCTCACCTTGGACCGAAAACGTGAAATTGATGGCCGGGCTGCGGGTAGCTTGGCCAATGTGGCCCGATTGCGAGCCGTCCTTAAACACAAGTTCGAGTGCTTCAAGGACATTTCCTGCGTATCCGCTAACGGTCACCACGGGATTGCCGCTGACGTTGAATACACCACCGAAAGGCGGCCCTGTATTTGCACCTCCGTTTTGGTCTCCCATGCGCGCAGTTTGTGTAACGCCGCCAGGTCCTCCGCCTGCGGGATACGTCAACTGCGCGGCATCAATCAATGCCCAAGCCCAGATAACAATCTGGCTGATCGGCCTCGTCGGCCCGCTTGGCAGATTGATCGGACCGCTGTCATCGCAGGTTCCATAAGGATCGCTGTAGACTTCGCTGTTTAACGCAATGTTGACCGGCTGCGGATACTTGGTTACGTCAAAGTAGGGCCAAAGGCTTATCTGGTCCAGCACACCCCGAGTCATGGCGCGAACAAAATTGTTGACTGCTCGAAAGGGCTCGCATAAATGGTAATTAACTGGCGTAGCATTAGTAAGATCGTCAACGTGCTTTTGATAGATGCCTTGTGCATAGATTTTGTACGCATTGATGGTATCGGTAAGCTTTTGCTTGGTGTTGTCGAGAATGTCGGGCGTCCAACCCCAATTTGCTCCAAACTGCGCGCCGTCACGAAGCAGAGTAAGATGCAAGTTCGCGAACTGCGCAAATAGTGGCAGCAGCAATACCTCATAACCTGTCTGTTGGAAGGATGGGAGTTGTTGCAGGAAATCACCCTCGGCTACATTCCACTTTTCCGAAATGAAGGTCGGGTCATCTTTTGCATAACTAAGCGAGTTGATGTAATCGCTCAGCTCATTATTCAGACCTTTCAGGCTGTCCTGTACCAGGGCGTAGTTGTTATCTGCAATCTTTTGGTCGATCAGCTGTTCCACTTGCGCCTTGATCTCCGACCAGACGTCGGTACCGCTGGATGGCCACAAAAATTCGACGATGCCGCTCAGCAGTTCACCGACGTCTGGTATGAAGCCCAGACCAGTTTCAATTATCTTCTCGATCGCCGTACCCCAGCTAAAATCGAACGTGGCTGTGCCGCTCAGCCCCGGCGGGTGCCGAGAGGGAGGCTTACACGCTGGGAGTTGGTCTCCTCCCGCCAAGGCGATCTGACTCCCTAACGCTGCTAGCCCAGCCGAGGCGGCGAGTTTCATCAGTTTGCGTCGGGTTACGTTATCTATGTCCATCATTACGCTTTCTATGATTCCTTTCTGGCTGCTTACTCGATCACTCGTGAGTCGGTCGTGTCAGGCCGTAAGAGCGAACGGTCTGAGAAGGATTGTTACCAACTCGCCCCCATATGGATCCGCGCCGTTTGCGGCAAATCAAGGTCACGAGATGTTCAGCTTGGTATGCGGTTCATCCAGTGATTCCTCGTCTCGTCCCGTCGCTGTGGGTGCGTCACTTGGTAGCGCGCTGTCGACGCTCGAAAAGGGTCATTCAGATGAGAGGGCAGGAACGCATGGAATCCGCGGACCAGCGTATAGCAGTTCACTCGTCGCGGCCTCTGTCAGGTAAGCATCACGCGATGCGTCTACCATCTCCCAGGCGTAATGCGGCTCCAGCGCGATCGTGCGGCTTCGTGAAGAGCGGGTCACCCACCAGTCCCAGTTTTCCTTAGTACAATTTGTGGGATACCCTCAAGGAGACCTCCTCATGCAGCCCGACGGTGACGAAATTACCGTCTTCCTGAACCGGCTGACAAAGGGCGATTCGGATGCGGAGCAACAGCTTCTTCCCGTCATCTACCAGGAGCTCCGTCAGCTCGCGCGGGTTCAATTGCGTCACGAGCGCCAGGGGCACACGTTACAGCCGACCGCTCTCGTCAATGAAGCCTATTTGAAGCTGGTGGGTCAACGGGAAGAATGGTCTTCACGGACACATTTCTTCGCTCTCGCCTCCCAAATGATGAGAAGAGTGTTAGTAGATTATGCACGGCAGCGGAACCGGGTTAAGCGTGGTAGCGGAGAGACTCCGGAGCGTCTCGATGACGCCTGCGGCATGTCCGAACAAAGGTCTGCCGCGATCCTGGAGCTGGACGAAGCGCTCGAGAAACTGGCCAAGCTGGAGCCCAGGCAAGTCCGCGTGGTGGAATTGCGCTACTTCGCCGGCCTGACCGTGGATGAAATAGCGGGTGTGTTGCAGGTCTCGCCCAAAACCGTGAAACGCGACTGGACTGTCGCCCGCGCCTGGCTCCATCGCGCCCTCTCGCCGATTTGATACTCTCCATGGGCAATCACCGTTCAGCCATGAACAATCAGCGGTGGTATCTGCTGACCGAGATCGTTGGTGAGGCCTGGGAGATGGACGACGACTCGCGACAGCGATATCTCGACCAGACCTGCGCGGGAGACGCAACGTTACGCGCAGAAGCTGAAGAACTGTTAGCGGAACGCGGCAAACTGACAGATTTCCTGGAGGATTCGCCGGCTGCAGATTTGTTGGGCTGCCCGGTGTTGGCCGGTCAACAGCTCGGGCCATATCAACTGGAAGAACTAGTAGGGGAAGGAGGTACCGGCTTCGTTTTCCGTGCGATTGACACCCGGCTGCATCGGACTGTGGCGGTTAAGGTCCTGCGGGGCTGCCGAAACAATCCACGGCTCGAACGCTTCATTAGAGAGGCCCGGACGATCGCCGCTCTGAATCACACCAATATTGTCGCTATTTACGACATAGGTACTTTCGAAACGGTCGATTACATTGCAATGGAATTCGTCAATGGGATACGGCTCGACCGTTTAATTGAGCAAGGGCCTCTCCCCATACCGAGCGTTTTGAAATATGGAAAACAGATCGCAGCGGCACTGGCAAAAGCTCACTCGCTAGGAGTGGTGCACCGGGACCTAAAACCCGGAAATATCATCATCGACGACGGCGATGCAGCCAAAGTTTTGGATTTCGGATTAGCAAAGCACCTTGACGATCTTTCGAGTCTGGAAAAACCCGCGCAGGCAAGCTCATCTGAGCTCTGGCCCGGCTGCCTTACGCTGCAAGGCGCCATTATGGGCACGCCGGGATACCTGTCGCCCGAGCAGGCAATTGGCAAGCCGGCAAGTGACCGATCCGATGTGTTTAGTTTCGGAGTTCTTCTCTACGAGATGGCCGCAGGTCGAAAGGCTTTTCCGGGCAGCAACATCGCCGAACGCCTGAACGCGATCGTCCAGGGCGAACCTCAAAGGCTCTCAGAAGTGATCGCCTGGGTTCCATCGAGATTGGAGTCTACTATTCGATCGTGCCTGCTGAAGAGCCCCGATGATCGGCCCCCAATCGATGTAGTGTTGCGCCTGCTCGAACGGCTCACGGCGTCGCCGCGGCGATTGAATGCAAAACTTCTTGCCGGAATCTCCGCACTGGTCCTGACTGTCCTTCTACTACTTTTCCGATTCCATCCGGCCAAGAACTCATCCCAAGTTGAAGCAAGCCCGCTTACGCGGTTGGCCGGTTACGAGTTGAACGGCGCTCTGTCGCCCGATGGGCAGCGGGTGGCATTTACCTGGAACAACGGCGGGCGCTTCAATATTTACGTAAAGAGCATTCCTTCTGGTGAAGTCAAAAGGCTCACCTATAATCCCGGCCACGACCTACATCCTTCGTGGTCGCCTGACGGTCAAAACATCGCCTTTGTTCGCATCTCTGCATCGGAGCGAGAACTGGTCGTCGTGCCAGCAATAGGAGGCGGGGAGCGCTTGATCTGTCCCATTCACAGTTTTCAACCTCACTGGGCGGGCGAGGCGACCTACATGACTCACGAATCAATCGGGCCGGCCTGGAGTCCGGACGGCAAAACGATTGCAATTGGCGATTCGGACAGAAAGCAGCCAATCGACAGCATTTACCTCGTATCGATGCCCGCGGGCCATAAGTACAGGTTCACCTCGCCTCCCGCAAGTAGCGCGGGCGATTACTTTCCGGCCTACTCGCCCAGCGGACGCCGGCTGGCCTTTGTTCGGACCGCCGCCAGTGAAAATCACCGGGCGGAAATTTTTGTCCAACAACTCGACGGGGGCACACCCCGGCTTCTAACCTCCAATGTGAGTGTCATGGCTGGCCTGACCTGGGTTTCTGAAGACAAGATCGTCTTTTCGTCTGATCGCTCCGGTGCTCCGAGGCTGTGGATTCTTCCGCTGCGCCAGCGCGGAGTGGCAATTCTTAGCGGGACACAAGGAGATGCGCTTGAGCCCGCCGCTCTCCCTGGGGAGCATGCACTCGTTTACACGCAGCAATTCTGGGACAGCAATGTGTGGCGCTTCTCATTGAAAGTGCGAAGCCGCGAGACAGCCAGCAATCTGATCGCCTCATCAGGAATCAACGATAGTGCACAGTACTCACCCGACGGAAAACACATCGCCTTTGTCTCGGACCGCTCGGGAAACCCCGAGATCTGGATGTGTGAGGCGGATGGTTCTAACGCGGTGCAAATGACTCATCGGAACGGACCTTCCGTAGGAAGCCCGCGCTGGTCGCCGGATGGAAAGCAAATCGCGTACGACGGTTTGCAAAATGGCCATTCCGTCATTTTCGTTATGGATCGGGAAAAACGTGCAACCCGCCTCTTCACGGCCGGGGCGGGCGATTACATGATGCCCACGTGGTCTCGCGATGGGCAAAAAATCTACTTCACCGCACAGAAGGAAGGCGAGATCATGCGCAAGCCTGTTACATCTGGTGGTCCGGAGATTGTCACGGAGGGTCGGGGCGAAACGTTCGAATCGCCGGATGGAAAGTGCCTATATCAAATCCGCTGGGGCCCCGGTGTCGACCGGTATGTCTGGCAGGTGCCTCTCACAGGTGGACAAGGCGTTCCGGTTGCAGGGCTCGACCATTTCGATTGTTCGCGGCACTTTGCTGTGAATGCAAATGGGATCTATCTGTTATCAAGTAACCGTGCGCCGTGGCGCGTTCTCTTCTACAGCTTCCGCACGCATAAACTCTCGCCGGTCCTGACCCTGGAGCGAACTCCGCGCCTAGGGACGCCGAGTCTTTCCGTTTCGCCGGACGGAAATTGGCTTATTTGCGCACAGACCGATCAAGGCGGAAGCGACCTTGTGTTGCTTCGAAACGTCCACTGACGCGGAGCGGATCTCAGATAAATGCCAATGGAACAGTTGCCGACGTTGTCCACCAGCAATGAGTCGCAGACAACTCAATGGGTTAGCTGCTGAAACGGCGATGTTACTACATGGATTGGACAATCAGACCGTACCAGGAAGCCAACCATTATCCCGTTCCCCCTCCGGATCATACCGAGGCGTTCACATTACGATCAGGAGAGGTTGCTACGCTCAGCGCTCGCGGACGTACCGATCCGGACGGCAATAGCGTGAGCTGCTTCTGGTTTCTATATCCGGAGGCCGGACGCTAGACGGGGAGGGCTTGATATCGCCGGAACCGTTTCAATGGCCTTCCTTTCTCATGTTAGTGAAGATTTTACGCGCTCGCGTTTCATCTTGGCACGCCGGTATCAGTTTGATACTCGCGGAAGCCTTTGAAGGGCAAGAAACAAGCAGGTATAGAAGCTGGGACATTTGGAGAATCGCGTGCTCATAATTCTCCCGGATAGACGAAGCCATGAGATCTCGACAACCAAAACAGACGCCCCTGGAAACACTGGTAATCTCGCAATTGGCTGCGATTCGCAGGGATGAGGCGGCCCTGCAAACGCGGCTCGCTTCGAGTGCCGCCGCGCCAGCCAACATGGCTGCCGAATTATCCAAATTGCAAATCAGCACGGACCGGCTTAGCCGGATGATTGACGCGATGAGTTAGTCGGAACGCTCCGACTACCGAATCCAGACCCGTCAAGGCGTATGTTGATGGGTAATGGATGATCCGAGGGGCTATTGGCTGACGCGCCTTCTGTTGGAGCGCGGCATCGGCATAATTTGCCTCATCGCCTTTCTCGTTGCGTTGAACCAGTTCAAGCCGCTGCTCGGGGAACGCGGTCTGCTGCCAGTTCCTCTCTTCGTCAAACAAGTTCCCTTCCGCGCCGCCCCCAGCCTGTTCCATTTGTTCCCACGTGATGTTGCGTTCACTGTGGCATCGTGGATCGGAATCGTCCTGTCCTGTCTCGTCATAACCGGCATTGCGGGGCGTAATACCTGGCTATCGGTCGGCATCTGGATTGCCATTTACCTGATCTATCTTTCATTCGTGAATGTCGGGCAGACCTTCTACGGGTTTGGCTGGGAATCCATCCTGCTCGAAGCCTGTTTTTTTGCCATCTTCCTGGGTGGATCGCGAATGATGCCCCGCGCCATTCCGATCTGGCTCCTCCGATGGCTCCTCTTCCGGATCATGTTTGGAGCGGGATTAATCAAGATTCGCGGCGATTCGTGCTGGCGCGATCTGACGTGCCTGAACTACTACTACGAAACACAGCCCATGCCGAACCCGCTGAGCTGGTACTTCCACTGGTTGCCGCAATGGGTGAATAAAAGCGGTGTGCTCTTCAACCACTTCGCCGAGCTCATCGTTCCATTCTTCTATTTCCTGCCCCAACCGGTCGCCGGAATCGCCGGGCTTATTACCATTGTTTTTCAGCTGAGCATCATCGTGAGCGGAAACCTTTCGTGGTTGAACTGGCTGACGCTCTTCCTGGCTTTCTCGACACTCGACGCAAAATTCTTCGCCGGCCTCATCTCGTTGCGCACGCCCGCCATGCAGCCGTCCTCGTTCCTGCTGACTCTGATGGATTACGGGCTCGTGATCCTGGTTGCCGCCATGAGCATTCCCGTAGTCATCAACATGCTATCGGCGCGGCAGATCATGAATACCAGCTTCAACTCCTTCCATCTCGTCGGCACTTATGGAGCTTTCGGCAGTATTACGCGGCCGCGTTATGAGGTCATTGTGGAAGGCACCGACGATGCCGCGATCACGCCCGCGACCCGTTGGCGCGAATATCAGTTCAAGGGCAAACCGGGCGACGCTCATTACCTTCCTCCGCAAATCGCGCCGTATCATCTCCGGCTGGATTGGCTGATGTGGTTTGCCGCCATGTCGAGTTATCAGGAGTACCCGTGGTTTGTAAATTTCGTTGCCAAACTGCTCGAAGGTGATCCTGGCGTATTGAGCCTCCTACGCGTTAACCCCTTTCCACAAAGGCCACCGCGCTATATTCGGGCGGAGCTCTACGAGTACCACTTCACCACTCCGGAGCGGCGCAAGCAGACAGGCGCCTGGTGGACGCGCACGTTTGTGGCCCCATATTTCCCGGCAATCTCGCTGGACAGTCCCGGATTCCGTCAGGTCCTGAGAACTCAAGGCTGGCTGACTCAGTAGCCGTAGAGCTACCCTGCGAATATGGCGCTGCCGCCGAGCTTGCCGCCGCCGAACGGGCCGGTTCGCGAATCGTTCCGCGTTCTGTGGTTTTACATTCGGGCCCAGTTCCTGATTGTTCTTATTCTTACCGGCTTGTATGCCGTCGGATTTGGAATCGCTCGCGTTCCGCTCTGGCCGGTAATCGCCATTATCGGCGGGGCCTCTACGGTGATTCCGCGCATTGGCGGGCTCATTCCAATCGCTTTGGCCGCCATCGCTAACCTGATCGGCGATCGCAACCTGACGCATCTGGCTATCGCTTTCGTTGCCTGGGTGATTATTCAAGCACTGGAGGGCTTTTTCATAACGCCGTGGTTCTTGAGTAAGCCTCTCGGCCTCAGACCCCTTCCTGTATTTCTCGCCCTGCTTGCGGGCAGTTTCTTCTTCGGTCCAATCGGACTGTTGCTGGCTGTGCCGATCCTCGCGGTGGCCGGCGTGTTCTGGCGCTACATGCGGCGATAGCGCACTGGCACACGGATTTAGGCCGTGATACAACATCATCGGAGGCAGATATTCATTGGCCAGCCTGCCCGGCGGACAGTTTTTCGCGATATCGTTCATCACGCTGTTGTCCTTGTCCGCTACGGCCGAAGACCTTCAGCCGCCGCCCACGCCTTCTCCTGCTCAGCAGCAGAGTTTGCTATCTTCCATCCGGCAGTATGCGGAGCGATATGTTGACAACCTGCCAAATTTCATCTGTGAGCAAGTTACGCGGCAATTCGAAGCAGGCAAAAAGCCGAAACACTGGCATCAGGGCGATACTCTTACGGCACGTCTCGTCTATATCGGCGGACGTGAGGACCGGACGCTTGAGTTTGTCAACGGCAGACCAGTAGGCAACCTTGGCCAAATATGGCACCGGCCGCTTATCACGGAAGGAGAATTCGGAATGCTGATGGAGCGGGTGTTCGGCTCCATACCGGACACCGGTTTCTCATGGAGCGGTTGGCAACTCAGTGGAAACACGTGGCTGGCGACATTCGACTATGAAATCGACAAGCAGCACTCCACTCTGAGCCTCACGCTAGGCGATCTGGCAAAAGCGGTTGTGCCCTATCACGGTTCGATTTATGCGGACCCAACAGGCGCCGTCTGGCGCATCACTAGCAACCCGAGCGATATTCCTTCGGAGCTGCGAACCAAGAGCATTTCTACAACGATCGATTACAAGTCAGTTGTCATCGGCGCCCAGAGCTACGTTCTGCCCGCGCAGGCCACCGTGACCCTCGTGACGCCCTCGCATAACATCCGTAACGAGATCGAGTTCACGAATTTCCGCAAGTTTGAGACCGAGTCGCGAATCACCTACGGTTCCAAATAGAAACAGCGAGGCAGGCCTGCCTTCCAGCGTTTTGTAGGTGTTCCGAGGGGTTCGAATAGCGGTTAGCGCAGTATAATCCGTTGTCTCCAAGGTCTTTCTCGCCAACATAGCAACTGGTTATCGAGTCCATAGGAATTTTCGAATTTTCAGAAAGAACACTTTCAGGTACGATTGGTCAATTTAGTTCTTTGCTGTTGTCCTCGTCCGACATGGCTGTGGGGATGCACCTTTCTGCTTTCGCCAGAACCTGCTGATTCTCCCCGCGTGAAGAACGTAAACGCATGTACTGACGCGGTCAAGAGGAGAGAATGCGATTCCATAATTATCTGAGTCTAACGATCCGTGTATTTGTGTTTTGTGTTGCGCTTGCCCCGGTTTGCCGTGCACAGAACGCGCCCGCCGATCAAAAGCCCGCGGATCAAAACCCCCCGGACCCGGCAGCCACGACAGCGCTCCCTACTCCCTCCATTACCGGTCCGTTGCAGGGCCTGCCACCAGCCACTTTCGATGCCGGACCTTTTGGCAAGATCGCCGTGAACGGTCTCATCACGGGCATGGGCCTATGGCAGGGAAACCACGTTCCGGGGGATAATCCTACGCAAGCCGCCCTGACGAACGGGCAGGTGTGGATTCAAAAGGCCGACGGCTGGTTTCAGTTCTATCTGCAGGCCGGCGCCTACACTCTTCCGTCTCTGGGCACGCCGTTTCTCGCCACGGACAAAACGGTAAGCGATTTCTACGGCCCAGTGCCGGTCGGGTTCGTGAAGCTGGTACCGGGAAAAAACACCTCCATCCTGATTGGGTCCTTGCCTACATTGATCGGCGCTGAATACACGTTTACGTTCCAAAACATGAACATCTCGCGTGGTCTCTTGTGGAACCAGGAAACCGCCGTTAGCCGCGGAATCCAGGTGAATCAAACGATGGGCAAGTTTACCGCCTCGCTGAGCTGGAACGATGGTTTCTATTCCAATCGCTACACGTGGCTATCGGGTTCCTTAGCCTACACCAACGGGCACCACGCCTTGGCGTTTGTGGCGGGCGGAAACTACGGGCAAACGGCCTACCAGACCACGGCCACGCCAGTGCAGAACAACAGCAGCATCTACAACATCATCTATACGTACACGAAGGGCGCCTGGATCGTCCAGCCTTACTTTCAGTACACCGATGTGCCCACCAACCAGAAGATCGGCATCGAGAAGGGCGCCTCCACCCAAGGCGGTGCGCTTTTGGTGAGTCGCGTCTTCAAACACGGCTTTTCGCTTGCTGGGCGCGGCGAATACATTGCAAGCACGGGAAAAGCTGCTGAGCAGGCTGTCAACCTGATGTACGGTCCCGGCAGCGCGGCCTGGTCGATCACAGCAACGCCCACATTTCAGTATGGTGGTTTCTTCGTTCGCGGAGACCTTGCCTGGGTTCGAGCGACCGACTACACGCCGGGTTACGCCTTCGGTCCGACGGGCGTGGACCAAAACCAGCCACGCGCCGTCGCTGAAATAGGATTCATATTCGGCAACAACATGGCTGAAAAGAAACCATAAATTGAGAGGGTCTCGGAACGCCTGAACTTGAATGCAATCCAAGCTACATAATAAGCCATAGTACTATCGGTACCCGATATTTTTCCCAGTATTTTCAGTACGAATGAAGAAGGCAGAATAGGTAACGCAAGAGAGAATTTCTCTCTCGAACAAAACGCAAGCTTCAGGGTTGTCAAACCCACGCGTCGGAGGCTGAACTGGATGAAATATCTTAAATCAAGCACCTTTCTTTTGCTGTGCTTTTCTACCTGCGCATTCTCATCGGCGGTCGTCACGTATAGTGATGCGCATATCGAAACGACCGACGTTGCCGCAGCTTCCATTTATTCGTTCAACGGCATGGCTACCAATCAGGCCCTCCTCCCCTCAGCCGTCTCATCGGCTTTTGCCACATACAACCGGCTTTATGTAGTTGGGGCGAACGAGTACGGAGGCGCATCAGACAGCACGTACGGGGTGGTCGGAGACCCCACCGGCTCGGCAAACGTTCAGAGCGCCACGCTGCAGTTCGCGAAGCCAGTCTCTTATATCGGGTTCTGGTGGTCCGCCGCTGACCCGCATAACGTCTTCACGCTTTATAGCGGCAAAACAGCCGTTCTGACCATGACGAACCAGACCCTGATCAACGCACTGGGGGCTTGCGGCGGCGCTAATGCCTATTGCGGTAATCCGAATAACGGGCAAGACCGGAACGAGCTATTTGCGTATGTGAATATCTGGGGAACCAATGGCTCTACTTTCACTTCCGCAAGATTCCAGCAGTTGAATGCCGACGGCGGTTTTGAATTTGACAACGTCGCCTTTACGGATGATCCACCAGGTGATCCATCCTCTCCGGAGCCTGCCACATGGGCCTTCGCTGGTCTCGGGCTAATAGCTGTTTCGATGCTGGTGAAACGGGTCCGCCGGGTCTCACCGTCGCGGCGCTCCACGCTGCCGTAGTTTCTCGAAGGTTCTTCAAATCGCACGAAGCCGGGGCTGTCCGCAAGTACAATAGCGGTCAGTATGCCGATGTTAGAGCCTACCCGTAGAAACTTTGCGCGCTCGCTAACTGCCGGAGCGATCAGCACCCGTCTGCTCTTCTCCACCGCAAACGAGCTTCGTATTGGCATTACGGATTGGAACCTGAATCTTGGCGCTAGCCCCGACGCAGTGCCGCTGGCCGCGCGTCTTGGCTTTGAAGGCGTCCAGGTCTCATTTGGCCGGGAAATCGCCGGTGGCAAAATGCCTGTCGACAATCCAGCCATAATTGACCGGTATCTGCAACTCTCGAAAGCTAACAAGATTCCTATCGACGGCACTTGTGTCGACCGGCTTCATGTAAACGGGCTGAAAAGCGACAAGCAGGCGCCGAAATGGGTTCTGGATTCCATCCGCCTTACGAAAGCGCTCGAAACCAGGGTTCTTCTTCTGCCATTCTTCGGGCCATGGGCATTGAAGACGAAAGACGAAATCGATTACGTCGGAGACCGCCTGCGTGAACTCGCGCCGGAAGCGGAGAAGGCAGGAGTCGTCCTGGGTCTCGAGGACACGGTTTCGGCTGAGGACAATGTGCGCATGATGGACCGCTCGCGATCAGCGAACGTGAAGGTCTATTACGACGTCGGTAATTCAACTCGGGCAAGATTCGACGTCGTCAAAGAGATTCGCTGGCTTGGCAAGGACCGCATTTGCCAGTTCCATTTCAAAGACAATCCTCACTATCTAGGTGAAGGCGGCATCCAATTCGCGCCCATTGTCCACGCCGTGCGGGATATCGGTTTTACGGGATTTGCGAATCTGGAAACGGATGTGGATCCGCAGCACCTCGACGCCGGCTTGCGCCGCAACCTCAATTACATCCGTCAGATCATGCGCGAAGCATGAGAGCCTTAAAGCAAGGCTCCAAGAATCGCTCCGATCAATAGCGGTCCGACATGCGCGAAGACCAGCGCAATTGCGCCTGCGCCCGCGACAAAACCAAGCAAGGGAACACCCGTCAGCAGCGTGCCAAGAAAAACAGGAGCGCACCGAAGACGATGCCTGGCAGAATGACGGCAAGAATCGCGTCGCCTACTGTACCCGCCTTGCGTCCTCCGACGAAGCCGGCAACGAGCGGACCGATAATGGGAAGCCAGAACAGCAGAATCGAGAGCACAAACATCCAGAGAATGGCGCTTCCTACACTGCCGGGCCGTTTTGGCATTTTTAAAGTCTCTCATATAATCCTGAATTGGCTCGCATAATAACCTGCTTCCTCGCGATGGCGGTCCCGCTGATCAGCGCTTCGCAACCATTCGATATCGTCATCCGGAACGGCCACATCATCGATGGAACCGGCTCGCCGTGGTATTCGGGCGATGTCGGTATTCGCGACGGGCGTATCGCACAAATCGGGTCGCTGGGAAATGCGCAAGCCCGAGACGTAATCGACGCTACCGGCTTGGTGGTCGCGCCTGGCTTTATCGACGTGCTCGGCCAGTCGGAACTTTCCATGCTGGTGAACCCGCACCTGCCATCGAAGATCTTTCAGGGCATCACTACAGAGATCACGGGCGAAGGAGGCTCCATCGCTCCGATGAACCAACGGCTCTTGTCAGCCGACCGCGGCGGCTTCGAGCATTACGGAATCACGCCTGATTGGACCACGTTAGCCGAATATTTCAAGCGCCTCGAGCGGCAGGGAATGGGGATTAATCTCGCCAGCTACGTGGGCGCCACACAGGTACGCCGGATGGTTTTGGGCGACGGGAATCGATCCCCGAGCGCGTCGGAGTTGGAGCGTATGAGACAACTCGTGCGGCAGGCCATGCAGGACGGCGCAGTCGGTGTTTCTACTTCGCTTCAATATGCTCCGGCGCCGTACGCCGGCACGGACGAGTTAATCGCACTGGCCGCGGAGGCGTCTCAGTTCGCAGGCATCTATGCCACGCACATGCGGAGCGAAGGAGATGCCATCGACTCAGCGCTCGATGAGGCCTTTCGCATCGGACGCGAGGCTCATATCCCGGTCGAGATCTGGCATCTCAAGGCCGCAGGAAAGCGGAACTGGGGAAGGATGCCGGAGATTGTAGATAGGATCGACAAGGCCCGTGCATCCGGGATCGATGTCGAAGCGGATACTTATGCCTATCCGGCCTGGTTCAATAGCTTCTCGGCATTCATTCCGCCGTGGGCGCACGACGGGGGCGACGCGAAGATGGTGGCGCGCTTGAAGGATCTTGCAACGCGGGCCCACATCCGGAAGCAGATGGAGACGGACAGCCAGGGCTGGGACAACGAATGGCTGGAGATTCCGGGAGCGGAGGCCATTCTGGTCAGCGTTGTCCAGAATCCCAAGCTGTTGCCCTACCAAGGCAAGACAATCGCGGACATTGCACGGGCCGAGCATAAAGATCCGATTGACACGATCTTCGATCTGCTGATCCAGGATCCGGACATGTCGGTCGCGGTATTCGGAATGTCGGAGAAAGACATTGCCTATGCGCTGAAGCAGCCGTGGGTCTCGATCGATAACGATTCCCAGGGCACTGCGCCCGGTGGGTTGCTGGGCCGCGAGCACCCTCACCCGCGCGCCTACGGAACCTTCCCTCGCATTCTGCGCAAGTATGTGCGCGAGGACAAGCTGCTGAGCCTGCAGGAGGCGATCAGAAAATTCAGCGCTCTTCCCGCGCAGCGAATGCGGCTGGCAGATCGCGGCGTCCTGAAGAAAGGCATGTGGGCTGATGTCGTGGTATTCGATCCTGAAAAGATAAGTGACGTGGCTACGTTCGAAAACCCAAATCAGTTGTCCATCGGAATGGAGTACGTGCTCGTGAACGGAGTGCCCGTTATTGAGAGAAGCAAGATGACCAACGCACTGCCCGGCAAGGTTCTGAGGGGACAACCCGCCGGCGAAAGGACTTTCAACCATGAATAATTTCCCACCGAGAAGAGGCTTTTTACGATCTCTTGGAGCTGCCGGAACATTTCTCAGCGGAAGCGCGCTCAAAGGCGCGCAGGCGACCACTGGAACTGCACCTGGCACGACGCCGCTTCCCAACTATGCCCGGCTCCAGGATCACCGCACCCTGAAACAGTCAAGCTACGATCGCACCGGCGGTAATGCCGATGCCTGGCCCATCGAACCCGGCCAGACCCGCGATGTCTTCCAATCTGATGGTCCCGGAGTCATCACGCACATTTGGTTCACCATCAGCGCAAAGGGCGAGCACCATTTGAAAGAGCTCGTCATGCGCATCTATTGGGACGGTAATGCGAAACCCAGCGTGGAAACGCCTGTCGGCGACTTCTTCGGCCTCAATCTCGGCGAGTATTTTCTGTATCAATCGGCCTTCCTGAACTGCTCGTCCGTGAAGGCTTTGAACTCCTATTTCGCGATGCCGTTCCGGCGCTCCGCGAGAATCACGATCACCAACGATGGACAGCAGCCGGTTGGCTCGTTCTACTCGAATATCGATTACAAGCTGGTTTCGTCGCTGCCCTCTGACGCTCTGTACTTCCATGCGCAGTACCGCCAAGCCGCGCCGGACCGCGCTGCTGTTCCGGCGACGGAAATCAACCCGGACGGCCGGAACAACTATGTCTTTTTCGAAACGCGTGGGAAAGGACAGGCGATGGGCGTCACTCTCGGAGTCATCCAGAACGCGGAGAACTGGTTCGGAGAAGGCGACGAGATGATCTTTATCGACGACGATTCCAAACCCGTGATCAACGGTACCGGCACGGAAGATTACTTTTGCGGAGCATGGGATTTCGGCGGCCGGAATGGCGCGATTCCCTTCGCGAATCTATACAATGGCGCGCCTTACGTCGCGCTCCCCGAGCATACTGACGGGCGTTACTGCCTGTACCGCTGGCACGCGGATAATCCCGTCGTGTTTCAGCGCTCGCTGAAGTTCACCATCGAGCACGGTCACGCCGACGATCGGTCCGACAATTATTATTCGGTCGGGTACTGGTATCAATCGGAGCTGTTCACGGATTTTCCCGCACTGCCGCCTGTAGCGGAGCGGATTCCGGTATTGAAAATGAGCTGATTTACTTTCCGCTCGCTGCCGAGCGCGGTTCTGATTTCAGATACGCCCGCGCCGCTTTGACCTGCGCCAGATCTGAATCCGCGTTCGACCAGGCATCCAGAAATTCGCGATAAGCGCTCGCGGCTTCCGGCTGCTTTCTCTGCTTATCCCACGCCAGTGCGATGCCGTAGAGCGCCCAACCGGAGCGCGGCCGCCGCTCCAGCACTTTCTGAAAGACCTTCCGCGCATCATCAAACTTCCCGGCCCGGATATACGCCATTCCCAGGACCTCCAATGCCGGCCGTGAGTACTGCGGCGGTTCGGAGTAACCGACTTTCTTTTCCTGCTCGTCCGCGCGTTCGAGCAACTTGCGCCCGGTGTCCAGGTCGCCTTTAGCGCTTGCCAGATCGCCGCGAAGCTCCAGCGATGCTGTGCCTAAAATCCTTGTCGCCTGGTCTCGTTCGGCCTTGTCGACGTCTTTCACATCCTCTTGCGAGATGCGCCACAGCAGCGCATCCAGCAGATCTGAATCCTGTTCCGCTTCGCCGAACCGATTCTCGTCGACTGCCTTCATCCCGTGCGCGTAGCGGATCAGCCCGTCCCGGTAACCACGCGCCCAAACACTCACTTTGTCATCCGGAACTCCGAACTGCATCGGATGTTCGATTACGTCATCCCACTTCGCAAATCGGATCGCCAAACGCGCTGGCGCGCTGCCGATTTGCAACACATAGAACCAGGGATTGCCGGAATGGTCCGGATCGTTCGCCAGTCCGGCCAGGGAATGCGCGTGCTCGCGCGCTTCTGTGTAACGCCCCTCCTCCGCACAGTCGGCAATCAGGTAAGCGATATTGTGCGCATAGTTCCAGTCGTCGTGCGCCGTCACATGCTGCTTTGCCATGTAATCCTGATCGACGCGCAAGGCGTGTAGGAAGATCTGCCTCGCTCGCTCGTAATCGCCCACGCGATAAAAAATGTGGCCCGGCATATGAACCATGTGTCCGGAGGCCGGAGCCAGCCCGCCCAGGATATCGGCGCTTTGCAGTGCACGCTCCGGATGATCGGTCACCTCCATCGCGTGGATCCAGTAGTGGTTCACTGCCGCATTGTCCGGATAGTCCTGCAGCAGGTCGCGCAGCATGGCCTGCCCGTAAAGAGTTCCTGGCCGGGGATCGCCCTTCTCGGTGTATCCGCGGCCGTTGGAAAGCGCATACATCAATTTGGCTTCCAGGTCGTCCGGATAGTGCGTGATGAGCGCTTCCATTTCCTTGGCGAAGATCTTTTCGCCTTCATCGCCCTGTTTCTCCTCCGATTCAGCATAGGCGCGAATATAACGCTGCTCGTGATCCGAAGCACTCGCGGAAAGCTCTTTTGCTTTAGCGAGTTCCTTCTTCGCTTGCTTCCGGTCGCCACCGTGTAAATTCATCGCTCGGTACAAGCCCCAGTAACACATGGTGCACTTGGGATCCAGGCGCACGGCTTGTTCAAACGCGCGCAATGCTTCGTAATCCCAAAAGCAGTGAAGCAGCGCGAGCCCCTGATCAAACCACTGCTGCGCCTCGGCAGATTTGGTCGTGATCGTGATATGGGCGCTGCCGATCCCTTTCAGGCGTTGCGGAGCGGGCAGCTTGGACAAATCTACCGCCGGTTCGTCAGGCGGCGGGCCGTGGTGCGTTTGTGCCGACGCGCAAGCGCACGCGAGCAGCACGATAGCGTATCTCTTCATTTGAGAATCCCGGCTGAACGATTTTATCGAAGCTTCATGAATGTGCTGCTCTAAACTTCGAATGAAGAGCCTTCGTGCGAATCCTTCTGTTCAGCGGAAAGGGCGGGGTCGGAAAGACAAGTGTCGCGGCGGCTACCGCTGTGCATCTTGCCGAGTCCGGCAGGCGGACGCTTGCCATGAGTGTTGACCCGGCGCACAGCCTGGCCGATTCCTTTGATATCGGGAATGCCCTGTTCCATGGCGACACGTCGGAACCGCGGGAGATTGCCGGCCGCCTGTTCATCCAGGAGGTCAACATCAACCGCGAGTTGAAGCGGCACTGGAACGCCATCATAGGCTACGTCACATCCGTGCTGCGTACGACTGGCCTGAGCGGGGTAGAAGCTGAGGAACTCGCCATCTTCCCCGGAATGGAAGAGTTGAGCGCGATGATGTACGTCAATCAGTACCGTAAAGGCAGTGACTTCGACGTAATTGTTCTCGATTGTGCTCCCACGGCGGAATCGCTTCGCTTTGTGAGCCTTCCCTCCACGCTCGACTGGTATATGAAGCACGTGTTCTCGTTTGAACGCAATCTCCTGAGAGCCGTGCGCCCGCTGGCAAACCGCATCGGACCTGTCGAATTGCCACCCGATACCTATTTCCGCAACATCCAGGATCTGTTTTCAAAGATTGAAGGCATCGATGCCGTGCTCGAAAACCCGTTGCTAACCAGTGTGCGGCTGGTCACGAATGCGGAGAAGATGGTCCTGCGCGAAACACAGCGCGCGTTTGTCTATTTCACGCTGCATGGCTTGACCGTTGACGAGATCATCGTAAACCGGCTGCTTCCCGATCTGGAGCAGGAATCCTTTTTCAGATCCTGGTACGAATCGCAGCGAAACACGCTAGCTGAAATTGTGCAATATTTCGCCCCAGTGCCGGTTCGACAAGTGCCGATGTTTCAAAACGAGGTAGTAGGACTGGAACGGCTTCGCCAGATGGCGAGATCGCTATATGGGGCCGGCGAAGATCCTTCCGCTGTCAAACGTCAAACTCCGCCATTCTCATTCGCCCGTTCGGGTGACCATTACGAGGTCCGGCTGGACCTGCCCTTCGCCGAAAAGGGCGAAATTGGCCTCTTCAAGAAACACGATGAACTTGTAGTCGAAATTGGAACAATCCGCCGTCACGTCGGGCTACCCACTGCCATGTCGGCGCTGGTGCCCGGCAAGGCACGGCTGAACGAGCGTACCCTAATAGTAGAGATGAGGGAAGCCCCATGAGCGAAGCCGAGCAGTTCACGCCCCATACTTCCGCAAGCAGTGTCAGGAGTGAGGCCATTTGCGACAAGATTATCGACGCATTTAAAGAGGCCGCGAACGCGCTGATCCCGCCAGAAGCCGCTGCGAAGCACTTCCGGGAATCACGCGTTCAGTTCTGGATGGGCATTCGCGAGCTCATCGACTGTCGAATCGCCCGACTATCGCGCGACCAGGATAAAGGCACTCGCGTCGTGGTCGAGTAATAGCCACACTCTGGGTTGCTGTGGCATACAATGCCACTCATGACTTTTTGCCCAATTGTCTCGCGAATATCGATTCTCACAGGCCTGAATCTGGTATTCGTTTGGTTGCTCTATGCCCAGGGCCCGCATGTGAAATGGGAGGAACTGACCGCGTCCGATTTCGATGCCGCAATCCAGAAAGGCCAGGGCACGTGTCTTCTGCCGTTCGGCATTATCGAGAAGCACGGTCCTCAGTTACCGCTGGGAACCGATCTCATCAATGTCCGGTACGTGTCCGTGCATGCTGCGGAAAAAGAGTTCGCTGTAGTTTTTCCTGAGTACTATTTCGGACAGATCTTTGAGGCCAAACACGAACCGGGAACAATGGCCTACAGTCCGCGCCTGCAGATGGAACTGCTACAGGAGACCACCGACGAAATGGCCAGGAACGGCTGCAAGAAGATTCTCATTGTGAATGGCCACGGAGGCAACAACAGTCTCCTTCCCTACTTCGCTCAGACACAACTCGCTTCGCCTCACGATTACGTGGTTTACGTTTTCTTGCACGGCCAGAACCCGCCGGGACGCCCGCAACTGAAGACGAAAGTGGACGCTCATGCGGGAGAATCCGAGACAGCGCACACCCTCATCTCGCGACCGGACCTGGTTCATATGGATCGCGCAAGCAGCGAATCAGGCGCGGACCTGAACCGGCTGGATCTGCCGCAAGGCGTCTACACGGGCATCTGGTGGTACGCGAAGTTCCCGAATCACTACGCAGGTGACGGCTCCGCCGCCACGAAGGAACTGGGTGAATTCGACATGAACGCCTGGACCGAGTCGATTGTCAACGCCATCCGGGCCATCAAGTCCGATCAGCAAAGCTTGCGGCTACAACGCGAGTTCTTCGAGAAGTCTGGTCATCCTTTGGATACGGCGCAGTAGGTTTCCTGACAACTGACTTTTTCACACGCCGCAATTGCTCATGCGTCCCGACAAGGTGGGCCGTCTTAGCCGCGCACATTGCGCGCCAGCGTGAGGGTTCCGTCAGCGTTCGTCTTTTGCCGGCAAGCCCAGGTCACTGGATAACGAATGCCTTTCACCTCCAGTTCCGCTTTCAGCCTCAGGCCCTTCCAGTCTGTTCCGCGCGGCAGCAACAGCATCGCCTGGCGGATTCCCGTGGGCTTCGGATATGCCGCATCGACACATCCGCTGACATGAACCGCTCCGTTCTCGTTGAACACGGTCAGCCGCAAGACGCCCGGCACACTGGCGACGCCGTCATTCGCCAGCCCGATCACCAGCCCGGGCGTTCCCTCCCGCTCGAAGCTCCAGATGAATGACGGCCGAACCCGATACCCGATATGGCGCGCAATCGAGTCGATCGGCTCCGGATACTTTTCGTAATAGCTCAGGACGTTTTTCGCCGCTTCGTTGTGCCAGTTCCAGACCGACCAGTAATTCGCTCCGACATCCATCACGTGTGAAGTGATCTTTTCGTTGTAGGTGACGCCTTCATCCAGTCCCACGCGCGCGGGATCGCCGGTCGTCATGCCGACCTCGCAGATCGCCGCCGTCCACGGTGGCCGGTTACTTAATGCTTCGATTTGCGTGTTTTCGATGAAGATTGTGTCCGTTCGAATCCAGTTATGCGTGCGAACGGTCCGGTCGAGCAGGTCAGCATTGCCCACATGGCTGAAGTCCGGCTGCGTGTTTGTGACCAGGGGAACTTTGGTCCATATTTCGAGCTGAGTCTCGAACATCTTCATCCAGGTCTGCTCGGCAACGACATTGCTCGGAAATACATTTCCCTCGAACGGCCACGTATGCCCCTCGCCCCAAAAGCCATACATCATGGTGTCCATGTATTCGATCCAGGGATTCCCGTTGAATTGAGCCGCCAGCAGTTCGTTCAATTCGCGAAACGCGGCTTGATACGCCGGGTGATCGTAGCGCGGCATGCGATGTTCCTTCTGATAACGCGTTTCCGATCGGTTGCCTTTCCACTCGCCCCTGAGTTTCACGTACGGAACCTTGCTCATCAGGAACTCCGGCATTCCCGGCTCTGAGAAGTCCGGGTTCTCCAGCATGATGCGAAACCCGACCCGCTTGTTGTACTGTTTCGCCAGATCGAACGTGATCTTCCACCAGTCGGGCAAGTCCAGCTTGCCGGGAGCCTTCTGAACGTCTCTCCAGTTGGGTCGGATATAAATCTTCTGAGTAAAGGGAATCTTCACCAGGTCTTCGAGCGATTTCTCCAGCGTTTCTCCGGGCAGGCGCGGAGGTCCGGTATCGCCTGAAAGGTAGACAACCAGACCCATGCCGTAATTGGGAACGATCTCCGTCGATGGCGTGGTGACCATCGCGACGTCGCTGTCGGGAACTACGGCGTCGGTAGAGTATTGCGGAAACGGACCCTGGTACAACCTGTCGCTGACGGGCGGGCCAGCGCCGAAGTCATACCTTTCCCAGTTGTGCTCCGGAATCGTGGCTTGCGCGGCAGCAGGCGCTAATGCCACAGCCGATCCGGCGGCACCCACCGCATGCAGAAATCCTCGTCTATTCAAGTTCGCCCCTCCCGCCTGCTATTACGGTTTGCCGTCACGTGCCATTCTACCCGCCTCATCAAACTAAAAAAAGAATCGCGGCCCGGTGTCACTCGCTCTAAACGTAGTTATTTGTTGTGCCGCAACTTCCGAGCTTTAGAGGAGTAGATTCATGTCAGATTTGATCGGTTCGCAACGGCTGAGCTTGGCTCTAACCATCTCAGCGTTCCTTTTGAGTTTGTGCCCTTTCGCCATGCAGGCGCAGGCGAAGAAACCTAACATTCTCGTCATCATGGGCGATGACATTGGGTGGTACAACACAAGCATCTATAACCGCGGTGACATGGGCTACCAGACGCCTAACATCGATCGCATCGGCAAAGAGGGGGCCTTGTTTCTCAGTTGGTATGGGCAGCAGAGTTGTACGGCCGGGCGCGCAGCGTTTATTACCGGACAATCGCCCATCCGCACCGGGCTGACGAAAGTGGGGCTGCCTGGCGCCGATGTGGGCTTGCGCCCTCAGGATCCGACTGTTGCAGAGATTCTAAAACCTCTCGGCTATGCGACCGGGCAGTTTGGGAAAAACCATCTGGGTGATCGGGATGAGATGCTTCCCACGAATCACGGATTCGACGAATTCTTCGGGAATCTCTACCATTTGAACGCAGAAGAGGAGCCGGAGAATCCAGACTACCCGAAAGACCCTGCATTTCGGAAGCGATTCGGGCCGAGAGGAGTTCTTCACTCTTACGCGGATGGCAAGATCGAGGACACCGGACCGCTCACGGTGAAGCGAATGCAAACGATTGACGATGAATTCACAGATGCTGCGATCGCTTGGATGGACAAGCAGGCCAAGGCCGGCAAACCGTTCTTCTGCTACTACAACTCAACCCGTATGCACGTCTTCACACATCTCAAACCCGAGTCCGAGGGGAAGACGGGGCTCGGAATAGAAGCCGACGGAATGGTGGAGCATGACGCGCATGTCGGTGAGCTACTGAAAAAGCTGGACGACCTCGGCGTTGCAGAGAATACGATCGTCGTCTATACCTCGGACAACGGCGCAGAGATGATGAGCTGGCCGGATGGCGGCAGCACTCCGTATCGAGGCGAGAAGGACACGAACTGGGAGGGCGGGTACCGGGTGCCCATGCTCATCCGTTGGCCTGGCGTGATCAAGCCCGGCACAGTCTACAACCAGTTCTTTGCCCACGAGGACTTGATTCCCACGTTCGCGGCCGCAGCCGGAAACCCAAATATCGTCGAGCAGTGTATGAAGAGCTGCCAATCAGGGAACAAATCGTTCCACGTGCATTTGGATGGCTATAATCTGATGCCCTTCTTCAAAGGCGAGGTAAAGGAATCTCCGCGACAAGAGTTCCTTTACTGGAGCGATGATGGCGACCTTTTCGCAATTCGAGTCCGGGACTGGAAGATCTCTTTCATTGAGCAGCATCATGAAGGCTTCGACATTTGGGCAAAAGATTACGAGCGCCTTCGCACTCCCTACGTCTACAACCTGCGTTCCGATCCATTCGAGCGCGGTCCCAATTCGTCCTGGTATCCGGACTGGAACGCACACCGCGTCTTCCTGGTCGTTCCCGCTCAGGCAATCGTAGCGAAATGGCTCGAAACGTTTAAGGAATATCCAATTCGGCAAAAGCCCGCGAGCTTCAATCTGGATGAAGTTATGCAGAAGCTCACGGCAACACCGGGGGCACAGCAGTGAGCGCGAAGGTCTTGAGAGAGGCGTCAACTGCTACGAACAGAGGTATGAGTCTATATGAAAAGGTTCTTCATCAAGCTCCGGGATATTACCATAGCAGGCTTTTTCTTTCTGCTGCCGCTCTACATAGCCATCGCCATCGTTATGAAAGCGTGGACATGGCTCTCTTCGCTCGGCAGCCGTGTTGCCACGATGTTCGGCGTGAAATCCATTCTGGGACTTAGCGGGCACACCATTTTCTCCGGGCTTCTACTTCTACTGGTTTGGCTGCTTTGTGGAATATTAGTGCGCCTTTCGTTTGTCGCTGCAATGAACAGAGCAGTAGAACGATGGCTATCAAGAATCATTCCCGGCTACGACGCTTATAAAGCTGCGGCTGAGGAGAAGCTGCGCAGCAAGCCTAAGATCCTTCCGTATGGCGCCGCGCTGCTCAAACACGACGAATTCTGGCAACCGGCTTATATTGTTGAGCAGGACAGCGAGGGAAACTACGTCGTTTTTCTTCCTGATACACCGGAAACCAACAAGGGACACGTCTTGCTCGCCAGGCAGGATCAAGTGAGGGTTGTGTCATCCGTGACAGCAAGCCAGGTCGATGCGTCGCTGAAGCAGCTTGGCAAAGGATTGTTGACCGAGTATAGGATTCAAGCTATTGACGCGAAATCGCGGTCACAGAGTGTCTGAAACTGGAAGTGGCGCGGACTCTCAGTCCGCGTCCCGACGGGGCGCCCTTTGGGCCCGGAATGCATGGTTCAATTGCGGCTTGTAAGAAATTTGAATTAGGACCTCAACTCTGTCAACGTGCTTGGCTGTTGCTCTGTTGAGCGCGCCGGTCGGCCTCGATTTGAAGCGCTCGAAAAGAAGGCATACGCCGCATTGCGTCGAACAGTGGATCCCGCAGATCGATGCGGAATTGAGGCGGAGGGTTACCGAAAACGACTGCCCTCAAGTGGCGAATGGCTTCTTCGTATCGCTTGGACCTTATTAAGCTGCGCGCCAGGTTTCCTTGTGTCTCCAGCGTCGAGGAATGATTCGGGCCGTATGCTCTCAAGTGGTTTCTCAATGCCTGTTCCAGAAGGGCTGTACCTTCTTGGATGTCGCCCAGGCTGACTCGAAGCATCCCTAAGCTCTCAGCCACATCTGCCGTACGCGGGTTGTCGGCGCCCATCGTGGCCATTCGAATTCGATACGCATCCTGTAACAGAGGCAACGCGCCCGTCAGGTTTCCTTGCGCAACCAGATTGTTTCCGAGACTGTGCTCCGTGTATGAGACCTGCGGATGATCCGGTCCATAGATGCTCTTCACAATAAAGAGCGATCGTTCCAGGAGTTTGCGCGACTCATCGTATCTCTTCAGGCTCTTCAAAGAAACGGCGACATCCTGCAACGCTTCTGCCGTGAATGGATGGTTCGGCCCATAGTTCTTTTCGAAAACCTCCTCGGATTTTCTGAAGAGCTCGAACGCTCCTTCGATGTTCCCCTTTCGATCTTCGACGAGGGCAATTCCGCGTAGACTGCGTGCTACATCGGGATGGAATGTGCCGCCGATCTTCTGTTGAATTGCCAGTGCTGTTTGGTGCGCTGTTATAGCGGCTTTGTAATGCTCAGTCACGCCTTCGACAAATCCCAGGTAGTTGTAAGCTTGTGCCACGTCGAGGTGATTTTCGCCGAGTATGCGTAGGCGAATCGCCAGCGCCTTCTGAAGCAGGCTGCGGGCCTGATCCATGTGTCCAAGTCTTTGCTCGTCGCGGCCGAGTTGGAGAAGCACGGAGGCAGCCTGCAGATCTCCATCCCGGCCAGGGTGGGGCAAGGCGAGCGCCTTCTGCGCAAAGCGCTCGGACTCGCGATATTGTCCGAGAGCCTCGTATACTCTGCTCATCGTGCCGTAGAGATTTGCCTGCACAAAGGGTTGGCCCTTCAGTTCCGTGTCTATGGTTGCCGCGCCACGATCCAGCAGTTCCCTGACCGTGGTTGGTTTGCCAAGAGGCTGCTGATGACTCGGAAGAGTGAACAGTTGGACCAGAAAGTCCGAGACCTGGCGAGAGGCGGTTGCTTCCTGCTTTGCGACTGCCTCGGCCCGGGTGGCGCGAACGAAACCAATGGCGGCCGTAACGGCACCCAATGCGAGCGCGAAACCGGCAACCGCAGCCGCAGCCACCTGCACTTTGTGCCGCTGAACGAACTTGCGCAGTTGGTACGAGATCGTGGGCGGATGTGCGGAGACCGGCACTCCTTTTAAGTAGCGGCGGAGGTCCTCCGCGAATGCGTCAGCGGTGTCATAGCGGCGGCGGCGATCCACCTCGAGAGACTTGATGACGATCCAATCCAGGTCGCCCTCGAGTTCCCGTCGCAAGACTGCGCTCGTGGTACCTCTCGCCACTGCCACCTCTGTTCCGGATCGCGGCGCGCAGATACGCGTGCTCGGCCGGGAAGCCCGAAGTTCACCGCTGGCCAGCGCGGCCAGAAATCGCGCATGGCCTACATCTTTGGGATCGGCCGGCAGGCATCCGGCAACCAGCTCGTACAGGATCACCCCGAGCGAATACACATCACTACGCGTGTCCACGTCCATCTGGCCGAACCCGGCTTGCTCGGGGCTCATATAGGCGGCGGTGCCGAGGGCTTGGTCTGCGCGGGTGTATTCAGTCACCCTCTCGGACGCGTCCAGCCCGATTGCCTTGGCAATGCCGAAGTCGATGATTTTGGGAACCGGCGTTGCTGGATCACCGCTAACCAGCACATTAGACGGTTTGAGATCCCGATGCAGCACGCCCTTCTGGTGCGCATGTTGAACGGCCTGGCAAATCAGGATCAGTAACTCAACCCGTTTACGGATCGACATGCGATGGGCGTCGCAATATTCGAGCAGCGGTACGCCATCGACCAACTCCATTACGAAGTAAGGGCGGCCAGCGCTCGTTTGTCCGGCATCGAACACTTTAGCGACATAGGGGTGATCCATGGCCGCAAGCGCTTGCCGTTCAGTCATGAAACGCCCCACGATCTCCCGGGTCTGCAGACCGGGCTTGATAAGTTTGAGCGCTACACGACGGTGTACTGGTTCGAGTTGCTCCGCCTCGTAGACGGTGCCCATCCCGCCCTCGCCCAGAATGCGGATGAGCCGGTATGGTCCGATTGTTTCCGCATAATGCCTGATGGATTGCAGGATGAGCGGGCTGAGTGTCGCTTTGTCCGCCGCGGAGTACGCGGCCAACAAGCGGCTCAACCGATTGCGCAGTTCACCGTTTTCGCCGCAGGCTTCGTCGAGGTAGGACTCCCACTGCGCCGGCGGCCGGTCCAGGCATGCTTCGAACAGTTCTTGTTCCCGTTCGCGCAATACGTCGTCCATACCGCTTCCACCTTGTTAGTGAGAAAAGCTGGCATTCTGTAACCGCTCAAATAACCACGTTCGAGCGTACGCCCAATCGCGTTTTACGCTGGCAACCGAACGGCCAGTCAGCTCCGCAACTTCCTCGAGGCTGCATCCCGCGAAATAACGCAGCTCGATTAAGCGGGTGAGGCGCTCATCCACTTCTCCCAAGGCGGTCAAAGCTTCATCGAGCGCAAACATGTCGATAGTCGAGTCCTCGGTACAGCTCGCGAGATCCTGCAAAGTAACGCGCCTCGCATGGCCCGCCCTCTTCAGACAGGACCGGCGTCTTGCCTCTTCCGTAAGGACCTGACGCATGGCACGAGCGGCTGCTCCAAAGAAGTGTGCCTTGTTTTCCCACGTGTTACGGCCCGCGCTGAGCCGCAACCACGCTTCATTGACCACTGCTGTCGGCTGTAAAGTGCAGCCATTGACTTGACCGCGCATGAGGGACGCGGCAATGTGTCGCAGTTCGTGATACACGAGTGCGATCAGCGAATCGAAATCACTCTTGTCTCCATTCCGAGCGCCTTCGAGGAGCCTCGATATGTCATCCCCTTCCATACAGAACTCCGCAACGTAGTTAAACAGCGTACCAGGATTCGGAGTGCCGTGTGAGCCGTTATAGGGCTAATTCGCGTATGTATGCGTGAGACATTCCATCGGAGGAGATCGAAATGCCTTTTGAAATTGAACGGAAAAGAGTTAGTGGGATAGCAAACGGTCGATGGCTCTACAGTGGCCTTCTTTTTGGACTACTCGCCAGCATGGCCGGAGTTACGCCTTTGCAGGCCTCCTCTGTATTCTGGGGAGCGGAAGCGAGCGGAAACGCGAGGCAGTTCGAGATCACCTGCGGTACTTGTCCGAACCCGATTACGGATTTCGGCACCCAAAAAGATGGCGGATTCGGACAACCACTTGGAGCCGTGGAGTTCGGAACCGCCGACGTCAGCTACGACGCCATATCAATATTCAACGGACCCAATGCGCTCCCTCACCTGCGCGCCCAGTCGAGCGCCGGTATCAAGGTCGAGCCGGCGACACCCTCCACATTCTTTTTCGCAGCGGGCTCGACCGCTCGCTCCACGCAGCAATTTACATATAAAGGCACCAAACCCTCGAAGTACACACTCGAATACACCGTCAACGGACAAGTCTCCGGTGGGATCCTGGCAGAAATCGCCGGGGGGTTTACCGTTTTCGGCCACGGTTTCAATCCGAATCAGGAGGTGAACCCTACACTGGGATTCGTGTTCGATCACGTGAATGGCGATGGAAGCGAGAGGCAGGTACACTTTACCGGCGAGGTGACGTTTACCGTTAACCCGGGAGACGACTTCTTCGTGCAAGCCACGTTGGATACTTTCGTCGATTCACGGTCCCAACAACTGGCGGCGGACGCTGATGCTTCGCATACGTTCGACATGAGCTTCACTCAGGGCGATGCTTCTTTGCTGATTCCTGCTGCCCCTGCAACCTCGGATGTGCCCGAACCCGTCACAACCACTTTGTTCGGCATCGGACTGGCCGGAGTGGGATTGGCAATGCGCCGCCGTGGAAGGCCGGGCGTTTGATAGCCTGAGTTTTGGCCACCATTGTTCGCTAAACCGCGCGCTTCGCAGGAGCGCTGATCTAACGATCCTGCCGTCTAACGGCTGGACGGGAGCCGTGTATTCAAGTCCCTTGAATACGGAGCGAACAAAATGACTAAACAGGGACTTATCAGGGGTCGGATATCGTTCGGAGCGCACGAAGAGTATCGTGTGTTGCTGGACGGCGGTGGCGAAACTGTCGCGCTCCCATCAGGCACTCTGCGGGCGTACGGCGAGTTGCCGGCGGTGGGCGATTGGGTGTGGGTACGACCGCTCGCCGAGTTTAGCCTGATTGAGGCTGTGGAAGAGCGGAAAACGGCTTTTGTGCGGAAAGCAGCCGGACGGGTCCACGCCTCGCAATGCGTAGCCGCCAATATCGATGTCTGCTTCGTCGTCTGCGGGTTGGATGGGGATTTCAACTTGCGGCGCATTGAGCGTTATGTGGTGCTGGCTTGGCAGAGTGGAGCACGGCCAGTTGTGGTCCTCAACAAGGCGGATGTTTGCCTGAACGTAGAGCCGGCGGTAAACGCTGTGCGGTGCGTTGCCGGAGACGCGGAGGTGGTAACGATAAGCGCGTTGCGTTCCGTGGAGCCGTTGAAGCGTTGGCTACAGCCCGGCTTAACGGCGGCGCTGCTCGGTTCCTCCGGTGCTGGAAAGTCGACCATTGCCAATGGCCTGACTGGAAACACGCTCGCCACACTCGAAGTTCGAGAGCACGACTGTCGGGGCCGTCACACGACTACGGCGCGTATGTTGGTCGCGCTTCCGGGCGGCGCGTGGCTGATCGATACACCCGGGATGCGAGAGCTGGGGTTGCTGGCCGGCGAAACATCGCTCGATTTAGGATTCCCTGAAATCGCTGCACTGGCCGGGCAATGCCACTTTTCTGATTGCCGGCATGAGCAAGAACCAGGGTGTGCCGTGCGACAGGCTTTGCAGGACGGCAGCATTTCGTCTGACCGGTGGGTGAGTTATGCGAAGCTGCAGCGTGAAGCGCGCCACCACGCGCTGGAAGCGGATGCGGCAGCCCAGCGAGCTGAGAAGCAAAGATGGAAAGCGATCCTTAAAGCCAACAAGCAAATGTACCGGGAACGAGGTTACAAATGAACTGTCCCTGTGACCCGAGATCGCGCCTCATGCAAACGATCACTTGCATTTTTTTGTAAAGAACCCTGAGCTGATTCTCAAGCTGCTTGACGCGTAAGTGGGTATGCGGCCGGAAACGCCGCAAACACGGAGGGTTCGTATGAATAACATTTTGATTGCATTCCTGATCGGCGCGGGCATTGCGTCCGCCCAGGTCACAATCCCCGACGGCACCAAGATCCGCGTGCGGCTGGAGCAGACCATATCCTCAGGCACGGCCGATCAGGGCCAGAGCGTGGATCTCAGCGTAACCGAGGCAGTAAAGATTGGCGGCGACGTCGTTGTCCCGGAGGGGGCACGCGTAACCGGCACCATCGTACAGGCACAAGGAAAACGTCATATGGGGCGAGCGGGCAAACTGGACTTCTCGATCGACCGCGTCCGCGCCGCCGATGGCGAGTGGGTGCCGCTGCGATACACCGTCAACAAGAACAACGGCGGCAGCCATGCCGTCACCACCGGTGTCCTCACAGCGGGAGCCGCTGTGCTGTTCTGGCCGGCTGCGCCCGCTTTCCTGCTGATCAAGGGCAAGGACGTCACCGTCAATAAAGGAGTGATCTTTGAAACGTTCACGGACCGCGATCACGTGATAGCCGCATCAACCGCCAGCGCCCCGGCAGTTCCCGGGATGCCCGTGCCCGCTAGCTCGGGTCACGGGACCGCGTCCGTCTCCATCACCTCATCCACACCCGGTGCCGAAATCGAATTAGATGGCGCCTTCGTGGGAAGTACGCCCACAACATTGTCCCTTGCCGCAGGGCCGCACCAGATTACCGTCAAGAGCGGCCTCGATATCTGGCAGCGCACCATTCAGATCAGCGGGGGAAGCAACGTCACGGTCAATGCGCAGCTGACGAGTTCACAAGCGGCTGTGCACCGGCCCCGGTAAGCCATCATCCGCGGCTCCCGCTATACTGCGGCTGCTGCACCGGGGGCTCTCCGATACTATCTTTGTCGAGAGTCTACCGTGATTTTTGGTGCCCAGTTGAAACAGGCACCGCTCAGAGTTGCCTGTTTCGGCGCTTTAGCCATCCTCCTTTGTCATTTGGCCGCGGGACAGCAGTCCGCGCCAATGAACTGGACAACAGAACAGGACCATCAGAACATGATGGACCAGCTCGGGATCAAAGCGCTGCGGCCTGGACCGAGCGGGAACGAAAAGGATCCCAATCACGCCAACTATAACGAAGCCAAGGCCAATCCATATGGAGATCTTCCCGATGCGCTCACGCTGAAGAGCGGACGAAAGGTCACGTCACGCGAACAGTGGTGGAACGAGGGGCGACCGGAGATTGTTGAAGACTTCGAACGCGAGGTAATCGGCCGCATCCCGTCCAATGTGCCTCGAGTGACCTGGACGGTGAAGAGTACGACCGATTCAAAGACAGGTGTTTTCCCTGTCGTTGAAAAGCAGTTGGTCGGACATGTGGATAACTCGGGTTATCCGTCAATCAACGTGGATATCGAGATGACGCTGGTGACTCCAGGCAACGCGAAGGGTCCTGTCCCGGTGATGATCATGTTCAGCAGCGCGGCCATTCGCCGGTTCATCGAAAGCCATCCGGAATTCAAGAAGATGTTGGGGAGCGATCCGCCTGCGACGGAGCAACTCATCGCCGGTGGGTGGGGTTATGCGCTCCTGGACACCAGCAGCATTCAAGCGGACAACGGCGCAGGCCTGACAAAGGGCATCATTGGCCTTGCAAATAAGGGTCAGCCCCGACAGCCGGAGGATTGGGGCGCATTGCGGGCGTGGGCCTGGGGCGCTTCGCGGGGACTTGACTATCTGCAGACGGATAAGAGTGTCGATGCGAAGCACGTTGGTGTTGAGGGCGTCTCGCGTTATGGAAAAGCCGCTCTTTTGACCATGGCGTTCGATACTCGCTTCGCTGTTGCGCTGGTGGGCTCCTCCGGGGAAGGTGGAGTCAAACCGCACAGACGCAATTTCGGAGAAGAGGTCGAGAATCTCACCGGGTCCGGTGAGTACCACTGGATGGCCGGCAATTTTCTGAAGTACGGCGCGGCCCAGGCCTCGTTCGGAAGCAAAAACGCCCGCGACTTACCGGTCGATTCGAACGAGCTCATTGCGCTGTGTGCGCCGCGGCCGACCTTCATCAGCTACGGCATTCCCGAAATGGGGGACGCAAAATGGCTTGACCAGCGGGGTAGCTTCATGGCGACCGTGGCTGCGGGCGCTGTTTTCCGTCTGCTGGGCGTGAAGGACCTGGGAGTGAATGAGGATTATCACACCGCGAACATGCCATCAGTGAACAAAGGACTTCTTGATGGCCAACTTGCGTGGCGGCAGCATGACGCCGGCCACACCGATGCCCCAAACTGGAAGTACTTCATTCCGTGGGCGGACAAGTTCTTCGTCTATCACGCGGCGCCCTGGAGATTTCCGGCCAATCAGCCCGTTTTTCGGACAGACGCTAACTCCCTGGTCGCTCATTCTCAGTTGCTCGCGAAGGCGAAGCAAGGGAGGATCGACGTTTACTTTGAAGGGGACTCGATCACGCGAAGGTGGGGCGCTATCGACTACCCTGACCTGCTCACCAATTGGAAACAGAACTTCTTCGGCTGGAACGCGGCTGATTTCGGATGGGGCGCGGATAAAACACAAAATATTCTGTGGCGCTTAGACAATGGCGAGTTGAACGGGGTCAATCCCAAAGTGGTTGTCCTGCTGGCCGGCACAAACAACATTAGCGATCGGTCAACACCAGTGGACGCTCAGGCGAGAGCAGCCGACATTACGCGAGGCATTGAGGCGATTGTGCACGTGATTCGTTTGAAGGCGCCCGCAGCGACAGTCTTACTAATGGGGATCTTCCCGCGGAACGACGATACGCGGGTAGTTCCACTGATCGACACGATTAACGGCAACCTGTCGAAGTTCGCCGACGGCCAGAAGATCCGATATCTGAACATCAATGACAAACTCGCCGACGGTCACGGAAAACTGCTCGACGCCATGATGAACGGAGATAAACTCCATCCCACCGTAAAGGCGTATCAGATCTGGGCAGATGCTTTGAAACCGGTCCTCACGGAGTTGCTGGGGCATCCTGCCGTGGTGGATCAGGCCCCGCCGCCCACGGGCAATCCCGCAGTGGGACACTAAGCGGGTTTTAAGTCGGTCACGATCTGCCTGAATCACCTGTGGCCGTTAGTGTCCACCTGATCGTGCAACGGCCACGATCTTAAATGTTCCGGGTTTCGCTCGTGGCCGCCGTTCTCCCGGTTTGGCCGGCTCGAACTCCGCGGTAGGCAGATAAATGGTATGCGTGCTGGAATCGATGCCCATCGTTCTCGCCCCACCCGGTGTCTTCACGACTTGCGACACTTCGAATTGTCCCGTTGATTTCTCCGAGACCACAACAAGCGAACCATCGCGACAACTCGCGAATGCTTCACCTTCATCAAGTTTGGTGGCGTCTACGCCCGCGCCAATCGGCAAGCTGCCTAGAATCTTGCCGCCATCCGTGCTCATAACAATCATTTTCTGGGGCTTGCGGCAACCGATAAATAGCCGGCCTTTCTGCGCGTCCAACGCGAGTCCAACAGGCTCGCCGCCAGGAGTTACCGGCCAGTGGGCAAGCACTTTTCGCGCCCGCAGGTCGACCACTGCAAGCTGGTCTTTGTCCTCAAGATTGACGTAAGCCTTGCCGGCGTTGTCAGCCGCCAGAAACTCGGGCTTACCCCCTAAACCGATGGCAGAGTCGATCTTGCCGCGGACAGGGTCGACGTCGGGCTTCAGCGTCATGAGTACGCCGCCATCGCCTGAGACAACGAGTACCAGCTTACTGCCAGAGTCGTAGATGATGCCATCCGCATCCGGCTGCGCCGTAATTTTCCCCAGAACCGCATAGGTTTTCATGTCGAAGATGACAATAGCGCCATTTCCACCACCGTCGCTGATGAAACCCCGCCCCACTTCCGGCACAATGGCCACCCCGTGGGCGATTTCTTGACCAGGTATGTCGCCGATCACTTTGCCGGAATCGGCATCAATCACCATGGTGTGCGTCGATCGCGGAACATAAAGCCGGTGCGTATGCGAATCGACGGTGAGATAATCCCAACCACCGGGTCCGCCGATATGTATCTGTTTCTTGACCGCCCAGTTTGACCGAGCATACGCGGGAAGTAATCCCGTGCATAGAAGTACAGCCACAATCGCGAATTGCCACTTGATGTTTCCCATAGCTCCTTAGCAACACGAAGCAGCATAGGCTGTAAACCTTAAATGTTGCTGAAAAGACCAGGATCGAGCGGAATAACTGTCCGGCCAACTCGCGATAGACTAAACGAAATCCATGAAGCCGATTGCTCGAAGTGTTTTCCTCGCTGCGCTGGCAGCTATTACTGGACTCGCGCAGCAAGTGATTCCATTGCCCGTCAGTGCTGGTATAGGGGTCTCGTCCGAAAGCTATCCCGAGAAGCAATATTTCTCAAAGGCCTGGAGAGCGGAAGTCGTAACAAACGTGACCAAGCCTAGCCTGACGATCTATCGACCGTTACCTCGGGCTGCCAATGGCGCTGCTGTCGTGGTTTGTCCTGGCGGCGGTTTTATGGCGCTCTCGATCCATAACGAGGGGATCGATGTTGCCGAATGGCTCGCGGCGAAGGGAATCACGGCGTTCGTTCTCAAATATCGTCTGGCGCATACGGGTGATGACGCAACGGAAGAGTTCCAGCAGATGTGGAACGACAAAGAACGATTCAGGGAAATGCTGGCCAAAACTGTGCCTCTCTCTATCGCCGACGGCTTGACGGCGGTCACTTATGTACGAAAGAACGCATCCGATTGGAATGTGTCGCCGGACAGAGTGGGAATCGTTGGATTCTCTGCGGGCGGCACGGTTGCGGCTGCCGTCGCACTGCGATATTCACCGGAAGCCCGGCCTGCGTTCGCTGCACCGATCTACGGCGGTGCTTCGATGTTCAAAGATATTCCGGTGCCCGCGGACGCCCCACCCCTCTTTTTAGCCGCCGCCGCGGATGACCAATTGGGGTTAGCTGGTGACAGCGTTGCGCTGTACGAGAAATGGACCGCCGCGCACAAATCCGCTGAACTGCACATGTACGCCAAGGGAGGTCATGGGTTCGGAATGCGAAAGCAGAGCTTGCCTTCCGATGAATGGGTCGAGCGATTTTGGGATTGGATCAAAATGGAGGTCATCCCGAAAACGTAAAAGGAAGCATCGCCGACAAAAAGAGACTATCCGTAGCCCTTGACCGTCAGAACGAAACCGGCTGCCGAACTTGGGCGTGGTCAAACACCGGGCACGAAGAAATCGCGGATTGCTGCCGCGATCTCTTTCGCATGGGTCTCGAGTGCGAAGTGGCCCGTATCGAAAAATTGAATTTTGGCAGCGGGAATGTCGCGTCTGAACGCCTCGGCGCCCGCGGGTAGGAAGAAGGGATCGTTCTTTCCCCACGCCGCCAGGAAGCGTGGCTGGTGAGTCCGGAAGTAGTTCTGGAACGCCGGGTAGAGTGCAATGTTGCTTTTGTAGTCGCCGAACAGGTCCAACTGAATCTCGTCAGCACCTTGGCGGCCCAAATAGAAATTGTCAAGCGAATACCCGTCCGGAGAAATCGCGGTGTCGTCAGGCGCACCATGCGTGTACTGCCAGCGGGTCGTTTCGGGAGCGAGGAAACTGCGAAGCGCCTCTCGGTTGGCAGACGAGGGCTCCTGCCAATAAGCGCGAATGGGATTCCAACCATCACTCAGCCCCTCTTCATAGGCGTTGCCGTTCTGGGAAACGATTGCGTCGATGCGATCCGGATGCCGAACGGCGAGGCGGAAGCCGACGGGTGCGCCATAGTCGAAGACGTAGATCGCGAAGCGCTGGAGGCCGATCACCTCGGCGAAGCGATCGATGACGTTCGCGATATTTTCGAACGTGTAGGTGAACGTGCCGCGCTCCGGCATGTCGGACTGCCCAAACCCCGGCAGGTCGGGAGCGACGAGGCGAAACCGGTCTGCCAGTTGCGGGATGAGATCGCGGAACATATGGCTGGCGGTGGGAAAACCGTGCAAGAGCAGGATCGTTAGCGCTTCCTTCGGCCCAGCTTCGCGATAGAAGACTCTAATGCCGTTCACATCTACGTTCCGATACGTGACCCTACTCATGGGAACTCCTTTCGCTCGAATGGTCAATGGCGCCGATTGGAGCTGTAACAACGCGGGTTCGAAAAAATAAATCCGCCCCGATCTCCGCCTGGTTTTTCTGGTGCACCGCGCATGGTCGACATCGCGAAGTTTCTACACTACGTCACGCATTGCGGTAACCTCGTTCCTGTAGCACCCAACTGTTGCCATCCGGATCGGAGAAGTTGGCGAAGCTGGCATAGTCTCCGCGTGCGCGGTCGAGCCCGGGTGCGAAACCTCCGTCCCAGGCTCCAATGGGCGTCTTGTGCCGGATCTCACCAACCTGGACCCCGCGTTCGAGCAGGCGGCTCCGCGCGGCCTCGAGGTCCGTGACGACGAGATAGATGTTGCGAAGTGAACCGACGGGCGCGTCGGTGAGTCCCTTACCGATCTGGATCGAGCAACTGGAGCCACGGGGCGTGAGCTGCACGACTCGGAAAGCGTCGCTCGGCGAATAGTCGACGTCGAGCGTGAAGCCGACCTGATCGACATAAAACCGCAGCGCTCGCTCGATATCGCTCACCGGCACCGTAATCACTTCGACTGAAAACGTCGGTGTTCTCACGGTTACGTCTCCTCTGCTACCATGAAAGTCCCTCGTTCCTGCTCCGGTCGGCGCAATTGTCTCACACCGTTGGTTATCATGCCAGCCCATATTGGACGGCCTAAATGCGGCATGGCGACGCGAGACCGGATCGGATGAGACGATTGCCATAACGGAAAAGAGCCGCCAGTAATTCTTCGAGTGACGATCGTACACGGAATACACGATCAATTCCCTGGAGTAACACTATGCAGGCCCTGACCGATTTCTCTCTTAAATTATTAACGCGGCATCAAATGGCTCGATGGTCTCCGATTCCCCTGCGCCTGATTGTTGGTTACGGGTTTATGCAACACGGGCTCGCTAAGTTGTCCAAGGGGCCCGGCGCGTTCGCCTCCATTCTCCAGAGCATGGGCGTCCCTGAGCCGCACTTTATGGCATGGTTGACGATACTGATCGAACTCCTCGGTGGCCTTGCTGTCCTCCTGGGAGCATTCGTCGCGATTGTCAGTGTGCCTATGATAGCTGTGTTATTGGTCGCCATGCTTAAAGTGCACCTACCGTATGGGTTCAGCTCAATTAAGCTCCTCGCCGTGACTCCAACGGGCGCGAAGTTCGGACCGGTGGGTTATGAGGTCATCTTGCTCTATGTCGCCTGCCTCGTCGCCCTCGTAATTGGCGGCTCCGGGCCAGTCGCAATTGACGGACTCATCCGCAAGCGCTTTGAAGCGAACACCCATCAGTAGAACCCCTGCATCTGTTATGTGATCACCGGGTCGCGTGGCTTACCTGTCGGCAAGTCGCAACGAAACGAGCAATCGGCTGCGAGCGGCACCAGTGAGAGGGGGTAAGCTGCACCGGTTATAAAAACCAGAGGTCACCGGGCCCCGGCTCGAACAAACCGCTGGCTTCGCAATGAAAGATCGTTAAATAAACTAAAGCCCCACGCTGCGAATGGGCATCTTTGCCATGTCTTCCCCTGCGCCGAGAAAAGCCGGACTCTGCTGGCTCGAAAATGACTCATCGCGGGAACTGAGGAACCGATGGTTAACACACGTAGATCGAATCCCCGCATTGTGCACCGAATGCCCAAGCCGATTGATGCTGCTGCCACGACGTACGCCGAGCGATATGCAGCGGGCAAGGCTCTGCGTGACACCTGCCCTCGAGCGGCGCACGCAGCGTGGAGAGTGCCACCTCACCGAGTGGACCCAGTCAAACTCGTTTTGGAAGCTGAGAAAGGCCGCCGGCCCGACCTGCTGCCTTTGCGGCACGGGCGCATGGTTCGCTCTCCGTTTACGTTCTATCGGGGAGCTGCGCTCACGATGGCATCCGACCTGGCATCCCGTCCCGTGACCGGCATTCGTGTCCAGTGCTGCGGAGATGCTCACTTATGTAACTTCGGCGGCTTTGCAACTCCAGAGCGAAGAATTATTTTCTCGATCAACGACCTCGACGAGACACTCCCCGCACCTTGGGAGTGGGATCTGAAGCGTCTTGCGACGAGTTTCATCGTAGGTTGCCGGGATAACGGGATGAGCGATTCCGGTGCCAAAGATATTGCTACAAACTGCGTCCGCAGCTACCGTGAGTCGATGGCTGAGTTTAGCCAGATGAAGACTCTCGAGTTGTGGCAGCAGGCGATGTGGGCAGAGGATCTGTTAGCGGGAATTCGTGACCCTGCCTTGCGCCAGCGAGTGATCAAGCGACTGGAAAAGGAGCGGGCGAAGAGCCGCGCCGAGGAGATGTTTCCGAAACTTGCAGAAACCAGAGGGAACCTTCACGTGATCCGAGACCAGCTTCCCACCATCTTTCACGACGAAGCATTTCCCCCGGGTCAGATTGAACAGGCTATTCGGGATGCTTTGGCAGGCTACCGAGCCACCCTGCCCACTGCGTATCAGCATTTGCTGGATCATTACGAACTTCGGGACGTGGCAATCAAGGTGGTCGGAATTGGCAGCGTTGGGACTGCGTGCTGGGTGGCGCTGTTCATGTCCGGCCAGGACGACGCTCTCTTTCTGCAGATCAAAGAGGCTCGGGCATCGGTTCTGGAACCGTACGCGGGTGCAAGCAGGTTGCGCAACCACGGTCAGCGCGTGGTCGACGGGTACCGAATTCTGCAGCCCTTCAGCGACATATTCCTGGGATGGACGGTAGGCGTCAAGGGTCGGCACTACTTCATCCGCCAGTTAAGGGACACTAAGATCAGCCCGCGTGTGGAGACGTTCGGTCGGCTTGAGATGGATTGTTACAGCACTTGGTGTGGAAGGGCACTCGCTCTGTCCCATGCACGGTACGGGCACTCTGCGGTCCTCAGCGGCTACATGGGCAAGAGCAGCACGCTTGACCAGGCGATCGCCACCTTCGCGGTCAGCTACGCCAATCAGAACGAAAAGGATCACGCCGCACTCGAACGCGCGGTGCGCAAAGGGACCGTGAAAGCTGTATTTGAAGAGACAGCGTAGGCGCCTACGGTCTAGGCCAGTACAGACCCAGTACCCGAAAGACGGATCACCCGGAGCAGGCAACCAGTTCGATTCCCTATCCTTCGCTAGCGGCTCATGTGAATGTACAGAATTCCTGGCACTGCTTTCTGCCTGTGGCCCCGAAATTGCCAGCCAAAGGGTCAGGACCATGCGCCAGAAGCGAGTTGTCGTCACTCACTATGGCGGACCGGAAGTGATCACCGTCATCGAAGAAGACATCCCTACTCCGAAAGCAGGCGAAGTACGGGTGAAGGTGTTGGCGGCGGGCGTCAGTCTGCCGGACGTGTTGGCGCGCGAAGGAGTCCATCCCGAAACGCCGCGTGCGCCCTACACGCCGGGTTGGGATCTCGTCGGAACTGTCGATCAACTCGGCGAAGGCGTGACCGGCTTCGAACTGGGCCAGAGAGTTGCCGCCATGCCCATCCACGGGTGCTACGCGCAATACATCTGCGTGTCCCGGCGCAAGCTTGTCCCCGTCCCTGCGGGATTAGGCGCAGCGGAGGCGGTCGCCGTGGTGTTGAACTACATCACCGCGTATCAGATGCTGCATCGATCGGCGAAGGCCCGGCCTGGACAGCGTATGTTAATCCACGGGGCCTCGGGTGGCGTCGGCTCCGCGATGTTGCAGTTGGCGAAGCTGGCCGGCGTCGAGATGTACGGAACGTGCTCGGCGCAGGGGGCCGCGGTGGTCCGGGAACTGGGCGGCATTCCCATCGACTACAAGAACTCGGACTTCGTGAAGGAGATTCGTCGCCTTACCGGTGACGGCGTCGACGCAGTATTCGATGGCATCGGAGGAGACAATCTGTGGCGCTCGCGCGACGCCCTGCGCGAGGGTGGCCGCGTGGTGATTTACGGCTTCCAGTCGAAGATGCGCGGGGGACGCATGGTTTCCCGCAGCGAAGGCCGTCATCCGATTCGCGAGTCCGCCGAATTGGGTCGGTTCATCTTTCGCAACTGGTTCAAGCCCGGCCGAAAGAGCATGGTGCCCTACAGCATCCAGTGGCTGATGCGGTTCAAACCGGCGTGGTTCCGCCAGGACCTGCTAACGTTACTGGACCTGCTCAAACAAGGCAAGATCAAGCCCCTGATCGCGCAACGGTTGCCGCTCGAAGAGGCACGTCGCGCGCACGAGATGCTGGGCGAAGGTGGAGTGTTCGGCAAGGTCGTGCTGCTGCCGAACGGCTAGCGGAACTTGCCCGTTACCACAATCTACGACGTGCGTTCCTCCCAATCCTCCCACTGGACAGGATGGGTCGCGCGATAGCTGCTCACAGCTTCGCCGAGGGTTGCGAAAAAGGTCTGCTCACCGAAGCGCGTGAGGAGTCCGAAGCGCTTTAACTTGTCCTTGACCGGATCCTTCATCTCAGCGAAACGCAGTTCGATGCCTGCGCCGTGTAGCGTATCGTCGAGTTCGCATACCGTATCTGCCGACGTAACGTCGATGCTGGTGACCGGCTCCGCTGCAACCACGAGCCAGCGAACGGGGGTCGGTGAATTCGCAACAGCATCGAGAACACGTTTGCGGAACAGCTCGGCATTCGCGAAGAACAGCGGTGCATCCCAGCGAAACAGCACGAGACCCGGGATCAAGCGTGCCTTCGGATACCGGGTGATATCGTGATAACCCTTCACACGTTCGACGCGGCCGAGCACGGCCGAATGCGGCCGCCACCCGTCCCACAGAAACTCAATCACAGCAATTACAATCGCGAGCCCGATTCCAGGAATGGCGCCGAGCACGGCCACACCCGCAAAGCAGACCATTGAAAGCCAAAACTCCCAGCGTTGGATGCGATAGATGCGGCGGAGGTCGGAGACTTCAACCAGGCCGATGGCTGAGGCGATGACGACGGCAGCCAGGGCCGTGTGAGGGAGATTTCGAAGTACCTCCGGCGCGAACAGCAGCAACAATGCGAGAGCGAGTGCGGCGGCGACGCCTGTAAGCTGAGTCCTGGCGCCCGCCGCCTCGGCCACCGGTGTGCGCGATGAGCTGCTGCTGACCGGAAATCCTTGGAAGAAGGCTGCCGCGAGGTTCGCAGTGCCGAGGGCCACCATTTCCTGATTCGGGTCGACGGAAGTGCGCAGGCGCGCGGCATAGGTTCGAGAAAGTACGCTCGTATCCGCGAATGAAACGAGGGCAACGGCGACGCCACCCATGAGAATCGGTACCAGGTCGTTGACGTGGACCAGAGGAAGGCGTGGCAATGGCAATCCCTTCGGCAGAGAGCCGAGCACGGATATGCCGGAACGTGTGGCGAGATGAAAGGCCGCGACAACACCAGTAGCGGCGAGCACGGCGATCAGAATGCCCGGGATGCGTGGCCGTCTTTTCAATAGCAATATAAGGGCGAGAGTGCCGGCGCCGATGGCAAGCGCCACGACGTTCGTTTTCCCGGCAAATACTTTATCGACGATTCCCGAGATCTGGCGCAACGGCCCGTTTGCGGTGACAGAAAAACCAAAGAGCTTCGGGACCTGACTTAGCAACACAGTCAGCGCGATTCCGTTCATGTATCCGTAGCGGATTGGCTTCGAGAGCAGTTCGGTGATGAATCCCAGACGCGCCAGACCCGCGGCGAGACACACAATCCCTGAGACAATCGCCATCATTCCCGCTAAGGCGACCGCGCGGTGGGGCTCTCCCGCCGAAAGTGGCATTACGGTTGTCAGGATCACGGACGCGAGCGCCGAGTCAGGGCCCAGGACAAGTATGCGGCTCGGACCGAACAAAGCGTATGCGAGCAGCGGCACGATGGTCGCGTAAAGGCCGTTGATACCGGGCACCCCGGACGCCTCGGCATAAGCGATACCGACGGGCACGAGCATGGTCGTCATAACAAGGCCGGCAACAAGATCGTGCCGCAGCCAAGACGACTCATACTGACGTAACGTGATTAATCCGGGAAGCCAGCGTATCCAACCGCTTCGACTGGCTGGCAGTCTGCGCCGGACAATGCTGTCATCTTCTGTAGGATTAGACATGTCGTGAGCCAACGGCAAGGGGACGTCCTTTCAGAAGGAACGCTCGGTCAACCCTTCCCGCCAGGTAAGTTCCGACAATATGAAACTCGCTATGCGCTTTGCGGAGCCGCGCCTTATAGCTCGCCACCGCCGAGTTGGACGGCTCCGCCAAGTTCGAATGCGTTGCCCTCGAACCCGTGGGACTGTAGTCCTCTCGTACCGTTCCCCACTGGCGCTCGCTCAGGTACGGCCCCCACCGCTTCCAGCCAATTCCGGCTTTGGACTCCTCCAGCGGGCGATGTTCGGCAGTCGAAACGCTCATCGTGATATCTCTTTCGTCGGCGCGCACAACCGGAAGTACCGACCCAGGTCAGATAAGTTGATCCCGACCGTGATTCATCGATTTCTGACACGAACCGGCGCGGCCGCTGCGTCCCTTGCGCTAAGCCGTTTTAGCTTTGATGGTAGATGCCGCAGAAACTCCGCGGCTTTACTTTTTTGCGGCAGTCGCGGGCGGGATAGCCCTTCAGCTCCGCAGGCAAGGCTATCTCCAGTGGCAATTCCCTCAAACATGGCCTCGCCTCCGGCCGCGTAATCAATTCCCGGCAAAGATCCCGACGCTTTTGAAGCGCTGCTCGGTGATTTAATGGCTGAGCATACCCCAGCGAATGAGACCGAAGCGCTCCTGGTCCAGCAAATGGCCCAATCCTGGTGGCTTATGCAGCGTGCCATCCGCATTCAAAACCAGGCTTCACCGGAACCCGCGTCGATACTCACCAGCTCACACTCTTCCTGCGCTATCAGACCACTTACGAGCGTGCCTTCTACAAAGCTCTCAATACTCTGACAAATTTAAAACTGAGCCGCGCGCGTGAGCAAGCCGTGTCTTCACGGCGCAAATCCGATCGCGAGTTCGTTTCGCAAGGTTCCGTGATCGCCGCCGCTGCCTCGCCGTGGGGAACTCAAGCAAACCGCGTAGGAGCCGTGGCCTGCCCGGCCCGACGAACTGAGAGCGGAAAAATTGGGGGCTGAGAGCTGAGGGCTGAGAGCTGAGGGCTGAAAGCTACGAACCGAACCCGCGAAACGATCGAAACCTGTCATTCACAAAGTGATATTCTGCGCTAAATTTGCGCAGACACGCACGCAACGATAGGAGAGCCTCTTATGAACACAGCAAGACGCCTCTGCCTCGTGCTGCTGGTGGCTAGCGGAGGGCTGGCAGCGCAATCGGCAGACAAGGCGCGGTATTTGCCCAATCTCTTCCCGTTTCCCAATTCCACCGGCCTTCTTGAAACTTACAACGTGACCGGCCGACCCATCAGTTTGTCCGACCCATTTTTCCAATCGCTCGGTACGAACGGACGTAGTTGTTCTTCCTGCCACCGGCCGGCTCAGGGTTGGAGCATCTCGAGCGATGAGGTCAGGCTCCGCTTCGAGCTCACGCAGGGCCGCGATCCGATCTTTCGGACCGTGGACGGTTCCAACTGCGGCGACACCGTAGATACGCGGACGATTGCGGGACGCCGCAAGGCATATGGCCTGCTGTTGAACCGCGGCCTCATTCGTATCGAGCTAGCTGTGCCGTCAAATGCGGAGTTCGAGGTACTTGGGGTCGAAAACCCGTATGGCTGTAACGATACCTCCGCTCTGTCTATGTATCGACGACCACTTCCAAGTACTAACCTGCGTTTCCTGAGCACCGTGATGTGGGACGGACGCGAGTCGTCCACGCAGACAGGCACCCAAAAAATTGCATTCGAGACGAACCCCGCGGATCTGCTGGCGGATCTGGCGCACCAGGCGCTGGACGCAACCAATGGTCACGCTCAGGCATCTGCCGCATTGACCGCGGAGCAGCAGAAAGCGATTGTCGATTTCGAAATGGCGCTCGTGACGGCGCAAGCTTTCGATTACCGGGCTGGTCCGCTGAATGTTGGAGGCGCGACGGGTGGCCCGAAGTTCCTGGCTCAGCAAACCATGCCCGATTTCTTCGTTGGCATTAACGACCCACTGGGACAAAACCCTCGCAACGTTCCGTTTACGCCCATCATTTTCAACCTCTTTGATCACTGGCTACGCGACTGCTTCGGGGCTCGAGGTTTCTTCGAACGGGAAAGAGGTCGCAGGGACAGCATCGCCAGAGGCCAGGAGTTGTTTAACTCGAAGCCGATTAATATTCTTGGCGTCGCGGGACTCAATGACGATCTGAATCTCCCCTCCATCCCCGGCACCTGTGGAACCTGTCATGACTCGCCCAACATCGGCAATCATTCCGTATCGGCGCCTCTGGATATCGGTGTCGCAGATCCGGACAGCTCGCTTGATGTCAGTTACCTACCCGTGTTCACGTTGCAAAACAAGACAACTTTTGAGGTCAAGAAAACAACCGACCCGGGGCGCGCCCTCATCACAGGCGCATGGAAGGATATCGGAAGGGTCAAGGGCCCGATTCTCCACGGCTTATCGAGCCGCGCTCCTTATTTTCACAACGGCTCGGCGCGAACACTCGGAGACGTTCTGGACTTCTATGAGAAACGCTTCAACCTCGGACTTACGGCACAGGAGAAGGAAGACCTGATTGCATTTTTGAGCGCGCTTTGAAAATCGCGAGGCAGACCGCTGTCTCTGCTGACTGCTGATCGCTATTTTGCGTGCTACACTCAGTTGTGCGGACGCGGATTTTGGGAATAATTCCCGCCCGGTTTGCCTCCTCCCGATTCCCTGGAAAAGCTCTCGCTCCTCTCAACGGTAAGCCCATGCTGCAGCATGTGTGGGAGCGCGCGCAAAAGTCCCGCTATCTCGATGACGTTCTGATTGCGACCGATGATGAGCGCATCGCCTCTGTTGCCCGCCAGTTTGGAGCGCGCATCCGTATGACCCGCGCCGATCATCCTTCAGGAACGGACCGGCTGGCAGAGGTTGCCTCATCCGAACAAGCCTCTCTGTATGTCAACATTCAGGGCGATGAGCCGCTCATCGATCCCGAAGCGATCGACGCCTCCATTCTTTCGGTCCACGGCGATGACACGGTCGCCATGGGTACGCTCAAGAAGCAGATTATTGATCCGACCGATATTGTGAACACGAACGTCGTGAAGGTAGTAACGAATCTCCTCAACGACGCGATCTATTTCTCTCGCTGTCCCATTCCCTACGAGCGCGACGGTAAGAACAGCGTGCCGCTTTACTTCAAGCACATCGGGCTCTACGTCTATCGCCGCGAATTTCTGCTGCGATATCCGGATCTGACAGTTGGCCCGCTCGAACGGGCCGAGCGCCTCGAGCAGCTGCGCGCGCTCGAGAACGGGTATCGCATCCGTGTGGTGAATACGGAATATGAGTCGCTCGGGGTCGATACTCCCGAAGACCTGGAGCGGGTCAACCAACTCTTCTCGGCCATGGCCGAATCATTCGGATTTACTTGATGCCCAAATACATCTTTATTACCGGTGGAGTTGTCTCATCGTTGGGAAAGGGGATCGCGGCCGCGTCGATCGGCTGCCTCCTGGAGAGCCGGGGTCTGCGTGTCACCCTGCAAAAGTTTGATCCGTATCTCAACATCGATCCCGGCACCATGAGCCCGTTCCAGCACGGCGAAGTATTCGTGACCGATGATGGAGCGGAGACCGACCTGGATCTAGGCCATTATGAGCGTTTCACTCACGCGCCCTTGTCTCAAAGCAATAACTTGACTTCGGGCCGGATTTACGAAAACATCATCGCCCGCGAACGGCGCGGTGATTATCTCGGGAAGACCGTGCAGGTCATCCCTCACGTCACAAATGAAATTAAGGCGGCGTGCCGCAAGGTCGCGGCCGATGTAGACATTGCCATCGTAGAAATTGGCGGAACTGTTGGCGACATTGAATCACTACCGTTCATCGAGGCGATCCGCCAGATGCGCCATGAAGAAGGACGCGATAATACGCTGTTCGTCCACCTGACCCTGGTTCCCTGGATTGCCGCGGCCCAGGAATTGAAAACGAAACCCACACAGCACAGCGTCAAGGAACTGCGCGCCATCGGTATTCAGCCGGATATCTTGTTGTGCCGCTCGGAGCGCCCGCTTCCCAAGGAAGTTAAGGAAAAAATCGCGCTCTTCTGCGACGTTGACGTCAGCGGAGTCGTGACGGCTAAGGATGTTCATTCCGTCTACGAAATCCCGCTGGTATTCGCGGATCAAGGCGTAGACGAATCCATTCTCCGGCTCCTGCACGTGAACGCGGCGCCGCGCAACCTGTCGCGCTGGACCCAAATGCTCGATCGCATGAATAACCCGATTCGCGAAGTGAGCATCGGCCTGGTAGGCAAGTATGTCGAATACGAAGATTCTTATAAAAGCCTGAAAGAGGCTTTACTGCACGCGGGAATCGCTCACCAGGCTCGCGTCAATATTGAATGGATCGAATCGGAACAAATGATGTGGCCCGACTGCCGCGACTATCTTCGGCGGTTCGACGGTATTCTCGTTCCGGGCGGCTTTGGAAAGCGCGGCATTACAGGAATGCTGAGCGCCATTCGCTGCGCGCGTGAAGACCGGATTCCGTATTTCGGCATCTGTCTCGGCATGCAAACCATGGTGATTGAATTCGCTCGCAATGTGTGCGGCCTCGCCGAAGCGGATTCCACCGAGTTCAATCCCGCCACGCCTCACCGTGTCATCTTCAAGCTTCGTGAATTAAAGGGCGTGGACGAGCTCGGCGGAACCATGCGGCTCGGCGCATACCCCTGCCGGCTCGCGGAAGGCTCCTTGGCAGCGCGGGTATACGGCAAAGCCGAAATCAGCGAGCGTCATCGGCACCGCTACGAATTCAACCGCGAGTTCGAAGACGTGCTCACTAGCAACGGTATGCGGCTGACCGGAGAAACGCCTGACGGCATCTATGTTGAGATCTGCGAAGTGCCGGACCACCCCTGGTATCTCGGGTGCCAGTTTCATCCCGAGTTCAAATCGAAGCCGCTTGAACCCCATCCGCTTTTCTCGGCGTTCCTCGGAGCGGCACTGAAACATCGTGAATTGAAGTCCCAGTCTGCCCGTGAAACGATGGAAGCGGCTCGTGAATACTCGCATGCTCAATGAAAAAGATAGTTGCGGTCGGCGAGGGCGCTTCTCAGGTAACGTTCGGCAATGACGCGCCGCTCGCGCTGATTGCTGGACCATGTGTCATCGAGAGTGAAGAGCATGTTCTGCGCATGGCGCTTGCTGTCCGCGAAATCGTCGGCCCTTTCGTTTTCAAAGCGTCTTTCGATAAAGCCAATCGCAGTAGTGTGAATTCATATCGGGGGCCCGGTCTGAAGGAAGGCCTTCGCATTCTCGCGGAGGTGCGTAAACTTGATATCCCGGTTCTCACGGACATTCACGGGCCGGAACAGGCCGCGCCGGCAGCCGAAATCGTGGACATTCTGCAAATCCCGGCGTTTCTCTGCCGCCAGACGGATCTGCTGATCGAGGCCGGAAAAACCGGACGCGCAATCAATATTAAAAAAGGACAGTTCGTTTCGCCCGTCGATTTCCATAACGCCGCCGAAAAGGTGGCGAGCACCGGCAACGAGCGCATCATCCTTACCGAGCGAGGTTCTTCGTTTGGCTATAACAACCTCGTGGTGGACATGCGCGCCCTGCCTGTCATGGCTGCGGCTGGCTACCCGGTGGTTTTCGATGCTACGCACAGCGTTCAATTACCAGGAGCCGCCGGAGTCAAGTCGGGAGGCCAGCCGGAGTTCATTGCGCCCCTCGCCAGGGCCGCCACCGCCGTCGGTGTAGCGGGCGTGTTCGTCGAAGTGCACGACCAGCCTGAGCGGGCGCTTTCAGACGGGGCGAATGCTTTGCGGCTCGACCTCCTGCCTGCATTTTGGACTCGCTTGAAGGCAATTGACGAGGTGGTGAAAGCCTCTACCTAAAATCTGAGCCGTTGCCTTTCAAGGCTGTTTGGAGCACAATAGCTGAAGGCGAACAAATGGCGAATATCGCAGGCGCATTGTGCTCCGATGAACGCTGGAAACGCGCATCCGAACTTCACGTATTACATGAAGAACAAAAGTTTAGTCCACTTGAAGCTTCTGGTATCAATAAATTATTTCTAAATGGCTTACCACGCGGCGCCATTACCGAAATCAATGGCCGCCGTTCTTCCGGAAGAACTTCCGTTTGCTTGCACATCCTGGCGCAAGCGACTGCTCGCGGCGAGGTGTGCGCCATTATCGATCTTTGCGACAGTTTTCATCCTGTTTCGGCTGCGGCTGCGGGAGTGCGGCTCGACCGGCTGATTTGGGTCCGTTGCCATGGGAATGCCGAACATGCCATCCGATCCGCCGATCTGCTGCTGCATGCCGGCGGCTTCGGAGTGGTGCTGCTGGATCTGTGCGAAGCTAACCCGCGAGTTTTAAATCGTATTCCCTTGTCTTACTGGTACCGCTTTCGCCGTGCCGTTGAGCATACCCCTGCCATTCTGCTGTTATGCGCGGAATCGCCTCAGGCAAAGTCCTGCTCCAGCCATCAATTGCAGTTAAAACGTAATGCGTTCCATTGGTCAGGAAAGCCGCCGTTTCTGGTGCTGCGGGGGTTGCAGGTGCAGGCGCTTCTGCGCAAAGCCAGGTTGGTCTGCCCTGAATCGCTTTTCATCCGCACGGCGGCGTAAAAAATGTACGCATGTATTCATAGCGCTGTCCCGCTTTTCCGCCAATCGCTTCTGGAGCTGGCGCGTGGGTTCTCTCCCGAAGTGGAACAGGCGGATGCGAGCACTGTCGTGTTCTCCATCGATCCGTTACGTAAGCTGATTGGATCGCCGTACCAGATCGCCTCCGAAATTTGTCGCTATGGCCACGAACGGAAGATGCAAGCCAGCCTGGCGATTGCATCGAATCCGGACGCAGCCATTCTATTGGCGCGGAATTGTATTGGGGTGACGTTGGTAACGCCGGGCGAAGAGCAGCTGAAGCTGGCTCCCCTTCCTCTTACGGCGTTGTTTACGCACGATATCCCAGTAGACGGGGCATTGCTAGAGGTGTTGCATCGCTGGGGATTGAAGACCTGTGAGGACCTCGCGGCGCTGTCGGAGCGTGGAGTGGCAGAGCGTTTAGGTCAGGCCGGCGTATATCTGCGTACTCTGGCGCGCGGAGCCATTCATCGCCCGCTGCGCGTGGCAGCGCCGGTTACAAATTACGAAGAGCGGCTGGAACTCGAGCATCCTCTACAGCTGCTCGAACCTTTGCTGTTTCTGCTGGGCAGAGTTTTGAGTGAACTGTGCGGGCGGTTGCGATCGCAATCGAGAGCAGCACGGATGGTAGCCGCACGATTTGAACTGGAAGAGAAAAAAGAATATAGCTTTGAACTGGAATTTGCCGTTCCACTCGAAGAAAGCCGCACCATGTTGAAACTGTTGCAGCTTCATCTGGAACGCCATCCTCCGGAAGGCCCGATCCTGGCGTTCACATTACGAATGGAGGCGGTTGAACCCCGCCGCGTACAGGCCGGAATTTTTCTTCCACCTACTCCGCCCGCGGATAAATTGCAGGTGACGCTCGAGCGCATTGCAGGCATGGTTGGGAAAGAGAATGCCGGCACGCCCAGGTTGCTGAACACACACCGCCCCGATGCCTTCGAAATGACAACTCTGCCTTTAACGGATGCCGTACAGAGCGATATGCAACCGCAAGTGGCGGGTCCCGGCATGCTGCGCCTGGTTATGCGCCTGTTCCGGCCGGCTCTGCACGCCCGCGTGCATGTCGTCGAATACGCGCCAAAGGATGTGCTGGCATCCGGCGTCAGGGGGAATGTCGTCCGGTCGGCAGGTCCGTGGAAAACATCCGGAGAGTGGTGGGCCGCAACTGCCTGGAGCCGCGAAGAGTGGGATGTGGCGCTCGATGACGGCGCGCTGTACCGCATTTATCAGGAATCAAAGAGCCGCGAATGGTATGTCTACGGCGTGTATGACTGACTGGTAGCGAACCCTATTTGTGCACCAGTTCTTCCGCCTTCCGCTCATGCTGCAGATTAACGGTGTGCTCCTTGCGTATTTGCTCGTTGCGCTTTTCTTCCAGCTCGCTAATCTGCTTCGCCTCACGCAAGAGCACAGCCGAGTGCTGCAACATCTCATAAGCATCCCCGGTCTTGAGAGTACGCGGATCAGGGAGCGAAGGATCATTCGTATCCATAATCACTTCCCAACTGCAACCCGTGCTACAGGGCGGCATATAGAACTGAATTTGCTCGTGATGCGGATTCAAGCAAAATAGGAAGCTGTCATCGCGGACCAGTTCGCCGAAGCGATCAATGTCGTTCAGCGTTCGTCCGTTGAGATGCAATCCCAGGCAGCGCACCCAACCGGCATTCCATTCCTCTTCCGTCATCTCCTGACCGTCCGGCCGGTACCAGCAAATGTCGTGTACCTCAAATCCATCAACTTGGTGCCTTTGAGAAGTGGCCGGGCTGATTTTGCGGTCCTGAAAAAACTTGCGGCGGCGCAGATTCGGGTGCCGCTTGCGGAGAGCAATTAACCTGATTGTGAAATCGAGCAGCGCCCTCTTCCGATCGTCCAGACGCCAATCGAGCCAACTGATCTCGTTATCCTGGCAATAAGCGTTGTTATTGCCACCCTGCGTCCGCCCAATCTCGTCCCCGCCGCAAATCATCGGCACGCCTTGCGAAAGCAGAAGAGTAGCCAGAAAGTTTCGTTCTTCCCGGTCGCGCAAGGCCTGAATCTTGGGATCGTCCGTTGGACCCTCCACTCCATGATTCCAGGAGTGATTGTCATTGGAGCCATCGCGATTTTCCTCGCCGTTCGCTTCGTTGTGCTTCTCGTTGTAGCTGACCAGATCCTTCAATGTAAAACCGTCATGAGCAGTAACGAAATTTATGCTGGCGGAAGGCCGCCGACCGTCGCGCTGATACAGATCGCTACTGCCTGTCAGGCGATAACCAAGCTCGGCAAGTTGTCCTTCATCGCCTTTCCAGTAACGCCGGACTACATCACGGTATTTGCCGTTCCATTCCGCCCACAATGCCGGAAACTGGCCGACTTGGTATCCGCCTTCGCCCACATCCCACGGCTCGGCAATCAGTTTGACCTTCGAGAGGACTGGATCCTGATTAATGACATCGAAAAACGCGGACAGCCGATCCACATCGTGAAGCTCACGTGCCAGGGCAGCGGCAAGATCGAACCGGAAACCGTCCACGTGCATGTCCAGAACCCAGTAACGCAGGCTGTCCATGACCAGCTTCAACACTTGCGGATGGCGCATGTTCAAGGTATTGCCGGTACCGGTGTAATCCATGTAGTAGCGCGGCTGGTCGCCAACCAGGCGGTAGTAGGTGGTGTTGTCAATTCCGCGAAGACTCAGCGTCGGCCCCATCTGGTTGCCTTCGGAAGTGTGGTTGTACACCACGTCGAGGATGACTTCGATACCTGCGCTATGCAGTTCGCGCACCACGGTCTTGAACTCGCCAATCTGCTGTCCCATTTCGCCGGAACTGGAATAGCGCGCGGCCGGTGAAAAGAAATTCGTCGTGTTGTAGCCCCAGTAGTTCCGGAGGCCCATATCGAGCAAGTGCTTATCATCCAGGAAGTCATGAACCGGCATGAGTTCCAGGGCCGTAATGCCGAGCTTCTTAAAGTAATCCAGCATCGGAGGGCTGACCAGGCCCAGGTAGGTTCCGCGAAGATCTTCCGGCACGTCGGGATGACGGGCCGTCATACCCTTTACGTGCGCCTCGTAGATAACCGACTCATGTAAAGGGGTCTGAGGCGACCGGTCGTTCTGCCAGTCGAAGTGCGAAGAGGTGACAACACCCTTGGGCATACCGGCGGCGTCGTCGTTGGCATCGCAGCTTAAGTCTGCTCCCTGGTCCCCCAGACGGTAACTGAAGATCGGGTAATTCCAATCGACGCTTCCGGCCACGGCACGTGCGTAAGGATCGATGACAAGTTTGGCTGGATTGAACCGCAATCCCTTCTCCGGCTCATAAGGGCCGTGCACGCGATACCCGTACAACTGCCCGATAGAAAGGCCCGCAATGTAGCAATGCCAAACGTGTCCTGTTGCCTCCTGCAGATCTACCGCATCGTGCTCTGCAGTGCCGAGTTCATTAAACAGACACAATTCCACGCGTGTGGCGTTTTCGGAATACAGCGCGAAGTTTACGCCGGTTCCGTCCCAGGTTGCACCTTGCGGGTAAGGCGAGCCCGGAAGCACCTTAGTTGTCATTGGATAGCAGTATCCTCTCCCCTGTGAAAAAAACCCCGATAGATCTCAGATGATCGCAGGCAATTCTTTGTTACTTTCACCCCACTGCGGGCATCGAATCTTTGTTGCCACATGAAAATGTTTTAAGAAATCGGTGGAGAGCCGCCCTATTGCTGTATCCCATCTTTCAGTTCCATAGTCAAACCTCCGGAGATTAAGCTGTGGCAACTATCAAGATCCATGACCGGGCGGATGAGTTCCGAATCGAAATTGCCGGGAAATTTTCCGGGCATATCGTGGACGAAGCCGCAGCACATTGGAAGGACGCCTTGCATGAGATACCTCCACGCAGGTTCACGGTGGATATCTCGCGCTTGAGCGGATACGACTTTCCCGGTTGCAAGCTACTAAACCGGATGTACCATCACGGAGCGCAGTTCGCCGCGGCAACGCCACTTTCGCTGGTATTTCTCAGCGAGATTTCGAAGCCGTTACGACGGCCTGCCGCCGTTCGAACTCTGGCTCCGGTTGAAATGAAACAAGACGAGACTCAGAAAAGCAAGGCACCGCCGCTGCGGTTTCGAGCCGCCGCCGGAACTCAATAACTCACCGTCTCTCTGAATCCGGGAACCGGGTTCATCTCTCGTACATCCTAAGTGAAGCGTGCGTGGTTCGGAGCGGTCTGCAATTGTTTCCAGGCGTCGCCTCTTGTTCAGCGGTGCGTCCGCTTGGCTTGCCCGCCCTCTGCTCCTCGCTCAGGACGCTCAACCGCCCGCGAGCTTCTCGACGGACGTGAACGTTGTAAACGTCTTCGCTACTGTCCGGAATAAGCAAGGACAGATCGTTCGGAACCTGACGAAGGACGACTTTTTGCTTGAGGAAGACGGCAGGCCGCAGATCATACGCTACTTTTCGCAGCAGAGCGACTTGCCTCTGACGCTGGGACTGCTGGTCGATACAAGCGGAAGCGAACGGCGAATGCTCAGTACCGAGCGGCAGGCAAGCCAGACGTTTCTAGAGCAGGTGCTCCGTCCCGATAAAGACAAGGCCTTCCTGATTCATTTTGATCGTGAAGTTGAATTGCTGCAGGACGTAACCAATTCCCGCGCCCGGCTCGAAAAAGCGCTTAATCTGCTCGACAAACCTCAGTGGACAGCCAGCAATCAGTCCGGCGGCAATCCGGGCGGTGGTGGTGGTTGGGGCGGCCAGGGCGGCGGGCATCACAGAATGCACGGCGGAGGTGGAACCGCCTTTTTCGATGCCGTTTATTTAGGGTCCCACGATCTCATGGCATCCCAGACGGGGCGCAAAGCGCTGATCATGTTAACCGACGGCGAAGACAATGCCAGCAAAGTCTCGATCGACGAAGCAATCGATTTCACGCAGCGGGCGGACACTCTGGCGTACTCCATCCGTATCGCGGACGAAGAACCGCAGTTTACTCGTGGGTTCGCTGGTCCGGGAATTGGACGGCACGGTGGCTGGGGCGGCGGTGGTCCGTATGGGCGCGGCCCGTCGGTACCTCACGTGGACGGCAAGAAAGTGTTACAGCAGATATCGAAACAGACCGGTGGAGGCTACTTCGAGGTATCGAAAAAGAAGCCGGTCGATGAGATCTATCGGCAAATCGAAGAAGAGCTGCGCAACGAGTACAGTATCGGATACACACCGGATCGGCCCGTGAGCCAAGGATTTCGCAAGATTCAGCTCACCGTGAAGCAGAAAGGAATGACCGTGCAAGCCCGCGAGGGATACTATCCGGGCGGCAGCAAAGCGGCATCGTAGCCTGAAACTAGGTCCTGGCTCCTTTGCAGCGGCGGAATCTTGCGTCCTTACTTAGCGACTTCGACCGGCACGGCAGAGAGATAGCCGTCGTCGCACCGAAAGGTTTGCGCCGGCGCCGGACCAGCTATGGCGAACTCGCGGAGCAGGCGCGCAGGTTTGCCGCAGGACTGGAAGAACGGTCCATCGCAAAAGGCGACCGCGTCCTGATATGGGGCGAGAATAGCGCCGAGTGGATCGCCGCGTTTTTCGGGTGCGTTCTGCGTGGCGTTCTCCCGGTTCCCCTCGATCTCGCAAGCGCGCCTGACTTTGCCGCCCGCGTTCAGCAGGAAGTCTCGCCTAAGCTCGTGGTTGGTGATGCGCGGAAGGTCGAGGCGCTCGCATCAACGACCCCTGTTCTTTCGTTTGAACGCTTCGACGAGGCGCTCCCGTCTGACGAGGCCATCGTCTTCCCTGCCCTCGTTCCCGAAGATCCTCTTCAGATTGTCTTCACTTCCGGCACAACGGGCGAGCCCAAAGGTGTGGTCCACACACACAGGAACGTGCTGGCGAGCCTGGAACCGATTGAACGCGAGATGCAGAAATATCTTAAATACGAGCGATTCTTTCACCCGATCCGCATTCTGCACACGCTTCCGTTGAGCCACGTATTCGGCCAGTTCATGGGACTTTGGGTGCCACCGCTGCTCGGAGCAGAGGTGCATTATGAACCGAGGCTGGTGGCGGCCGACCTCGCCGAACGCATTCGCCGCAATCGCATCTCTGTTTTAGCTGCCGTTCCGCGCGTCCTCGATCTGATGCAGCGTTTTGCCGTCGAACGTTTTCCTGGTCTGGAGACTCGCATCGGTCTGGCCAGGAGCAAGAAGGCCTGGCAGCGCTGGTGGGAATTTCGCGACGTTCACCGCTTCTTTGGATGGAAGTTCTGGGCCTTCGTGTGCGGCGGCGCGGCGCTATCCCCTGGCGGTGAGCAGTTTTGGAACGCGCTTGGTTTTGTGGTTGTGCAGGGATATGGCATGACGGAAACGACAGCCCTGGTGAGTCTGAGTCATCCATTTCGAGCGGTGCCGGGAACCATTGGCCAGATCCTTCCCGGACGCGAAGTGCGCCTGAGTGAGGAAGGCGAAGTCCTTGTGCGTGGCGACACCATCTCGAACGCAACTTGGCAGCAGGGTCGATTGCAGATGCAGGATTCCGATTGGCTCGCCACCGGAGATCTTGCGGACTTCGACGAACACGGCAACCTGCGTTTCCGTGGCCGCAAGAAAGACGTGATTGTCACTTCGGCCGGGCTTAACATTTACCCCGAGGATCTGGAAGCGGCGCTCAATCGCCAGCCAGGGGTGAAGGCCTCCGCGATTATCGAGACGCAGGCTGACCACGGACCGGAACCGCTCGCCGCGATTGTTACGAGCAGGAGCAGAGATGCTGCTGCCGCGGTTCAAGCCGCCAACCGGGAACTGGCCGACTTTCAGCAGATCCGCCGCTGGATCATTTGGCCGGAAGCAGACTTGCCGCGGACCTCAACCGGCAAAGTGCTGAAGCGTGAAGTAGCAAGGCGAATTGCAAGCGGCGAGATTACGGCTGGTGCCGGTGAACACGAGACGGGCGTCGAATTGAACCTGGACAGCATGGGACGGGTCCAATTGCAGGCACAACTCGAGCAGCAATACGGAATCTCGTTGGATGACGCGGCACTGCAACACGTAAAGACGCGCGAGGATGTTCAAAAGCTAGTTCGCGAAGCGCCGGTCGTCGCACGGACGGGTAGGGGCAACAGGACCGAAGGGAACACTTATCCACGCTGGCCTTGGAATCCGATACAACAAAGCATCCGAAGCGCGTTCCTGACCGCAATCGCAATGCCGCTCGTGCGCTTTCTGGCAACACCGCGTGTGAAAACCATCATCGACGATTGGCCTTCGCCGCCTCTACTGATCGTCTGCAATCACGTAACCTCCTATGATGTGCCGTTCATTCTTTATGCCCTACCTCGGCACATTCGCCGGAGAGTCGCGGTTGCGATGTCTGGCGAGATGATTCTCGATTGGCGGCATGCGCGCAACCAGGGGCACTGGTTCCTCAATCTCGTCGCTCCGCTCGAGTACTGGCTGGTAACAGCGCTTTTCAACATCTTTCCGCTTCCTCAATACAGCGGATTCCGCAGAAGTTTCGCGCATGCTGGAGAGGCCGTCGACAGAGGCTACAGTGTACTCGTCTTTCCAGAAGGGCGACGCTCAGATGATGGCACTCCGCAGCCGTTCAAGTCCGGGGCCGGTCTGCTATGGAAGGGACTGGGAATACCAGCGCTGCCCGTGCACCTGGCAGGTCTTGGCGAGATCAAGGCCGAGGGCGCACGCTGGTTCCGTACGGGCAAAATTACCGTCTCAGTTGGTGAGCTGCTTCAAGTGGACCCGAACAAGTCCCCCGAGGAATTAACGGAAGAATTGCGCCACGGCGTGTTCGGCTATTGAGAAGTTTTACTGCGCCGGAATGGCCGGCTGACCTCCCGCCCAATTCCGCGCAGGAAGGGCGCACCGAACACGCCAATGCCGAGCAGGCCACCAAACAGCGCCATCGCTTCATAGCTTTCGCGCCCCTGCCGCTGCCAGTACACATCGCTCAGGTTCAGCCACAGCGCGAACTCGTCAAGGGTCAGCGCTGCCGCTACTCCGTAAAGCATCGAGGTAACTCGCCCGGCCCACCGCCATGAGTCTTGTGCGCCTGTTCCGATTTCGAGCAGCCAGCTATAGCCAACCAGGAGAAGCAGCAGAATGCCCCAAACCAGGTGATGAATGTGCCGGCCATGCATGGATACGTTATGAAATGGGCCGATATCGTTGTGTATGGCAATAGTGATTCCACGCACAACAACTACGGCTACGAAGAAACCTAATGAGGCGAGAAACAGGCGTTCGCGACGCGTCTGTCCGAGTTGGTGTTTGTAGATGTCGCGCAGATGCGTGCGCGAGACAATGGCCGCAAGGACAACCAGGATGCCAGCGATAAGGAGCGGGCCGATCCAGAAGCTGCGATGAAGCCATGGCA
>DATBHS010000014.1:0-39626 GCA_036557345.1 Bryobacteraceae bacterium
TTCCATCTTCTCTTTCCCGCGGTTCAGGGAGCATATGTAAAGCCGGGATCGAACGCCTGGGCCGTATCCGGCGCGCATACGGCCGACGGCAAGTCGATGGCCGCGAATGACCCGCATCTCGAATACGGGATTCCGGGAACCTGGCACCTTGTCCATCTAAAGGCCCCCGGCCTGGATGTTTCCGGCGCAGCTCTGCCGGGAGTGCCCGGCGTAATCAGTGGCCATAACCGGCAGATCGCATGGGGCGTAACCAACCTGCAAAGCGATGTCATGGATCTCTATATTGAGCAGATCGATGAGCGAACTGGCCGTTACGCATATCAAGGGAAAGCGGAGCAGGCGCAGTTAGATCGGCAGTTTATAGGAGTAAGAAATGCCGCGCCCGTACAGATCGACACCTGGGTGACACGGCACGGACCCGTCGTGATGCATCAGAACGGAAAGGCGTATAGCATGCGCTGGAGCGCCGCCGACGGTTTCGGGTTTCCCTTCTTCGATATCGATCGTGCGCAGAACTGGCAGCAGTTTCGCGCAGCACTGGCATTGTTCTGGGGACCTGGCCAGAACTTCATCTACGCCGATAAATTCGGCAACATCGGATACCAGGCCGCCGGGCGTATCCCTATAAGAAACGGTTTTGACGGCGATGTGCCTTTGGATGGCTCATCGGGGAAGTTTGAATGGAGTGATTACATTCCGTTTGAGCAATTGCCCAATGCATACAACCCGGACGGAGGGATCGTCGCAACAGCCAATCAGGATCCGTTCACGCCGGGTTATCCCTACCGGGTGGCCGGCAGTTACGCCGATCCGTATCGCGTGCATCAGATTCGTGCTCTGCTCAAAGCCAAGCCGAAGCTGACGGTGGAAGACATGCTCGCGATACAGAAGGATGTGTATTCGGCCTACGATCGCTTTCTGGCACAGCAAGTTACCGCGGCCTTCCGAAAAAGGGGTAGCAATGACGAATTGATACGCGATGCATTTCCTGTGCTTCGCGATTGGAACGGCCAGATGGAGAAGGATCAGGCAGCCCCGATGATGACGGAGTTGCTGAGCAATACGCTGCGCGCGGCACTAGTGAGGGCAACGGTCGAAACATCCGGCCGCTCGACGCAGCCGCCAAGGCTTGTCCCGCGGCCATGGATTGTCGAATTGCTGCTGCGTAGCCGTCCGCCAGGGTGGGTGCCTAAAGACGATTGGGACGGCTGGCTGCTCCAGAATTTCGCATCTGCGCTGGAGGACGGACGGAAACAACAGGGGACTCCCGTTGCGCATTGGCGATGGGGACGCATGCTCGAGTGGACGCTGGCGCACCCCATCGGCAAGCAGTTGCCGTTCATTGACCGGTTCTTCAATATCGGGCCCGTCGAAATGAGCGGAGCCGGGACAACCGTGAAGCAAACGACCACAACGCTGGGTCCTTCGGAGCGAATGGTCGTCGATTTCGGCGATTTAGATAGCTCGGTTCAGAACCTGTTGGCGGGCGAATCGGGTTCGGTCGCCTCTCCCCACTACAAGGACCAGTGGCCCGCCTACTATACCGGCGAGAGCTTTCCCATGGAATTCGATCACGTAGACGCGAAGGAAGTCTTGCGCGTGAAGCCTGCGACGCATGCCTCGCCTTGAGAAAAGGAATTGTCGCTGTTCTTCACGGGAACGACACTTCTAGCCCTCTTTAAGCACTTTGTCTAACAGATCGCCAACTCCCAGTTTGATCGCGGCGCTCTGCATGTAGCAGCGGTCGAGAGTGTTTGCGCAACTGCGAGCGATCCCTTGCACATCGCGCCATTGCACCTCTGAAGCCTCACCCCCCGACCTGAACCAAAAGAGCTTAGCAAGCAGGATGTCTTCAGGTGTCACAAAGGGTACAGATGCTTTCGCGAGCCCCGTGCCGGTCAGATAAATAGCGTGATCCAACTCCTCCGTCCCGAGAGCAAATGCAGCCGCAGGAAAGAAATCGATCTTAAACGCCATCGGCATGTAAATCGCATTAAACGATCTGCCATGGCCTCCTATCGCATAGCGAATTCCGGCTCGTTCGAGTGCGGAGCGCAAAGGTTCGAACGCGTCCGAGGGCGACATTACAACTTTCGGTAGGCTTTTCGCGCTAGTTCCAATCCGAACCGAGACACAGCGATTCGAAACGTAATCTCGGCATCGTCGGCGAAGCGGTTCTCATGCCGCAACGCAGCACGTTGAAGCGCATCTCCTGCAGTCCAGAGCGTCGCCGCCAACTCGAGCCGTTCGGAAGCTGTCATTCCTTTCAGTCGCCTGAAGTAGACCTCGCGCGCTTTCTCGGATGTGTCGCTCATCGCCACAGTATTTCGAGTATCCCGCACTTTTTCGAACTGCTCCGGAATTTCGCATCTGCGCTGGAGGACGGATGGAGACAACAGAGAACTCCCGCTGCGCATTGGCGATGGGAATGCATGCTCGAGTGGACGCTGGCTACCTAAGTAAGTAGACCCGGCAGCCGAGGGTTCCGGACAGCCCGCAAGCTGTGATAGGCTTACGCGCATGTCAACATCAGCGCCGGCAGCACTTGAGCAGATTAGAGCCGCGATGTCAGCTACTAATGACCTCTTCAATACGGAGGTCTTCGGCAGGCGAAACTTCAATGCGCTTGACAACATTTACACGATGAACGCAAGCATCCTTCCGCCAGGTGCACCAATGATTTCCGGCCGGCCCGCCATTAAGGAGTTTTGGTCCAACCTGATTCGGTCGGCGAATGCGAAATCTGCAGTACTTGTTTCCATCGATGTGATTCAGACAGGAGATGGTGTTGTCGAGATCGGTCGCGCGACGCTTACCGTCCAACCCGATAGCGGCGCCGCTGCCGAGATGGAGGCGAAGTACGTGGTGTATTGGCGAGAGGAAGACGGCCTGTGGAAATGGCACATTGATATTTGGAATCAAAACTCCTGATCGCCACTTTGGGCACCCGCGGATTTCCGAATAGTCGCTAGCGGCCCACTTGTCTCTACCGGTGCCAAATAGCATCGAGCGCTACTGCATACGCTTGGGCTGGGGAACTGAACGGAGCCTGGCTTTCGCAATGCAGGCGACGCTCGTTCCGCCTGCAACAGGTGACGTCGTTCGTGCCTGGAGACGATCTCGAAGCTGGTTCCCATTGGCGGAGTCATCGCCCAAAGTCTATCCGCCGTCGCACGGAATCATGAATTAGCGAGAGGCGATAAGCTAGGCTGAACGAACGGGTATGGCAAGACGATTCTCGTTTGGAGAAATCGAACTGGATGTAAATGCCGGGCAAGCAAATGCCGTGGCGGAAGCCGAGCCTCTGAGAGTGAATTCCGATGCGGAGGACCCGTTCCGGATACTCGTACTAGGAGATTTTAGCGGCCGAGGCGCAAGTGTCGCCCGGCCTATGCGGGTCGATCGCGACAACCTGGATCAAGTGATACGCGCGTTAAGGCCAGAGGCCGCTATCTCGCTGGGCGATAAGCATCGGACGTCCTTCTCCTTGACGTTCGATGCCTTGGAACACTTCGAGCCGGACAGTGTTTTCGAACGCTGCGAGTTGTTTCGGCTGATAGGCAATCCATCACGAGCGATCCCGCCTTCAAAGGTTGCGTCGGGCGCCTCTGAGGAGTTACAAGCCGACGTGACCCGGTTAGGCTCTGGCAGCCTGCTAGATGCCCTTGCCGAAAAGCATGATGCAGCGGGCGATCCCGCGAGCGGCAAGTCCGGTTCGCCGCGGGCTCGGGATGAACTCCAGGAGATTATCGAACGCATCGCCGGTCCCCATTTGCAACGCCGTCCGGACGCAGAGGCTTCGCAGGCCGCTGCAGAGCACGCGGAGCGGCTCGGCTTGCTGATGCGAGCCATCCTGCATGAACCCCACTTTCAGACCCTCGAAGCTGCATGGCGCTCGCTGGACTTCCTGATCAGAAATATCGAAGACCGCATTCAGGTCTATCTTTTCGATATCTCAAAGGAGAGACTCACAGCCGATCTCTTGCAAAATCCCGAGTTTCGCTCCACGAATACATACCGGGTCATGGTGGAGGAATCGGTCCGCGGCCCAGGCGCCGAGCCCTGGACCTTATTCGTCGGTAACTATGTCTTTGACCGGAACTCGCCCTCCGATGTAGATCTGCTTCTGCAGCTGGGCTTGCTGGCCCGAGCGGCACGTGCGCCATTCCTTGCGGAAGCGGTTCCGTGGTCAGGCGGCCATCCAGCGGCTTCTCAGTCCTGGCAGACCCTACGCGAGTCTTCGCACGCAGCCTGGCTGGGCCTGGCAATTCCTCGGCTCCTTCTCCGGCTACCCTACGGGAAGGACACGGCAACCACCGCGAGTTTCGATTTCGAAGAAATTTCGGATCCGCCTCGGCATCAGGAGTACCTGTGGGGAAATCCGGCATTTGGCTGCGCATACTTACTGGCGCTCTCGTTTTCGAGATTCGGCTGGGATTTCCGGCCGGGCATGCACCGGGAAATCGGTGGCTTGCCGTTACACATTTACAAGCGTGAGGGCGTCATGCACGCACAGCCATGTGCGGAGGTGCTTTTGACCGAAAGCGATTGGGATGAACTGCTGGATCAGGGCTTGATGCCGTTCGTTTCAGTGCGGGACAGGGATTCGGTGCGGCTAATTCGCTTTCAATCCATCGCCGCGCCTCCCACAGCCTTATCCGGCCGCTGGATTTGATGCCGGTCGTTTACACAGTCGGGCATTCGACGCACGCGCTTGAGGAATTTATCGCGATCCTGGATGGCTATCGGATCAGTGTGCTGGTAGATATTCGCACGGTCCCGCGCTCGCGCCGTAATCCGCAGTACGAGCAGGCAGCGCTTCGCGAATCGCTGCGGCAAGCGGGAATCGGATACATTCATATGCCTTCGCTAGGCGGGCTGCGGCACGCGCATCAGGATTCCGTCAACACGGGCTGGAAAAATGCTTCTTTTCGCGGCTATGCCGACTACATGCAGACGCAGGAGTTCTCTGGAACGGTAGATGAACTCGTCGCACTGGCCGGAGAGCACACGGTCGCGATCATGTGCGCCGAAGCGGTGCCGTGGCGATGTCATCGGTCGCTCGTAGGCGACGCGCTTCTCGTTCGCGGCGTGGAAGTGATCGATATCCTGAGCGAAACGAGCGCCAAGCCGCACAAGATGACACCCTGGGCTCATATCGACGGCACCCGAATCACATATCCGGCTGGCGGCAAGTCGAGCGAAAATGTAGTGTAGACGATATGGCGACAGCTCCGGGCATTGTGCCACTTGAAGAATACATGCACACGTCCTATTCGCCGGATTGCGAATACATCGACGGCGCCATTGTGGAACGGAATGTGGGGCAAGGAAAGCACGCATATACACAAGGCACAATACTCCGCAGAGTAGGCGATCTTGTCGAGCCGAAAGGTCTAATGGCCTTACTTGAGCTCCGCACGCGAGTCTCACCCACGCGCGTGCGAGTTCCGGACGTTTCGGTCGTCTCTGAACTGGAAGAAGTCACAACAAAGCCACCTCTCCTGTGCGTGGAGGTCATGTCCCCGGATGATCGCTGGAATCGCGTCAGGGCATCTGTTCACGACTACGAGGCAATGGGCGTACCCTGCGTATGGGTCGTAGATCCGTATGAACGGCGCGCCTGGATCTTCGAGGAAGACAAACCGCCGATGGAGGTCGCCGACGGTGTCCTCCGGGCACAAACGTTAGGTGTTGAACTCCAATTAAGCGACGTTTTGCCCGTTCAGTGAAACCGTCACCATCATTTCAAATCGGGTCGAGCGTGCCCGACCCTACAAAAGCCAATCCTCTGTAGTGGCGAGGCATGCCTCGCCTTTCGTGATCAAGCCGCTGGCTCTACCGTTCCATCCCGATTAAGAATATACCGGCGTCCGCGCCAGTGAATGGAATTTCCGAAAAAACCTGCAATCCAAAACGCGAAAGCCAGCACGTCTTGGACAGGCAACAGAAGCCAGGAAACCTTCGCGCCCAAAATGCGATCCGAAACGATCCACGCCGCAACGGCGCGAAGCACTACGGTAACGGCCAGCAGCGGCCAGGCGCGGGGGAACAACAAACAAATGAGAAGGGCAATCGGGAACGGGTGCGTGAAAAACTGTCCTACATATCCAGCGGGGCGAGACCGCCGCGTGCTCCTGACCCATCGAATACGATGAGCGAAATTTGCTCGCATGGTTTCGCTTCCGATGCGGTGTTCGACGACGTATGAGGAGAATCGGACACCAAGCCCCTGCTCCGCCGCGATCTTGCCAAGCATGAAATCTTCAGCAAGATAATTCTTGAGCCGTTCGATGCCGCCCAGGGCGTCGAGAGCGCTTCTGCGGGCCACGATTGTCGGGCCGACGGCAAATCTGGCACCCTCCACGAGCACCGCGGTAAAGAGTCCGGCATGAAAATCCGTGTTCATGCCGAGCGCCTCCAGCCTCGACCATATGGTAGATCCGCCAATCGCTTTGTAAGGACACGTCACAAGATCGACGCCGGTATCCGCGAACTCGGCTGCGATGTTGCTGCAAAAATCAGAACCAACGTGTATGTCGCTATCGCTCATTACGATGAGCGGAGAGCTTGCATGCTCCAACATCCGGCTCAAACTGAAGACTTTGGCATTCGGATACGGCGGCTCACCCGTGACGATCAGCTTTGCTTTGACCGTTGAGTGTTCGGCCAAAAGCTCCTGTACGACGTGAACCGCCGGGTCGCTGCCGTGTCGGACGGCAAACAGCAACTCGATGCTGCCGTGGTCCTGCATGAAAAACGTATTTAAATTCAGTTTCAAACCTTCATCGAGACCGGAAAGCGGCTTGAGGATGCTGATGGGAGTAGTGGCCGGAGGGCGCGGCGTATTTCTGCTCTGCAAGTACCGCCGGGCAGCGATGATCGCAAGCACGCAGTACACCCAACAGCCGATCAGGATGAGGGTGGCAAATATCAATCTATTCCTGAAGGTTCTTGCTGGCGATTGTCTCCGACAAGCGGCCGATAAATGCCTCTAGCGGAACAGCGCCCTGGTCGCCGTGCTTACGGTTTCGCACGGAAATCTGGCCCGATTGCGCCTCGCGATCGCCGACGACCAGCATGTAGGGGATCTTCTGCAACTGAGCTTCGCGGATCTTTGCATTCACCTTGTCGCTGCGATCATCAATTTCCGCGCGAATTCCCGCTGCAGACAGATCTCGATAGACCTTTCGCGCGTAATCGTTCTGCCGGTCCGCGATTGGTAGAACGACCGCCTGAACCGGCGCCAGCCACACCGGAAACGCACCACCATACAGTTCGATGAGATAGGAAACCATACGCTCCATGGTGCTGATAATGGCGCGGTGAATCATGACCGGCCTGTGTTCGTGGCCATCCGCGCCGATATATCCAAGCTCGAAGCGGTTAGGCAGATGAAAATCGATCTGGATCGTCGAATAGGTCTCTTCGTGACCCATCACATCCGCGAGCTGTATGTCAAGCTTAGGCCCATAGAACGCCGCCTCTCCGGGAGCCTCTTTATACGGCAATCCGAGAGCATCGAGAGCCTCGCGCAGAACACGCTCGGCGAGTAACCACATCTCGTCGTTTGCCACATATTTCTCCGTGTTGCCGGGATCGCGGAGAGAGAGACGATAGCTGTACTGCGTGATGCCGAGATCCCGGTAGGCGCGCTCCACCAGTTGCATCACCTTCGTAAATTCGTCTTTGATCTGGTCCGGGGTGCAGAAGATGTGGGCATCGTTCAGCGTCATGCAACGGACCCGGCTCAGACCGCTCAGAACGCCCGATCTTTCATAGCGATACATCGTGCCCAGTTCGGCCAGCCGCACGGGGAGGTCACGGTAGCTGCGCATCTTGGACTTGTAAATCAGGATGTGGTGCGGACAGTTCATCGGCCGCAACACCATCCGCTCCGTCTCCAGGTCCATGGGCGGGAACATGTCTTCGTGATAGTGCTCCCAGTGCCCGGACCGCTCATACAGCTCTACTTTCGCCAGATCCGGCGTATACACGTGCTGGTATCCTGTCTGACGCTCGAGATCGAGAATATACTCTTCCAGTACGCGCCGGATCGTGGCGCCTTTCGGAAGCCAGAGGGGCAAACCAGCTCCGACCAGCTCGTTCACGGTGAATAGCTCAAGTTCTTTACCCAGCTTGCGATGATCACGCTTCTTCGCCTCTTCCAGCCGGTGAAGATAATCGTCGAGCTCCTTCTGAGTGAAAAACGCCGTTCCGTAGATCCGTTGTAACTGTGGATTCTTCTCGTTGCCCTTCCAATACGCGCCGGCAATCGAGAGCAGCTTGAACGCCTTCAGCTTCTCGGTCGATGGCACATGAGGTCCCTTACAGAAATCAATGAAGTTCGGGCCCAGCGTGTACTCGCTGAAGATGTCGCCTGCGCGTTCTTCAATGAGCTCGCGTTTCATCCAGTCATCGTGGTATTTCGCCAGGCCGTCCGGTTTAGGCGTCAGCTTTCGTTCGAAAGGCAGGTTCCTGGCCTGGATCTCGCGCATGCGCGCCTCGATCTTTTGGAGGTCTTCCGGTGTGAATTTGGCACCGCGCTGGAAATCGTAGTAGAAACCGGAATCGGTAGGCGGGCCAATACCGAGCTGCGTCTCCGGAAATAGCTCCAGCACAGCAGCAGCCAGTAGGTGAGCAGTCGAGTGCCGGTACACCTGCAAGGCTTCCGGGTTCTTGGTCGTCAAGATTTCAAGCTGAGCGTCGGTTTCGAGCGGCCGCGTCAAATCGAATAAAGCGCCATTCACGCGCGCTACAATGGCGTCGGAAGCAAGCCGCGGGCTGATCGCTTTGGCGACATCGATCGGCCTTGTTCCCGCAGCGACGGGCTGCCGGCTGCCGTCGGGCAGTGTGACAATCAGGCTGCTCATAGTCGGGGTAAATTCGAGCGTATCAGAACCGCTGATCGGCCCCAGAGAAAGTCAAAAAAACCTCAAGATCCATGAATCTTGCGTGACTTTGCGGTTGATAGACTGGAATTATTTTAGTGTGAGCACCTCAACTGTAGCCTCGGGTTTTGACGAATCTGCCTTGGTAGCTCGCGCGCAAGCGGGGGATACCAATGCGTTTTCGGAATTGGTGGAACACTATGATCGCCGGGTCTTTCGCATGGCAAAACAGATCACGCAGAATGACGACGACGCGGAAGATGTGTTACAGGAGACATTTCTAAAGGCCTACACGCATCTCGGCGACTTTCACGGGAATTCCAAGTTTTACACCTGGCTGGTCCGGATCGCGGTCAATGAAGCCCTCATGAAGCTGCGGAAGCGGCGTTCTGACCGGACTGTGCCCCTGGATGAGCCAATTGACACAGGCGAAGACGAGGTAGTCCGGGAAATCGCGGTCTGGGATCAGAGCCCGGAAGACAGCTACTCGCGTGAGGAGCTGGGCCAAGTGCTGGACCAGGCAATTCAAGGTTTAAAGCCTGCCTATCGCACCGTTTTCATCTTGAGAGACATCGAAGAACTGTCCATTGAGGAGACGGCCGAGGCGCTGGGGCTTTCTATCTCGGCGGTGAAAAGCCGGCTCCTTCGAGCGCGCCTCCAGCTTCGCGAGAAGCTGACGCGGCAATTCAAAAAAAAGGGGGACGACGCGTTTGCTTACCTGTAAGCAGTTTCTGCAGGAGCTCAACGACTACCTAGACGAAACACTCGATCCGCAAACACGGGCCGAACTGCAAAAACACGTAAACGAGTGTCCAAATTGTTGGGTAGTCTGCGACACTACGCAGAAGACGCTGAAGGTCTTCAGAGGCATGGATCCGAAGCCCATTCCGGAAGATATTCATACCAGGCTGTGGTCCGCCTTAGAGAGAAAGATGCGCGATAAGGGCTCTTCTCTTTAGCAGGAGCTGATTTGGAGCAGGCTTAGCAGGAGCTGATGTGGAGCAGGCGCTTTCGCCTGCTTCTCTGCCATTTGGCGGCCGCAAGTGGGCCTGGCGCTTAGCGCGAGACGTTTTCGAAAATCTGCTTGAATCGCTTTTTCTGATCGGGAGTCAGCACCGCCAATATGCGCTGCTTCCCTAGCTCCGCAACATCTTCCCGCTCGTCTTCGATGTTTTGGTAGTATTTGCCGTAATCATCAAGCACCGCTGTCACAGTATGCTCCTGCGCCGGACTGAGATTCAGAACGGTTTTCAGGCGCTCGAGGCCAACCTGCCGGGCCATTTCGATGGCCCTATCGGAACGCGGGTGGAACATCCGTGCGTGGAGATAACTGCGCGTTATCGCAGAGCCGAAGGCTGCGCCGCAAAGAAAGATGACCGCGAGAACGGCTAGAACCTTAGGATTGGACCAGCCAGCCTGATCGCGCCGCAGCATAGGTCGACGAATTGCTGACGTACTTATTGGATCATCCCCGCCTGGGCAAAGTGGTGAGCAGCGAAGTTCTCTAACACGGCATCACGCTGCTGCGCCTGGTCACCCACGACCGGCGCATCGTAGTGCACCTCTTGCGCCACAAAGTTTTCGCCGCGAAGATGCCCGTCGCGGCTCTCCTGCGTTACGACATAGGAACCTAGTAGGACCGCGATGGTCAGCGAAGTATAGGCTAAGCGCTTGCCAAACGGCGAGTCGATAAAGACCGACCAGATAGACCGGACTCCGCGCTCCTCAATCCGCTGCAACACACGCGCATAAAACCCAGCTGCCGGCTCCAGGTCCCGTGGCGGCCGGAGCCGTTTGAGCATACCTGCCTGTTCCTTCATGGCGGCCAGTTCGGTCGCGCATTCCGCGCAGGATGCCAGATGTCCGGTCAATTCCCGATGGCCCCCAGCCAACGATTCTGCCCGGAGCAGTTCTTCCAAGCGATCTCGAATGGACCCGTGCATGTTTCCCTCAAAAAATCTACTGCTTGTGCGGTTCTTGCGTCCGCTTAACTCAAATTTACAACCAAAAATCCCCAAACAAAATACCTAGGCAGATGCGGGCGGCGCCAAAGGAGCCTTCTCCAGGCGTTGTGCGGCCTTAACCAGTTTCTGCCGCGCGCGAAAGAGCTTGACCTTGATGGTGTTTTCATTCATTCCCGTCATTTCGGAGAGCTCTTCCACGGAGTGCCCTTCAACTTCCTTCAGCAGGATGAGCGAGCGGTCCTCCTCTGAAATTTTCGCCAGCAGTTTCAGAATCAGATCATGCTGCGCAAGGCGCTGGTCCACGGCTGGGCTCGGATCCGTTGCTGGCTCGGAATTCTCCATTCGGAGCGAATCGTCCGTCGAGAAGTCGCTCTCGTAAACCAGCTTTCGGACCCTTTTCTTACGCAGATAGTCGTAGCATTCGTTAACCGTAATTTTGTAAATCCAGGTCAGCAAGGAGCTACGGAAGTCGAAGTTGCCGATAGAGAAGTAGATCTTCGCGAATACCTGCTGCGCGATGTCTTCCGCATCGTTGCGGTTGCGCAGAATCCCGTAGATGATCGAAAAGACCTTGGCCTGATAGCGCTCCACAACTTCGCGAAATGCGAATTCGTCCTGCGCCTGGACGCGCCGGACTAAGGCCGCTTCTTCGGTGCTTCGATGGTCCAATTTGGTCTTCGCCCGCGTCCCGTCTCCGGCGACAGCCGGGAACGGAAGCGCAGCAGTCAGCCCGTTCATACACCGGACCCGACGCGCTGCAATATGAACGCGTTACAAAAACTTGGGCTTAACGGGAGCGGCCTCGGACGACAGTCCATTATCCCAAAGGATCCCTACTCCCGGAAGCCGGAGGCGTCGCGAAGCTTACAGCGAAACCACGGCATCTAAAAGGTGATTTGGTTGTACACTATAAGCACAGCCACGTTTTTCAGGAGATTTGGATGATTCAGCTAACCGATACCGCCGTTAACAAGGTGAACGAAATCTTAAACATGCAGGAGCCCAAACCGGCTGGGCTGCGTATCGCCGTGGTCGGCGGCGGGTGCTCCGGCTTCAGCTATTCCATGGCGTTCGAAAACCAGCCCAATCTGCTGGACAAGACCTATAATTTCGGCGATCTGAAGGTCTTTGTCGATCAGGCCAGCATGCTGTACCTCGACGGCGCGGAAGTCGACTACGTTGAGACGCTCGAGGGATCGGGCTTTAAGTTCAACAACCCGCACGTGAAGTCTACGTGCGGCTGCGGCAGCTCGTTCAACGCTTAATTTTCAAATAGTTACATCTCAAATTGGGCCAGGGGAGCGAACTCCCTTGGCCTTTGTCGTTTAGAGTGGATCATTTGGAGCTATGCGCCACGATCTGCTGACCGAAGCACAAAACGCGGCCTCGAACTCAATCGACGCTCTGCCGACGCTCGATATGCTCCGCGTTATCAACTCAGCGGATCAGGAGGTCGCCTTTGCCGTTGAGCGTGAATTGCCGAGCATCGCTCGGGCGGTGGATGGCATCCTAGCGCGGCTTGAAAATGGCGGACGGCTCTTCTATATAGGCGCGGGTACCTCGGGGAGGCTGGGGGTGCTCGATGCCTCGGAGTGTCCGCCCACCTTCAACACTCCTCCTGAGCTGGTGCAAGGCTTAATTGCGGGTGGCGACCGGGCGCTCCGGCAATCGGTCGAGCGTGCCGAGGACAATCCCGGACAGGGCAAACAGGATCTGATCGATCGCGAGTTTAACCGCAACGATGCCCTGGTAGGAATTGCGGCCAGCGGCCGGACACCTTATGTCCTGGGCGGACTGGCGTATGCGCGGTCTCTGGGCGCTTTGACTGTCGGTCTTAGCTGCACACCGCATTCGGAAGTCGCGGAAGCCGCCGAGATTGCGGTAACCCCGGTTCCAGGTCCGGAAGTGATCACCGGTTCGACTCGCATGCGGGCCGGAACAGCTACCAAGCTCGTGCTAAACATGCTCAGCACCGCCGTGATGGTTCGCATGGGCTATGTGTACGGCAACCTGATGGTGAACGTGCAGCCGACCAACGAGAAGCTGACGGATCGTGCCCGCCGCATTATCGCAAGCATTACAGGGGTATCTTATGATGAAGCATCGCGGCTGCTCGCGGCAGCGGGCTCGGTGCGCACCGCAGTCGTGATGCACAAGCTCAAGCTGGCGCGGAGCGAAGCGGAGGCGCGGCTGGCGACGGCAAAGGGCCGTTTGCGCGCAGCCTTAGGCTAATTCACTCCGGCAAGTAGTAACAAACATGGACAAATTCAAAATAACGGGAGGCGCGCCGTTGAGCGGAGAGCTTCCCGTCAGCGGCTCGAAGAATTCGGCCCTGCCCGCCTTGGCAGCCTCCCTCCTCACGGATGAGCATGTCATTTTGCGTCGCGTTCCGCAGGTGAGAGATCTCGAAACGATGCAGAACCTGCTGTCACATACAGGGGCCCGGGTAACCCGGGAGAACGGGCGCGTCTGTGTCCGGGCAACCTCGCTGGATAATCCCGAGGCGCCATATGACGTAGTAAAGACGATGCGGGCGTCAAGCCTGGTGCTCGGCCCCCTGGTGGCCCGAACCGGGAGAGCGCGGGTCTCGATGCCGGGTGGCTGCGCTATTGGCGCGCGTCCGATCAACATGCACGTTTCGGCATTGGAGCAATTGGGCGCAACCATCTTGCAAGCCCACGGGTACGTTGAAGCGCAAGCGCCGGATGGCCTTCGCGGCAGCATCATCCATTTCGACCGCATCACCGTCACGGGTACGGAAGATGTGCTCATGGCTGCGGTCCTGGCACGCGGTGAAACAGTGATCCGGAATGCCGCGCGCGAACCGGAAGTAAAGGATCTGGCCGATCTCCTCATCAAAATGGGCGCAAAGATCAAGGGGGCAGGCACGTCTATTGTGCGCGTTCAGGGGGTCGAGAAGCTGCAAGGAGCCGAACACACCATCATTCCCGACCGCATTGAAGCCGGGACATTCCTGCTAGCCGGAGCCATTACGAAGGGCGACGTCACAGTTACCGCCTGCAACCCGGAGCACGTCGCCGCGCTGACCATAAAGATGCAGCAGGGAGGCGCTGAAGTGGAAGAAGCCGGACCTGATGCCCTGCGTGTGCGGTGCTCGCGGAGACCCAAAGCCGTGGACGTGACGACTGAAGAATACCCCGGCTTTGCCACGGATTTGCAAGCGCAGTACATGGCGTGGATGACGGTCGCGCAGGGTATCAGCTTCGTCACAGAGACGATTTTCGAGAATCGCTTCATGCATACTCAGGAACTCGCCCGCATGGGCGCAAATATTCGTATCGAAGGACGTCAGGCGATCGTCGCCGGAGAAGACGGACTGACGGGCGCACAGGTAATTGCCTCGGATCTCCGCGCCAGCGCATCCCTTGTCTTGGCCGCCATGGTCGCCAAAGGCGAATCTACCATCGACCGCGTCTATCATATGGATCGCGGCTATGAAGGCATCGAGCAGAAACTGGCGGCTGTTGGCGCAAAAATCGAGCGCATATCATGACGCCCGCGAAACACCATAGCCCGGGATTTCTCGCCATCGTGAATGAGGCTAAAAAACGCATTCACGAAATTGATATTCACGAGTACAAGCGGATGCGGGAAGCGGGTGTGGCAGGCCAGCTCGTAGACGTTCGCGAAGATCACGAATGGGAGGCCGCGCACGCCGCCGGAGCGGTTCATCTCAGCAAAGGAATTATCGAACGCGATATCGAGACAACCTTCCCGGACAAGAGCTCGAAACTCGTGCTGTATTGCGGAGGCGGTTACCGGTCGGCGCTCGCCACCGACAATTTGCAGAAGATGGGCTACACGAACGTGATCTCGCTCGATGGCGGGTGGCGGGCAATTGAAGCGTCGGGTCTGCCTCTGGAAACGTAGAACGTACCCGCATCAGGCGCCCCGGCTCAGCAATTCTTTCTTGTGAAGAATCATATTGATCACAGCCTCGTCACCTGGAAGTGTATTGATCATCAGGTGATACAGATCTCGCTGTGGCCAGGTCATGCCGTAGTACTTCTTGATGAATGCGGCACGGTCACGATCGACTCTTTCGAGTAAATCTTCAGCTTCGTCGCGGCTCTTGCCGAGCGCCAGAGTCCGGCGAAGTTTTTCAGCGTATGGCGCATACAGAAAAACGCTTAAGTTATCCGTCCGATCGCGAAGGAACCAGGGAGAGCCGCGCCCAACAATCACGCAAGGCCCGCGGCTGACTACGTCCTTTACGACTTTTTCGAACAGCGCCGCAAGGCGTTCGGCATCGAGCAACTCTATCCCGCCCCCGGAATAATGATCTTCATAACTGCCGCGCATAAAGACCTTTACAAGGCGGTAAAAGGCCGGATCGGGTTTTTCTTCGCGCTTTTCGACCGAGCTGACATCGCATTTCAAGCGGCGGGCAATTTCGCAGGTGATCTCGTGATCCCACAGGGCCCAGCCCAGGCGGCCGGCCAGGCTTTTCGCGATGCTGGCTGCCCCGCAACCGTATTCCCGCTCAACGGTAATGATGTTGATCACGGAACCTCCGCAGCGCTATTGTATGCGTTTGGCCTGGAACGCGTCCAGCGAGGGACATGAAGATGAAACCGGTTCGGCGATCGATTGGATTTTTCCTGCTCTTGGATGGGATCGGAGCGCTTTGGGCGCCTGCGGAATATGTCCGCAGGCTTGAACTTGGCAACCCGCTGATCGATGACATGCTCGAGTATTTAGCCGAAAATCCGAGCCTGGTTCGCAAGTTCAAGATCGCGGAGATCGCGATGGGACTGTGGTGGGTGCTGAGATAAGTGGATAGCGACTTGAACATTCCCTTGTGATCATTCTATGTTTGGTGGTGTTTGTGGCGCAGACGGTCTTGCCATCTGCGATCCCTTCACTCTTCCGCCATAAGCACTCGACCACGGCCACTCGTCCACAGACTTCGCCAAACCGGCCTTAACCGGGTTCCATTCCACATACCGAATGATCTTCTGCATTTCTCGCTCCGAGCGGATCCAATGATCGTAGGACTCATCCTGCCAAAAGGCTTTGGTCTGGTCCAGATCTAACAGGTGCTTGTCGCGCTTAGCCGTCACACCCTTTAGCCATTGCAGAACTCGCGACATGGCGATGTTCGGCGTCCAGATCACATGGACATGATTGGGCATGATCACGTAGGCATGTAGCCGGTATAAGTCCCTGGCCGAGGCCTCGTACGCGATCCTAGGTAGTTTAGTGGCGAGGCATGCCTCGCCACTAAACCATCATCCTAATTTTCGCCGTTGCTTATGATCTCGTCCTGATTGCTCGAAGTCGACCAGATGCTGCTCGTGCCAGAATCGCTGCTGGTGGACCAGATCGAACTTGTAGACCAAATCGAGCTTGTGCCCCAAATCCCGCTGGTGGACCAGATGGAACTGGTGGACCAGATGGAACTGGTGGACCATATAGAGCTAGTCGACCAAATCGAGCTCGTAGACCAGATAGAGCTCGTAGACCAGATTGAACTCGATCCTGCCACGCCGTTAGTTCCTAAAGTAGCCGCAGCTCCCCAACCTGCAAGGACCCCCTGCGCGCCGTAAGGAGCGATCGCCGAAGCCGGATCAAACTTCAACCAGATTGTGCCGGCGCTCGGATTAAATGTGGCTGTCGGAGACAGAGAGTTCCCAACCGAGACGTAACTGTTCGTCAGAGCGGCTCGAAGATCCAGATACCCCGCTCCAACCGTAAAGAGGTCATAGCAGCTCACATAGGCAGCGCCAGTCACCGGATCTGTTGCTGTACTGAACTGCGGAAAAGTTTTATACGCGGTCAGCATTAACCGTGACTTCACCTGGTCCGGTGTCAGGTTCGGCTGTGCCTCGAGCAAATCTGCTACTGCGCCGCTCACGGCAGCCGCCGCCATGCTCGTTCCATTCAGAAGCAAATAGCTCTGCGAAGGAAATGGGCTTGACGTTCCGTTGTAGTAACTCAAGGGAACCGCGTTGCCTGGGAACTCTGCCGCGAGCGCCGGAAAGCCCGCTGCGCGCACAGAAACAATTCCGTTTCCGGGCGCTACCAGGTCGGGTTTCACAACGTTATCGAACAGGCTGGGTCCTTTCGAACTGTAGCTGGCAATCTGATCATCAGTCCGGCTATAGGTCCCCATGGCTTTCATAGCTCCGACGGTAATCACGTAGGGGTCGTTTGCTGGAGCATTGATCGTCCCGTAGCCGTGCTCGCCTACGGAGTTGTCACGCCCGTCATTACCGGCAGCTACGACGACTACAATTCCGGCCTTCCAAGCGGCCTCGACAGCCTGGCACAGCGGGTCGTCCTTGTAGCTGTCTGCAACAGATCGTCCCAACGACAGGTTGATTACTCGAATGTTGTATTTTGCCTTGAGCTGGATCGCCTGTTCAATGGCAGCGATCACCTCGCTATCCGAACTCTCGCCGTTTTGATCGAGTACGCGAAGGTCGATCAGCTTCGCATTCGGTGCCATGCCCCGGAGCGTTCTGGTGCAGCCCTGGCATTTCGAATTGGCTCCATTGCCGGCGATGATGCCGGCCACGTGAGTTCCGTGTCCATATTGATCGCCGCCGTTGCCACCCGTGAAGTCCTGCGCATATACGATTCGCGAGCCTCCGAACCCGTTTCCGAAATCCGGCCGGGAGCTGATGCCGCTATCGATGACCGCCACTCCAATGCCGTTTCCATCCCACCCCGACTGCCAGGCAGCCGGCGCGTTGGTGGCAGCCGTAGTGTAGTCCAACTTGGCCGATATTTTGTGATCCAACGAGACGTGAGTGACGCCGGGATCATTGGCCAGATCGGCAATCGAGGAGGCCGGCACAGTATAAGAGCCGGCTCTCACAAAATTCCACTTGTGTCGCAGATGTCCGCCGCGGTTACGGACTCTTTGATGATGAGCTTCGGTCGGCACCTGGTCGAACTGGACAATTACATTTACGTTTGCATCACGATCTAGAGACTGAAGGTCTGAGGAGACCTTGTGCGTCCGGGTCTGTGCAAACGCCAGCTCGGCGAAAATACAGGCGACTGCCAGGCAACTAATTTTCATAACACTCCATTCAAGTTTGGCCGGGCAACGCGTGCCCGTATTCATCCTTCCGTGCTTTCTGAGAAGCTCATCGGCCCGCCTTTCGAATTCCGCGGAAGAATTGTCAGCGGCTGGGTACCTATCCCGTAATGCCTAAGTGATTCCTTAGCCGATCCAACCTCTCGTAATTCCCAGATGCAGTCGATAGATGGGTGTGTGGCGGAGGATTGCCAGGAAAATGAGCGCTGAATGCAGAGCAGTCCTCATGCTTCTGCTACTGGCCGCCCCTGCCGCAGCAGCCCTGGACACCTCGAGAGCCATCACACAGTACATCCGGGATGTCTGGGGAACAGATGCAGGATTACCTCATAACTCGGTCGACGCAATTGCGCAGACGCGCGACGGCTATCTGTGGGTGGGCACCGAAGAGGGACTGGCACGTTTTGACGGCATGCGCTTCACCGTCTTCGATAAGGAGAATACTCCTGCCCTTCAAAGCAACCATATTTCCGCGTTATTGGTGGATTCTCAGGATGCTTTGTGGATTGGCACGCAGGGAGGCGGTCTGGTGCGGCTCCAGGGTGGAAGGTTCTTCACCTACACCACGCAAGACGGCCTGCCTAACGACAGCATCTTATCTCTCTACCAGGACGAGGGGAAAGTCCTATGGATCGGCACCGATGGCGGGGGCGTAAGCCGCTTTCTTGCCGGCAAATTTGAGACCTATACGTCGAGAAATGGCCTGCCGAATGATTCCGTGTTTTCGCTGGCCGGGGACCGGCATGGAAACCTGTGGATTGGAACGCACACCGGCCTCGCGCGCCTGAGTAACGGAAAAATTCGCACTTACACGACGAAAGACGGCCTGAGCGACAACTACATTAAATGTCTTTACCCGGGCGCCGGAGGGGGTATCTGGATCGGCACCAACGAAGGCGGCCTCAGCTATCTCATGGATGGGCACTTCACGAACTACGGCATCCGAAGTGGTTTGTCAAGCAGCACCATCTGGTCGGTTTTTGAAGATAGCGCTGGCACACTCTGGGTGGGGACGTTCGATTCGGGGCTGAATCGGCTTCGGGATGGCAAATTCACCTCCTTTGCCGCAAAGGATGGGCTCCCGGCAAATCGAGTCTTCGCGGTTTTCGAAGACAGAGAGGACAACCTCTGGATCGGCACTGGTGGCGGCCTCGTCCGCCTGAAAAGCGGCTCGTTCACTGCCATCACTTCGAGCGAAGGTCTATCGAGCGATGTCGTTCTGCCTGTGTATGAAGATCGGGAGGGCGCCATTTGGGTCGGCACGAATGGCGGGGGCCTCAATCGCATCAAAGACGGTCAGATTACTACTTACACCACACGCAACGGCTTGTCCGATAACTTCATATTTTCTATTGCCGAGGACAAGCAAGGGAACCTGTGGATCGCGACGCACAAAGGACTGGATCGGCTCAGGAACGGAAACGTCAGAGTTTTTAACTCGCGCGACGGGCTGCCAGGCACCATTGCCTTATGCCTGTATCGCGATCGGCAGGACGTATTATGGGCGGGCGGCCGTCTGGGCCTCAGCCGCTTCGATGGCACGCGCTTCACTACTTATACGACCAAAGATGGTCTCTCGAGCGACTATGTCACGTCCCTTTACCAGGACAACGAGGATACGCTCTGGATCGGCACGGCGGGCGGCGGATTAAACCGGCTACGAGACGGGCATTTTTCCCACCTGACAACAAAAGACGGCCTCTCGAGCAATACGATCTGGTCCCTAACCGGAGACACGGAGGGTACTCTTTGGATCGGCACGAGCGGCGGAGGACTGGACCGCTTCAAAGACAGTAAGTTCACTGCCTACACGACCCGCCAGGGGCTTTTTGACGACGAGCTTTTTAAAATCTTTGCCGATCGGCCTGACAGTTTATGGATGAGCTCGAACAAGGGCGTATTTCGTGTGCCAAGGTGGCAATTGAAAGCCTACGCAGAGGGTCATCTCGCTTCGATCACGTCGATCCCTTACGGAATCTCCGATGGGCTGAAAGACAAAGAGTGCAACGGAGGCTTTCAGCCGGCTGGGTGGCAGACGAGGGATGGCCGGCTGCTGTTTCCCACGATGAAAGGGCTGGCGATTGTTGACCCGGCCAGGATGACAACCAATCGCTTGCCGCCTCCCGTGTTGATCGAACGCGCGCAAATAGACGGACTCGGTTTCGATCCCCGCAAGCTCATTCGCGCCAAGCCCGGCAAAGGACAACTTGAATTTGAATTTACAGCGCCGAGTCTCGTCTCCTCCGACAAGATCCGGTTCAAGTACAAGCTCGAAGGTTTCGATAAAGACTGGATCGATGCAGGAGAGCGGAGAGCGGCATTCTACACGAACATTCCGCCGGGCGAATACCGCTTCACCGTGATCGCATGCAATAACGACGGCGTCTGGAACAAGACCGGATCTTCAATCCTCCTGACGCTTGCGCCACATATCTACCAAACGCGATTGTTTGTGGTCTCTTGTATCGCGTTGATTATCGGCTTGTGTTTCGGCATATACCGCCTTCGCATCAATCACCTGAAAGCGAACGAAAGGCAATTGCTCCTCCTCGTCGAAGAGCGCACGCAGGCGTTGCAGGAGCAGGTAAATGCGAAGGAGCGTGCCCTGGCAGAGCTCGCGGAGGCTCAACAGCATCTGATGGAGCTTTCACGGCGTTCGGGTATGGCCGAAATAGCGACCGGTGTTTTGCATAACGTTGGCAATGTTTTGAATAGCGTCAATGTCGCGGCATCCGTCATCGCGACCAAGCTTCGAGAGTCCCGCATCGATAATCTTTCGGCAGCCGTCGACCTGATGCAGGCGCATGCCCACGAACTATCCCGCTTCCTTGCGGCCGACCCCAAAGGGCAACGCGTGATGCCATACCTGGTAAAGCTGACGGCGCATCTTCGGAGCGAGCGCCATCAGGTATTGAACGAGCTCGAAACTCTGACCATGCACATTGACCACATCAAGAAGATTGTGGCCACCCAGCAGGATTATGCGAAGGTATCCGCCCTGGTAGAAACGGTATGCATCCCCGACCTCATCGAAGATGCCCTTCGAATGGTCGAGGCGAGCCTTGACCGTCACCAGGTAGAGGTTACGCAGGAAATCGAATACGTGCCGGACATCACCGCGGCGAAACATCTCCTGCTCGAGATCCTGGTGAACCTGCTGCGGAATGCAAAGCAAGCGGTCGTCGAACATAACGGTCCCCAACGTCAAATTCGGATTTGTGTCCGGCGTCGCGGCGAGGATCAGATCCGTATTGAGGTCCACGACACGGGAACTGGGCTGCCGCCGGAAAATCTAACGCGGATCTTCGCGCACGGCTTCACGACAAAGCTTAACGGTCATGGTTTCGGCCTGCACTCAGGAGCATTGGCAGCCCGGCAGATGCACGGCTCTTTGTGGGCGGAAAGCAAAGGGCCGGGATGTGGGGCAACATTCATTCTGGAGCTGCCGGTAAACACAGCGGCTCCCGTCGCGGAAGTGACTACGATATGACGCTGAACGCGCTCCCCGAGAGCAATCACAGGATCCTCATCGTGGACGACAACCGGGCGATTCACGACGATCTTCGCAAGATATTGATCGGCGACTCGAACGACGATCTCGAACTGCTTTCGGACGAGAGCCTCCTGTTTGAGTCGCCTGTCCAGCGCGCTCCGGCGACGAAGTTCGAAATCGACTCCGCCTATCAAGGCCAGGAAGGGTTGGCCCGGGTCCAAAGGAGGTTGGCAGAGGGCAGTCCTTATGCGCTGGCTTTCGTGGACGTTCGAATGCCGCCAGGTTGGGATGGAGTCGAAACCATCACCCGCCTTTGGGGTGTCGATCCCAATCTGCAGATCGTCATTTGTACGGCTTTCTCCGATTATTCGTGGAATGATATCCAGACGAAGCTAGGGCACTCGGATAATCTCTTGATCCTGAAGAAACCGTTCGACAGCATCGAGGTCATACAACTTGCTCACGCCCTAACGCGTAAATGGCTGGTTTCCCACCAGGCTCGCGCCAAGCTCGAAGATCTGGACCTGATGGTGTCGCGCCGCACGGCCGAGCTTGAAGCCACCCATGAGTCTCTCAAGAAGGAGTTCGCCGAGCGCGCCAAGGCGGAAGAAGCTTTCCGAGCCGTCTTCGATGCGAGCCCGATCGGCATCGCCCTCCTGAACGATGAGCTTCGTTTTGTCGGCGTCAATCGGGCTATGCAGCTCCTTCATGGCCTCACACGGGCCGGCATCATCGCTAACGACCCCGTAGAGCTCGAGTGGTTCCCCACGCGCGAGGAATTGACTGGTTTAATTGGAGCCGGCCTTAACCCTGGCGGCATCGATCAGTACCAGGTGAAATTGAGGCACGCGGAACTGGGCATCCGCTCGGGCCTGCTCTGGGCGCGGCAGGTGGAGATTCGCGAGCAACGGCACGTCCTCTGTTTCATGCTCGACATAACGGAGCGAAAACAGATGGAGGAGGAGTTGCGGCGCGCGAGGACCGACGCCGAAGCTGCCGCGGAGGCCAAAAGCGAATTCCTGGCAAACATGAGTCACGAGATCCGCACGCCGTTAAACGGTGTGCTGGGGCTCAGCAGTCTTCTCGAGGACCAGACCCTGCCGGAATCGGCCCGCGAAGTGGCAAAGCTCGTTCGTACGTCCGGCGAAATGCTGAGAAGAGTGCTCGATGACGTGCTTGACTTCAGCAAGATCGAATCGGGGAAGCTGGAGCTGGAGCAGGAGCCTTTCTCGCTTCGAGAGTCGCTTGAATGGAGTCTGGGAATCTATCGCAAGGCTGCCTCTGACAAGCACATCGAACTCAGACTGAGCATTGCCGACGGCGTTCCCGATCACCTGGTGGGCGATGCGACTCGACTCCGGCAAGTACTGACAAACCTGATCAGCAACGCCGTAAAGTTCACCGACGGCGGTTCGATCGAGATTTCCGTAGCCGCTAAAGAAGAGAAGTTGGATCCCGAGGCTTGCCGTCTCGCTATTGCCGTGACCGATACCGGAATTGGAATACCGGCGGACCGGATCGACCGGCTGTTTCAATCCTTCAGCCAGGTGGACGCCTCGACGAACCGCCGCTTTGGAGGCACTGGTTTAGGATTAGCAATCTGCAAGCGGCTGGTTGAAATGATGGGCGGCGAGATAGGCGCCGCGAGCGAATATGGGACAGGGACAACCCTGGCATTCACGATACCCCTCGGTATCAGCAAACCGGCAGCGCAAGCGGGTGGTGATATCCCTGCTTGCGCGGCGTCAAGACGCATTCTTGTCGTCGAGGATAATTCGATCAACCGCGTTGTGATTCAGCGCATGCTTGAGCGGCTGGGTCACAGGGTCGAAATGGCAACCGATGGGGACACAGCCATTCGACGAGTCCAGGAGATTCAATACGACCTTTTACTGATGGATGTCAACATGCCGGGACTCGATGGCTTGCAGGCTACGCGGCAAATCCGCGCCCTGCCGGCAGTTCAGGCCAACGTGCCGATTATTGCGCTCACGGCATCAGCGATGGTCAACGACCGGCGCGACTGTCTGGACGCCGGAATGAACGATTACCTCAGCAAGCCAATCAGCATGGACGCCTTGCGGATTGTCATCGACCGCTGGACATCAGGCCCGCAGGCCTCGGCGCCAAATCTTCCGCGGGAAATCGAAACTCCCGAGCTCAGCGCTTTGATTTCATGAGATTGGACATGCTCGATCATGCCCGAGAACGGAGTCTGATCTTCTGTAACCTCGGGCGTGGCGGGAAAGCGATTCGTGAGCCCAGCGAGTAAGAAGGTTAATCCGCGCTAATACAGCAGAGTTCAGCATGGTAGGGCTGATTCTGTCCATTTATCATTGTGGTTCCATCAATTTCATACGGATGACAATTCTTGTGGCTGCAATTGGCGGGACAATATTCTCCCAGAATCGCTCCACACCGCGGGCTTCCAACTTCCGTGCCACAAATCGATGAGCTTGACGCTCCTCCCTGAGGACAGGGGCCCCAATTGAGGCTGCATTTCGAGCAATTCACAGTAAAGGTAGCCCAATTCGGCGTCGCCATAGCAGCGAGCAGTCCAAGCAAAATCAAACGTCGACGCATCTATCTCTTTCACCTCTGTAAAGAGCATTCAAAACCGGCCACCGTACAGTGCCAACACCCCGGTACCTTTATCCAAAACGAAGACGCAGTTTTCACTGATAGCTATGTCTGTGGGCACAAGGTAGCCCTCAACATTATCTGGATTCTTCGCTCCCGCTACGGTCGGAAGAAGAAGGCGGAGCACTAAACTGATCGTTCCTGCTTCTGGCTCTACCTGTACAGCAATTGCTCCTTGAGCAAGTTTTGTATTGCCCACAAGGGCGAAGAGGCTGCCCTCCGGGCTAACGACAGCTGAATAGAGTTCTGGATAGGACACATGAGGGTCACTCGACTGCACTACGGAGCTGTAATGGTCCAAAACTGTCCTGCCAATCACTCTGTCTGCAACAATCGCCCCGGTAGCATCTGATACTGTCACTTGGGGCCGAGAAAGATAGAAGTGGACGATCCGCTTGTTATCTAATAAGGCATCGACATAATGCTGGTGATTACGGACTCGCTGTTGAGATAACGCCTCGACCGTACGATGATTAGCAGAAGGCACGGCCCGTGTTGCCTTCGAGTTCCGGAAGATTTTTATGCCTAACTCGGATGTCCTGACCATTTCCGGAGATCCAGTGACGGAAGACTCTGCTAAAAGTGTTCCGTCGGCAGAGTGTGTCTCAATGACTCCTTCGTTCTTGCTATCCTGCCTGAACATAATGATGTTGCCCGCATGGTCTGCACCGAAAGTGGGCCGCATATTTCGAGATAGCTGTTGGGCGGTGACCAAGGACCCGTCCTCAGAAATCACAACAAGCGATGAATACGTCCCTGAATTCGTCACCGGGAGCATCAGAACGTATAAGCGCTGGCCGTTCGCCAGCATGCTTGATGGGCGTAGACCGGAATGCCAGGCATCTGGTACGGAATTAACTAAAGAAAGCACCTTCGACGGGCTTAGGATTCTTTCGGATTGCCCCCTCGCCATATGCGGAAGGCTCACGACGCAGACAGCGGCGGCAACTATAACTTGGGATAAATGCCACTTGACTCTCACGTGCTTAGTCCCTCCTGCCATCTCGTTCCCATCACCGCCGTTAGGCAGAACTGCCACACGCTTTTTGTCACGACATTCAGCCAGAGAATCAGGATGAGGCGATTAAGTGTGCTTACTTGTAGCAACTTCAATAATCTATCTGCTCGAATCGCAGCGTTACATCATATGCCCATCGCCCGTCATGTGATCCATCTTCACGTAGTACGCGAGCCTTTAAGCAAAACTGATTACCGAATTCGTCACGTCTTTCCGAGTAGACGTACTTCAGCTCGATCGCTGCAACTCCAAGGCCCGAACGGGGGTATGACTTGTCTGGAGAGGCTTTTCTGTCGTGATTTGCATCGATCCATAACTTGAGAACTTGATAAATTGCGTCGTGCTTGTCTATAACTCCGTCTTCATTGCTTCCATTAATCGCTGTCTTCCGACGTGAACGGCGAGGCGGGCAATCCCGCCGAGTTACAGAGATTAACCACGGGCGCGTTTTTCCATCCGTAGCGAACATACTTTGGCCTTGTCTGCTGCGGATTGCTGACAATTACGCTCACGCCGTCAACACGGGCATTCGCGGCCATGAAATGACGGTCATCGCCCGCGATTTCGAATCCCTGAAGCGCACCGCCCTTCGCCATTAAGCCATCGGCGGCATGATCAAACCAGACACGAATTGCTCCCTCCTCGCTGCTGGTCTGCCGGAAGATCGGGCCGGAGTATTCGATATTTTCGTGATACGCAAGCGCGCGCGCCGCTAGTGCCAACCGGGAGCCCACGGTCTGCTTGTCGGAAGGGTGCACGTTGCCAGGGTCGCCAACATCAATCGTCACCGCCATCGCGCTGTTTACTACGCCCAGCGAGCGCCGTTGTGCTTCGCGAACGGCCGGCCAGTTTTCGGACGGACTTGCGGCGAAGCTCGAAATCTGCACAAAAAGAAACGGGAAATTCCCTTCATGCCAATGCTTCCGCCAATCGGCAATCAGCGCTGGAAACAGCCTTTCATACAGAGGGGCACGGGCTAGTCCGGTGTTGGCTTCGCCTTGATACCAGATCACGCCCTTAATCGCATATCCGGTAGCGGGTGACACCATCGCGTTGAACAGCCACGAAGGAGCCCACGATTGGGGATCGGGATGCCACGGATGTTTAGGCAGTGGAGCATTTGTGCTTCGAGCGGTGGCATCTTCGCGTTTCTCCGCCGCCGCGACTAAGCCCGCATTGGTTTGCTCCCGGATCATCTGGGCACGGGCTGAAAAGACCGGCATAAGAGAGGCATCCGAAGAGAGTCCTTCGAGGCTCGTCCAAGCTTCGGCCGGAGTTCCGCCCCAGGTAGAATCGATCAGACCGATCGGAACGTGTTCCCTGGATGCGATCTCGCGTCCAAAAAAATAGGCCACGGCAGAAAACTTTGTTGCCATTTCAGGAGCGCAGACGGTCCAGGATCGATCACTGCCCAAGTCGGCAAGCGGGAAGGGAGAGGCCTTTCGTTGAACGAGCAGCAGGCGGATGCCAGGCTGGTTTGCGGTGCCGATTTCCTGCGCGGCGTTTTTTACTACCGCCGAACCCGGAAATCCCTCCAGCGGCATCTCCATATTCGACTGGCCGGAAGCAAACCACACGTCGCCTATCAAAATGTCGTCCAGAATGATCTTGTTCGTGCCTGTTACCGTAAGCTGGAACGGGCCGCCGGCAGGCTGCGGAGGCAGATATACGCTCCAACGCCCCAGGCTGTCGGCAGTCGTGGATTGCGATGCGCGATGGAGGGTGGCGGAAACTTTTTCATTCGGCTCCGACCATCCCCAAATGTGTATCGGGCGGTCGCGCTGCAGTACCATGTGGCTGCTGAGAATTCTCGGAAGTGTCACGGCCGCGCGCGCAAAGGAAGCGCTCCATGCGAGAAGAAAGAGCGCGGCAGGCCGATGCAGATATGTGGCAATCATGTTTTTTTCGTAGTCTACGGTACTTGTAATAGGAATGATCGCAATTGAAATTTCATCGTTCGGTGGTCCGGATGTTCTGAAGCCCGTCGAGCGGCCGCAGCCAGAGGCCAAGGCGGGCGAAGTTGTGATTCGCGTCGAGGCCGCTGGTGTCTCCCGGGCAGACACGATGCAACGGCACGGCAAATACCCGCCGCCGCAAGGGGCATCCGACATTCCAGGGCTCGACCTGGCTGGCACAGTCCATTCCGTAAGCCCCGATGTTGAGTGCTTCAAGGCAGGCGACGCCGTGTGCGCAATTGTCTCGGGCGGAGGGTATGCCGAGTTTTGCGCCGTGCCGGCGGTACAGGTTCTCCCCATTCCGTCGGGATGGACGGCGGCAGAGGCCGCCACATTGCCCGAAAATCTCTTTACTGTGTTCGATAACCTGGTCAACCGCGGCGGCCTCAGGAGGGGCGAAACCGTGCTGGTTCACGGCGGCACGAGCGGGATCGGGACAATGGCGATCATGCTGGCCCAGGCGTGGGGCGCAACCGCTATCGCAACGGCCGGGAGTGACGACAAATGTGCTGCGTGCCTCGCGCTTGGCGCGCAGCACGCGATCAACTATAGAGAATCCGACTTTGCCACTGAGGTCAAGCTTCTCACTGGCGGGCAGGGAGCGGACATCATAGTGGATTTGGTTGGCGGACCGTACCTGGAACCAAACCTGACGGCTCTCGCCACCGAGGGGCGGCTCGTGATTATAGGCGCCCAGGGCGGTCACACCGGCGAGTTGGATATAGCGAAGCTCATGATCAAGCGTGGGCGCATTATCGGGTCCACGATGCGAGCGCGCTCGCCCGTGCAAAAGGGCGAAATTGCGGACCGGCTGCTTCGCGAAGTCTGGCCTCTCCTTCCGGCTAAGGACCCGATCCGGCCCCTCATCGATAGAGTATTCCCGCTGCGAGATGCGCGATCGGCGCACGAACGACTGGAAAGCGGACGGCACATCGGAAAAATCGTGCTGGTTACCTGAAGGGCAAGAGCAAGCCCCCGGCAGATACTGGGACATGCGGATTGGAATCACGTGTTATCCCACCTACGGCGGCAGCGGCATCGTAGCCACCGAACTGGGAATGGAACTCGCCCAGCGCGGCCACCAGGTGCATTTCATCAGCTACGCGAACCCGATCCGGCTCGACCCTGGCACACCCGGCATCCATTATCACGAAGTGGAGGTCTCCACTTACCCGCTGTTTCAGTATCCGCCGTACTCGCTTGCCCTTGCTTCCCGGATGGCAGAAGTCGCCGAGCGGTACCGGCTAGATTTGCTGCACGTGCACTATGCAATTCCGCATTCCATTTCGGCTTTGCTGGCCCAGCAGATGACCCCTCAGAGGCGCCTTCCATTCATCACAACTCTGCACGGAACCGACATCACGCTGGTAGGAGCGGACCGCTCATACTTTCCGATTACGAAATTTTCCATCGAGCGGTCGGATGGAATCACCACCATCAGCGAATACATGCGGCGGCGAACGATTGAATTCTTTGGTGTGAAGAATCCGATTGAGGTGATTCACAATTTCGTCAACTGCTCCCTATACCAGCCCGACGCCGAGGCGCAATCGCGCGGTAGGAAGCGTATCTTGCACATCTCCAATTTCCGGCCGGTCAAGCGCGTACTCGACTGCCTGAGAGCCTTCGCCAAGGTACGCAAAGAAGTGGACGCCGAATTGATCATGGCAGGAGACGGTCCGGATCGGGGGCCCGCCGAGTACCTCGCGCGCGATCTGGACGTAGATCAGCACGTGCAGTTTCTCGGTAAGCAAGATCACATGGAACGGTTGATCCCGCAGATGCACGCGCTTCATCTTCCCAGCGAAATGGAGGCATTCGGACTGGCCGCCCTGGAAGCCATGGCATGTGGCGTTCCCCCGGTGGCGACGCTGACAGGCGGGGTTCCGGACCTGATTACAAATGGAGTAGACGGATTCATGGAGGCCGTGGGCGATATTGATGCGCAAGCGGCGCGGCTCATCGAGCTGCTTACTAATCAGGACCTGCACAAACGAATGTCCGAAGCAGCTCGTAACACCGCCCAGACCCGTTTCTGCACCGATCTGATCATTCCGCGGTATGAGAGCTACTATCAACGGGTTTGCGCGTCTGAGGGAACCAGAAGCCAGGCGACGGTGTCCAATTAGTTAGCTGGCACTGGAAAGGCCGGAAGCGTTACAATTCAGGCGATGGCGCAATCCTTATTGGGCAAAGTAGGGAGTCTGTCCATTCTGGCAGGCGCCCAAGCCGGGATATCGGAAGAAGATGCGCGCATTTTACGGGGACTCCGGGCGGGTATTGAAGAAGCATACGAAGAGCTGATTTCGCGTTATGAACAAGCGGTGTTCAGCATGGCCTATCGCCTGCTGGGAAATCAACCGGATGCGTGCGATGTCGTTCAGGAGGTGTTCCTCAAGGTATTTCGTGGCGTGAGTTCGTTTCGCGGGCAGAGCAGCCTACGAACTTGGATCTACAGGATAGCGGTAAACGAGGCATACAATCATCGGCGTTGGTTCGCGCGCCACTGCCGGTGCGAAGTGCCGCTGGAAGCTGATTGGAATGCAGAGCGCTCACAGTCGCTTGAGTGCGCGGCGGATCCTTCCCGCTCACCGTTCGACGTAACGCTTGACAACGAGAACCGCGCGCTGATTGAGAGGGCGCTGGCGAGGATTAACCCGATTTTTCGGACGGCAGTTGTGCTGAGAGACATTCAAAACCTGAGTTACGAGGAAATCGCCGAGATTTTGCAGGTTTCGCTGGGGACGGTCAAATCGAGAATCTTGCGTGGCCGGGAGGCGTTGCGGCGCGAGCTGACACAGCGCCCCGACGCGGGTTTGGCGGAGGCTCTGGCGTAAGGAACGGTTGCAAACAGGATGGGAAATCCATGAACTGCTGGAGCGTTAGTCGGCGAAGTACGGATTACGTCGATGGGAGGCTGCGCCAGAGCGAGCATTCCCGGGTAGAGGCGCATCTTTTGGAGTGCGAAGAATGCGAGGCCCGAATCCGCGAAATCCGTTCCCTGCGGTCCGCGCTCAGGAAACTCCCTGCGCCGAGAATCCCCGGCGACCTGCGGACCAGGCTCCGGATATCCGCATCGCTCGAGCGCCAGTCTCTGCTCGAGACGGACGGTTCGCAGCTGCGGCGCGCCTGGAATAACTGGAAGTTCCGGGTGAATCAAATGATGCGCCCCCTGACCATACCGGCGACCGGCGGCCTGTTGTCGAGTTTGATCCTGTTCGGAGCGCTCGCCTTCACCATTGGGACCACCACGCGCGGGGTGACCTACGAAGTCCCGGTCGTCTACGCCAATCGGGCGGACCCAAACCTCGTACCGGTTGAGTTGCGGTCATCCGTTGTTCTAACTCTTAGCCTGGACGGAAACGGCCGAATTACTGACTACGCAGTGCGCGACGGGTCGGGCTCATTCGTGGGAGACTCTTCCCGGCTGCAGGGCGATAACATCTCGCTTCCCGAGTTTCCAGGCGTACTCGCCATGGCGCAGCCCACGACGCGGGACATCAGCATTTCATTCATTCCGATCGTTTTCCAAAGATAATCCAAGTGCCGCGGACTTTCAGTCCGCAGCGCCCCGACTCGTCCGGGCTCACGATCCATTGCGGCTTGTGAGAAATACCTTCTTTAATGCCGCGGAACAAACATCAGAGCGAGCACGGAAAGCGCCAGCGCCGGAGGCATAATCAGGATTCCCCATTTCAGAAATCGCCAGAAGCCCACGGTTTGCCCTTCACGCCGGATCGCGATCAGCCAGAGAATCGTAGCGAGAGAACCGGTAACCGATAGATTGGGTCCCAGGTCGACTCCTAGAAGGACGGCGCTGCGCAGCAGTCCGGGGGCCTGAGCGGCTTTTACCGCTGCCCCGCCGATCAGGCCGCTCGGAAGATTATTCATCACATTCGAAACGATGGCAATGCCGAAAGCCGAGCTCATGGCTGCGCTGAGTGGCTGCCAGTTCTCCAGGCTCTCGAGGGCGCTTACGGCCGCGTGCTGCGCGCCGGCGCGGTTGAGTGCCTCGACAATCACGAACAATCCCGCAACAAGCGGGATCACGCTCCATGTGACTTCGTTCGCGATGTCTCTCGGCACGTCGCGGTCTCCGAGCGAGACAACGGCAGCCACCACGAGGCCGGCGATACAGGCGGGAGCACCAAGGTCCATGCCAAGTCCCGAGGCGGTCATCAGCGTCACGGCAAGAACGCCGATGCCGTAAAGCGTCATTTTGCCGCTGCGCGAAAGGTGCGGCCCACCTAAGTTTGTTTCTACCGTCCCCTTCACGAGCTTGTTCGCCCTCCAGCGGAGGACAACAAAAGTCGCAACCACGGAGCATAGCGAGGGCAACGTGAAGGTCGCCAGCCAGTGACCCAGTGGAGGCATGCTTTTGCCGTAAACGACGAGATTCGCGGGGTTCGAGATCGGAAGCACGAAGCTCGCAGCATTAGCAATGAAAGCGCAAATGAGCAGATACGGCAAAGGCTCCGCTTTCGCGGCTTTGACGGCAGCCTGGACCGCAGGCGTCAAAACGACCGCCGTCGCGTCATTGGAGAGCAAAACCGTAACCACAACTCCGACGCAGTAGATCAGGAGAAACAGGCGAGTTTGAGATCCTCCGGAAGCGCGCACCGCGTGGCCGGCCACCCAATCAAACACGCCTTCCCGGCGTGCGAGTTCAGATATCACCATCATGCCTGCGAGAAACAGATAAACGTCCGTTCCCTTCCCTATGGCCTGCGCCGCAGCGGTGGCAGGCACCAATCCCAACAGGGCCAGCGCCCCTGCGCCGGCGCTCGACCACCAGGCTTCGGACCATCCCTTTGGCCGTATGAGTACCAGCGAGATGGACGCAAGAGAAATGACCCATACAGCAGCGGGCTGCCAATGCATCTGGAGTTCGGACATTTATTCGGAAGTTATCAATGCATCTGAAGTTCAAATATTTATTCGGAAGTTATCAATTGCGCGCTTTCCAAAATGGCCAAATCGTTCCCAGGGCTAACGCGAAATTGGGGGTGCGGGCGCTTGGGGGTTTCGGGTATTGGGGTGAAGCGCCCGCGTCTTACGGGGATGTAACTAAAAAACGAATCCCGCCTCCATGTGGTTACTTCGCGCCGTAATTTGTTGCCTAGTTATTTTCTTTAGCGGAAATTCTCCGCCAGCATGATATTGCTGCCGGCTCCATCGACTTGCGAGTAGAGAAGCCAGTGTTCGTCGGGCGAGAGCGCCAGGCCGGTGTTCCAGGTAGTTGGCTTCCGTGACGTCCACTCGAGCTGATTGATTGTTCCTGTGCGGAAGTCTAGAAACTTGATTGCGGCAATAGGCAGATCGGCTGTCTTGTTGTAGTCGAGGAAGAACAACCCGCGCTTGCCGACAGCCCAGTTTCCCCACATCTCGTGCCACTTCAACGAAACCACTGGCGTTTCCTCTCCCGTCGCCAGCGACAAGCGCCAGATGGCCGGCTCCGGATGATGCCGGTAGAAATATACGAAGCGGGCATCGAACGATTCGAAAGCCATGAAGCCGCCGCCCTTTGTAACTTGGCGCGCCTCGCCGCCCGCAACGTCCTGCTTCCAAACCTGCCATTTTCCGCTGCGGTCGGACGCGAAGTAGATCGACTTTCCGTCTCTCGACCAGCTCGGAAGAATATCATTCGCAGTGTTCGTCGTGAAGCGCCGGGGTGTACCTCCTTCGGGCGGGAGAATGTAAATGTCTGCGTTACCAGCATCCCGGGATTCGAGCGCGAGATATGCGCCATCCGGCGACCATCGTGGACTGCCCGTCAGCGGTCCGTTGAAGTGTGTGATCTGCCGCTGATCGGAACCGTCAGCGTTCGCCATCCATACTTCGTTATTCCCCGACCGGTCGCTCCGAAACGCGATGCGATTGCCGTCAGGCGAGAACTGGGGACTGGAATCGAGCAATGTAGAGGCTATAAGTACTTTTGCTGGAACTCCCGGCACAGTTGCCATTTTCCAGATGTTTGTGTCGGCTAAAACCTTGACATACGCCAGCCTGTTCCCTGCTCGAGAAGCGGCAGGCAGGATAGCGCTGATGCCGGCCTCCGTTAAGCGCGCCGGCGCACCCCGGGAAACAGGAAAGCGCCACAGGCTGTGAAGGCTTCCGGCCCTGGACGAGGCAACGATCAAGGAACGCCCGTCCGCCGACCAGGCAAAGCCTCGGATGGCGCGGTTGTCGAAACTGATCCGGCGCACCAGATCGTTGGATACGGGCAGGTGAGATGTCGGAGGCGGCGTTGAAAGCAGATACATGTCCTCTACATCGACACCTGTTGAACGCCGAAACGCTATTGCGCGGCCATCCGGCGAGAAGGCAGGCTCTGTGTCGCCGGGAAAGGCATCCTGCGGCGCAGTAATTTGTTCCGTTTTCCCGGTGCCCAGTAACAAGCGAACAATTACGGATGGACCGTCAGGCGATTTCATGTCGGATGTAATCAGAGATCTTCCATCGGGAGACCAATCGATCCTGCCCGGCGTGCCATTGTCGGACATTTCACCGATCTTCTTCTCCTCATTCCCCGAAGCGCTGATCACGTATATCGATCGGCGTCCGGTACCCACTTCGCGCAAAAAGGCGAGCTGCTTCCCGTCTGGCGACCACACTGGGCGAGATTCCAGGGCCTGGCTGTGGGTTAGGCGTTTGGGAGTGTCGCCGTCTACTGGTTGAATCCAGACTGCATCCAGTCCACCGCCGGGACCGCCCCAACAAAAGGCAACCTGTTGCCCATCGGGAGAAAAGGAAGGTCCGGTTTGATAACCGGGGTAAGCGGTCAGCGGCCTGCCTTCCATCGCAGTGTAGAAGGGCTTGAAATGGCGCAACATGACGCGTCCAATGAAAGCGGCCAGGGCTGCCGCCGCGACAATCCCCCCTACACGAAGCCAGGTTTTGCGGATTGTGGATGGTCTGGCTCCGGCATCAATGGCTGGGGCGGAAACGCCGGCCCAGCGAAACTCCGGAACGTAACTACCTTTCGGCAACTCGATATAAACGCATTCCGCCGGGTGGGCGTGCGAATATTCGAGCAGCTTGTTTCGCAGCCGCCGCGCCTCTACTCGCACGATTGCGTCGATCTTCGGGTCGTACCCCGGCCTGCGGTCGAAGACGTGAACTCCAATAAGTGTCTCTTTTAGACTGACCGCGCGCCCGGCTAGCTTTTCTTCGACCGTAAATTCCAGGAAACGGCACATCCGCTCTGAGTGCGCGAACTCCGGACTGGCGAGAACTCGCTGCAACGCCCTTCGAACGAGTGCCGCCTCGTCGCTTAACGAGACTACCTTGGACGACGCCACAACGAACTGATTGAGATTCGTTTATAGCACAGAGACAAACGAGCGCGCTGACCCCGTCTTTCGCATTTCATTCGGGGTTAGTTACCCCCGACTAACTCGTTCTCACTGCCAAGTAAACCGATTTGCGATGAGGATTGGGGCTCAGCGATATGAAGACCCTAACACTCGGGCACGCATGCCTTGTTTTTACTCTTTTATCTTGTCAGGCCGCGCAAGGCCAATATCTAACCATCGAACGCAGAGGGGACCCAAACGGCTTCTGCGGTTCGCCGGGACTTGCCGCGTGCGAGGTCGTACCCACTTGTACTGCCCCGGGTAGTAACATCCTCAGAGACGACGCATACACGGGCAAGATTCTATGCAACCTGCCCGGCCATTCGCTGGATATCGACGAGCCGTTTGAATGTCCCGGGCAGCTTAGCAAGTACAAATTCGGCCAGATCCAGCCATCTGACACGTTCTTCACCTCCACGGATCTTCACTTCGGCAAATCAACCGTAAGCGATGAAGATCATGTCCGTCACATCACAATGATGAATAACTTCGCCGCGGCCGGAGTCCACTGGCCGCGAGGTGTAGGTTTTCCGGATGAGCCGATACATTCTCCCGCCGCGATCATTTCGACGGGCGATAACGCTCATGACGGACAGGTCCAGGAGCTCGGCGCATACCGTTTGCTCTATGAGCAGGGATTAATCAACGAATCCGCTAAGATCCCGGTATTCATCGGGTTGGGGAATCACGACGTCGGCAATGATTGCGGATTCAATAACTGCGCGAAGCGAATGTTTGATTACGTTAAAGATCACAACTCGTGCGGCGCCAGTCTGGATACAGGAAGCGGTAACTACTCATGGGATTGGAATGGAGTTCACTTTGTCCAACTGAACAAATGGGCCGGGGACACGGAACTGGGAAGCAAGACCACGGATACTCACGCGAGCGGACTCGAGTGGTTGAAGAACGATCTCGCCAACAATGTCGGCCACTCGCGAAAACCTGTCATATTCTTCCAGCATTTCGGTCTCGATGCCTTCTCGACGAACGGAGAATGGTGGCAGCAGTCCGATCGGGAGAGTTTTTGGGCCGCGATCCGCAACTACAACGTGATCGGAATGTTCACTGGACATATCCATGCGACCGGGATATTCGATTTTTCGGTTTCCGACGGCGGCCCTGAGACGCACATCGACGACTTCGTCGGTGGAACCGGGGGAGAAGATCCCTGTTTGAACGCCTCCGACACCGCCTGCGGTGGACGCGGGCACTTCTTTGCGGTACGGACATCGAAGATGTTTCTGGACGTCGCGTCTCTCGAATGGAGAAGCACTCCGGGAGGCGCCAATCTGGACGCCACTCCTCAATTCACGAATCTGGCTCCGCCGACTTGGGACTCTAAAGGCCATACGACAGAGGGTCCGGCGTTCGCCTTTGGGCAGAAGGGTTGCCGCAAGGTTATTAACCAGCGCCTGATCGACGTATCGAGCTTCGCTACCGCCACCGGAAATGGTCCGATAACGGTGACCAACACAGGCGCCGTTAGCATTCCCGGGCCCCTCGCTCTGGGAATCAGCGGCTTAACTGGTTCGACGTGTAATCTGCCCACCGATACCACAGGCTGTCTCTATTCCGACCGCACTTTGCCCACGAATGTAACCAACAAGAGCTTCGTCGACCGGTGCGTAGACACGGCCGCCGCTCCGTCAACCGCTTTTCTGTTTGCGAGTAATGGCGATGCGATTACGCTTCCCCCGAATGGCGCTCTCAGCTTCACACCTTCTTTCTCGAGTGCTCCCTCAGGCTTTACCAGCAAACTCTACCGGGTCAGCCCCTGGAAGGGCGCCAGCCCAAATTCGCTGGACCTTGTCGCGCCTCGCGGCTCGACGCCTCCGTCCGGGACGATCACCGTATACGGTCAGCCGAATACAGCACTGACCGTAACGAATCGAAATTTTTCCACCTTGCAGAACTGGTTGAACGTGCTGCCGGCTGCAAACCAGTTTGACCAGTTTGGGATGGCCACACTGAACTACAGTTTCAATTCGACAGCCCTCAGCAACACAACGGATTCATTTGAACAGGCGACCATCCAGATCACCACGCCGAACGCCGACGATGAGGTCGACATTCCCGTCGTACTGAGCTTGAAAGAAGCAAATACGATTACATTGACGGCGACGCCCGCAAGCGGTGCCGTTCCCGGACAGCAAATCAACTTCAAAGCCGTCGCCACGTACACATTCGTTCGTCAAGTCGATGGCCCTGTGGCCATCACCGGCCCGGTTACGCTCCAGGAGGTCTTCAATCCAGGTACGGCTCAACAGAGCACGACCGTTCTCGCCACTCGTTCGCTGAACCTGATCGTAGATAATCCCGACGAAAATCCGCCGCCAGCCGACACCGTGCTCTTCCCGCCGGTGACGCTTCCGGCCGGACTGCATTATCTGCGGGCGGTGTACGCCGGCGATTCCTTCTATGCGCCGAGCACGGCCGCCATCCTGCCGTACGCGGTCGGTCCCTTATCCTTCGCCGTGACTGCCAACACACCGGGACTGCTGGTTGATGCGGATTCAGGGTTGCGTTCGACGCCTTTCGAATTCTCCGCCAACTTCAACTCTACTCACACACTTGTGATTCCGACTCCGCAATACGTTGTCGGCGGCGGGTTCACGACTTCACCCGGAGCGGCGCCTCAAACTCGGTACACATTCTCCGGCTGGTCCGATGGGACGTTATCCGACGCGCGAGCCATTACCATATCGAGCGATATGGTTACATACGCAGCAAATTTCGAAGCGGCGCACCAAGTGATTCTCAACGCGACGCCCGGAGGAACGGTTGCGATAGATCCTCCCATTCCCGACGGCTTCTATCCCGACGGTTCCCTCGTCACCCTCATCGCCACGCCCAAGCCGGGATTCGTGTTTACCGGCTGGACGGATAACGTGATTGACCAATTCAAAGCGTCGGCCCCTTTTCGGGTAAGCGCCCCGCAAACCATTACGGGGCATTTCGCCGTACCGACAACCGTCCTGGCGGATAATGTCACGGCGTCTTATAGCCCGAACGGACAAAGTGTGGTGCTGTCAGCGACGGTAACCTCGAACGGAGCGCCGCTGAGCGGCGGGGTTGTCAAGTTCCTGGTTGCAACCGCTGGGGCTTTCGAGCAACTAGTACAAGGGCCCCTACAGAACGGGAGGGCAACTGCCCCCATCAAATTGCCGCCCGGACTACCGGCCGCAACCTATTTCTTCAAAGCGGTCTTCGAAGCGGCCACGCCGAAATTTGCCAACAGTGCGGACACCAGCCACGCGTTAACCATAGTGCCCGCCGCGCCATCCATCACCTGGCCCGCGCCGGCCGCCATCATTTCCGGCACGCCTCTTGGCCCCCTACAACTTAACGCCTCCGCTTCTGTTCCAGGAACTTTTGTCTACAGCCCGGGAACCGGCGCCGTGCTCCCCGCAGGACAGCAGGTGCTTTCCGTCACATTTACGCCTAATGATTCCAGAAACTACAAGGTAGTCAGCGCCTCCGTCTCTTTGACCGTCATTCCAATCCCGGTCATCAGCATGTCGCCGCAAAATCTGGGGTTCAATTTTCAGAACCTTCTGTCCAAGAGCGCCCCGGCAACCATCGTCATAAAGAACATCGGCGATGCGCCTCTGCTCATCAGTAACATCTCGTTGGGTGGATCCAATCCTGGCGATTACGCTATCAACAAGACGGCCCAGGAGTGTGGAGCGTCTCTCAACCCGGGTGCAACGTGCAGCGTTACCGTGAGCTTTATACCGGCGCTGCTGGGTTCGAGGCCGGCTGTTCTAACCATTTCCGACAACGATCACGCAGCGCTATCCACGCAGGTGATTACTCTCGCGGGTACGGGCATTTTGAACTATGCCGTTTACGCCACCAACACCGGATGCGGCGCCGTTTCGCTATCAGGCACGACTCTGATCGACAGCTTCGATTCCAGCCAGGGAGACTATCAATCCACCAAGTCGCAGTTCGGCGCGAATGTCGCAGTAAACGGGAACGCCCGCTTACAGGGACGGTCTCAAATAGACGGCACGGTCTTCGCGCCGACTCCGGCGACAGGAACGTGCGTGAACGGCAGTCCCGGCATTAGCGTTTCCGGAAACGCCACCGTCACCGGCGGTTATTCGAACCTTCCGGCGGTGGTCCCGTTCACGATTCCAGCCGGCATAAGTGCGGGCAGTTCGAATCTGAATATCCATTCCAGCCAGTTGTTGACGCCTGGGTCGTACGGCGACATTGCCGTGCTCGGAAGCTCCACAGTTACGTTATCGCCGGGCACTTACACCATCAATTCGCTGTCGCTCAGGCAGCATGCGAAGGTGACCGTTTCGCCTCCTGGCCAGGTGGTGATCCGTCTGGCCGGTACAGGCCCGGGCAAACCTTTGGATCTGTCCGGCGGAAGCGTTACCGGGGCCTTTGGAGCCTCAGGAAGTCTGCTGATCCTATATGGCGGGACCAAGAACCTGGAGATAGCGGGAGCATCTAGCTCCTACGGCCTGATCTACGCGCCGAACGCGAACGTGAACCTTTCCGGCACGGGAGCCTGGTTCGGCGCGGTGGTTGCCAACACGATCAGCGATACGAACTCCAGCAGCATTCACTATGACCGGAGGTTGGCGCCGTAAGATTTGGTGGAGCAGGCGCTTTCGCCTGCGGCTCTCCATCCCTTCCTGTTACGGGATAATTCTTAACATGAAGGCTCGAATCACTCTGGCCGTAGCCCTGCTCGCGTGCGCTGCGGCACTCGCGGCAGGCGACCAGAAGACTACCATCAAGGTCAATGTGAAGAATCAGTACGATAAACCGGTGGAGAATGCCGCCGTGATTCTGGATTTTGTCGGTTCGCACCAGGTCATGAAGCTCGGCAAACGCAAGCCGATCCATTGGGAAGTGAAGACCAACCAGGAAGGAACCGCACACTTTCCGCCGGTACCGGAGGGAACCGTTCAGCTACAGGTGATCAGCAGCCGCTATCAAACCTACGGCGAAAAGATGGAGGTAGCGGGCGAAGAGAAAACGGTCGATATCCAGCTCAAGCCGCCGCAGAAACAGTACAGCGCGCACCCGCCTTTGAAGCCGGCGGATGCGCCGAAGTAGCAGGAACGCACCTATTTCGCGAATGGGTACTTGTGCTTCGGATCGATCGCGATCGCTTCGATTTCAATACCCACATCGCGCGGCAGCCGCGCGACCTCAACGGTTGTGCGCGCCGGTGGGTTCGGGCCGAACAACTGCCCGTAGGTTTCGTTCATCTTG
>DATBHS010000015.1:0-5874 GCA_036557345.1 Bryobacteraceae bacterium
CGGCGCTCGGTTCGCTCTCCAGCGTGGCGCTATCCTCCGTCCGGCTACTGGAAGTGTATCTGCTTCCGTCCGATCGGTGCCTGTCGGCACCGATTTACGCTCAAATTCGTTGTTGACAGCGGCAGCGCTCTCATAGATGACCGGGCGGGATTCATGGGCCAAGAGGTGAGCTTGGCGTGCAGTTGGCTTGTGACCCCGAGACGCGTTTCCGCTCGGAATGGGGCAGCGGTTATCAACCGGGCAAATTAGGAATCCTGGTTTCGTTGAAATGGATTCAAAGAATCGTCTCCCGATGCGTTTTCCGGGTGTGCTTTTCTAATTGTTTTCGATTATTGCAATCGACGCAACGTTGAGAGTAACATCCGTCCCACAGAGAAGATCCTAGTCAGCCAGCGTCTTTTTTCGAAGGACGAAAACTTTGATGTTCCATCGATTTAATAGAGGAAAGCTTGATACTTTGAGCTGTATCCTCCTCGCCGTGATTGCTCTAGCCGGCACATTTCTGGTGACCAGCCGACCGGCGAGTGCAGCTTGCGACAAGTTCTGCGGTTTCTGTAAGATGAGCTGCACGACGCGAACCGATGCCTCTTGCCCCGGTCCAAGTCACACCTGCGTCGTGATCAATTGCAATGAAACGTTCCTCTGCAGCAACATTCTGATCTGCGGCGAAACCTGTAATGCCGACCCCAACTGTTGCGACGGGGCGTTTGTAGATTACTGCGGTACGGCGAGTGACTGTCAGTTTAGTTTTTGTCCTTGCCACGGTTAGGACGCTAAGGTTTTAGGTCCTAGAGGCTAACCATGAAAAAGATTTTGGTAATAATTGCTGCTGTCACCGTCGCTTTGGCCATTTATACAAAAAAGGCCGTACACGCGCAGGGCTTAACGGAGTTCGAGTATACAACTGTTGAGAAAGTGGGCATGTTGAACGGGATACCTTTACCCTTTGAGCCCAGTTCAGTAACAAAGACTTATTTTCGCAGAAAGGACGGAATCTCCGGGTCCATCATTAAAGAGACCCGCAAAGGACGAACAGTAACCACGGCAAGCTATCGCAGTCCGAAAGACAATGCCGAGGTGACGGTTCAAGTCGACGCAAACATACGCACGACGTACCCTGCGCCGCCCGAGGCAGTTCGAAACTGGGTGTCGTTTCCAGTGCTGGATGACTGCCGGCGTGCGTATAACGCCTCTCAGCTCTATGGCCAGACTGAGCTTTCAGGTGTTATGGTTCAAAAGCTAAGACAAATTAATAAGTCCGAAGAGGCGGAGTTCTATGTGGCTCCCTCGTTGGGTTGCGCAGTACTGGAGGAGCATCATAAGTGGAAAGATGCGCAGGGGGCCTTTGTGTCATGGACCAACGTCGAACTCGTTGACTTAAAATTGGCGCCACCGAACCCCGCGTATTTTGATTTGGGTGCGGGCGCAACCGAGGCGAGCCCGTCAGAGGCGCGGCGCGTAATTCGATCCCTGCTCTATCCAGGCGAACCTATTCCGGATTGCTATGAGAAATCGAACGCGAAGTTCGACCTGATGTACCACCGCCGTGCAAAGGAGGCTGCACGCGGTTGGGTGAAGTAGCGGCAAAATAGTCTATTACGAAGCATTCGCACTGTGAGGCTAACCCGGGCCTGGTGACCCGCCTAAGACGTCCATCGAGTGCTCTCGCGGGCTCCTCTCGTATCCGTCGGGCAAGTCGACCAGGCTTGAGCGTTACGATCGGCTCATTCGTTACTCTGAGTGGATGCGGCGAATCTGGATCCTTCTGGTTTCCGCCGTTGCCATGCTGCTTGCCTCGTTTGGGCCGCCCAGCCCAGGAAACGGTCCCATCCAGTTTCGCAACGTGGTTCTGGCTTCCGGGATCGATTTTGTCCTCGAAAACTCGCCAACCCCGCGCAAGCATCTGGTCGAAACCATGGCCGGAGGAGTGGCCACGTTCGACTACGACGGGGACGGCTTGACAGACATTTATTTCACCAATGGCGCCGCTCTCCCATCACTTGAAAAGAACGCACCGAAGTACCGGAACCGGCTCTACCGCAATCTCGGGAATTTTCACTTCAAAGACGTGACCGCGCAAGCGGGCGTCGGAGGCGCAGGTTACTCGATGGCCGCTGCTGCAGGTGACTACGATAACGACGGCCATGTCGATCTGTTTGTCGCGGGCGTCGCGAAAAACATCTTGTATCGCAACCGCGGAGACGGCACATTCGAAGACGTTACGGCGAAAGCCGGGGTTAAAAGCGACCCGTGGTCGATCGGCGCGGTCTGGCTCGATTACGATAACGACGGCCGCCTCGACCTGTTTGTGGTGAATTACGTTCAATGGTCACAGAGTTTCGACCGCTTTTGCGGAGATAGCAGCGGCAAGATAAGGGTCTACTGCCATCCGCGGTTCTTTGAAGGGCTTCCCAACCGCCTTTACCACAATGAGGGCAACGGGACTTTTAAGGACGTCTCGCTGGAATCCGGCATTGCTGCGCACGCCGGCAAAGGAATGGCGGCAGCCATCGCCGATTACGACCAGGACGGGCACATGGACATCTTCGTGACTAACGACAAGGTCCCGAACTTTCTGTTTCACAACCTAGGTCACGGGCGATTCGAGGAAGTGGCTTTCGAGGCGGGAACGGCCCTGCTGGATAACGGGAACGAGATCTCCGCCATGGGAACCGACTTCCGCGATTACAATAATGACGGCTTTCCCGATATCGGCAGCACGGCCCTGTTTGGAGAAACCTTTCCGCTTTTTCGGAATCGCGGGCAAGGCCGGTTCGCCGATGGCAGCTACACGAGCCGGCTTGCTGTGATCAGCAGGCCATACAGCGGGTGGGGAGTTGGGCTGTTCGATTTGAATAACGACGGGTGGAAAGACATGTTCAGCGCGAATGCTCACGTAGACGACAGAGTGGAAGCCTTCGAAGCCACCACATACAAGCAACACGACAGTGTATTCGAGAATCGCGGCGACGGCGCCTTTCAGGACGTTTCGTCGACAGCCGGTTCCGATTTTTTAGTTGCGCGCGCTCATCGCGGCTGTGCCTTCGCGGATTTCAATCGTGACGGCCGCGTGGACGTAGTCGTATCTTCTCTCGGAGATGTGCCCGAACTTTGGGAGAACATTTCACCCGCACAGAACACGTGGCTGATTCTCCATTTAACAGGAACAAAAAGTAACCGCGATGGTATCGGCGCCGAAATCCGAATCGGCGATCAATCCAATCACATGACAACGGCCGTAGGATATGCTTCGTCCAGCCATTTCGGCGTGCACTTCGGCACCGACACCAAAACGGTGCTCGATAGGATCGTAATTCGATGGCCGAGCGGGATCCGGCAACAGCTTACGAATGTGAGGACGAACCAGATTCTGGAAGTTAGAGAGCCGGGGACATAAGCGGGACTAAAGTCCCCAGCAGGCGAAAGCGCCTGCTCTACCAAAACTTCCCGTCAAGGGGCTTTGATTTGCGAACCTTCTTCGATCTTGCGTTGCTGATCCAGGGACGTTCGAAACTGCCTATACGCGGCGAGCGCTTCCCGGGCTAGCAGGCTATTGCCGGTCAACTGGTAAGCGCGGAAGAGTTGAAAATGAGCATTGCCATCTTCGTCGTGGAGGACGGCCGCCTTCAAATACGGAATCGCTTGCTCCGGATGTCCATCGCCCAGAAGCGCCTGTCCCAAAGCCGACTCGGCAGCCTGCATTTGCGGGTCTTCTTTTATGGCGGTTTGCAAGTAGGGTACGGCCGCATGGGGCTGAGCGAGGTTAAGCAAACTCGCGCCATAGAGGAAGTTCGCGTCCGCCGATTCCGGGCTCTCCTTTAGCATGTCCCGCACGACCGGCAAAGCGGAATCGTAGTCACGGCTCTCATACAGCGCCCAGGCAAGCCCCCGCTGCACATTCATGTTCCCGGGCGCTCGTTTCAACGCCGTGCGCCATTCGGCCGAGGCCTCGCGGTGCCGGCCTTCGTCATCGAGAGAACGCGCCCGATGCAACTGGCTCTCGAGAGACGGCGGCAAGTGAAGCAGCCGCTCATAAGCCTGCGCTGCCAGCTCCCGGTATGATTTCGACGACCAGTAATAGGCAGCAGGACCCGTATCGCTTTTCGTTGCCGGCGGAAGCTTATCCTCCCACGCTTGCTCCTCGACGACCCATTCCGCATGTCCGGTTTCTTTATAGACGCGCGCGAGCCCAGCGTGAACTCCAGGCAGCACGGGACCCCTGGCAAGCGCCTCCCGATAGGCCGCGAATGCGCTGCCATACCGGCGCTGCTTCAAGTAGGCATCCCCGGCGAGAGCCGACGCATATGCTGAATCCGGAAATTTTGCCTTTACCTGATCGGCGGCTTGACCGGCAAGCGCATCGTATGTTCGCCCCAATCCGTACCATGCGCGCGCACTTTCCGGCATGCGTTCGGAGCTGCTCCGGAACTGCGCCAGAGCCTCCTCGTACTGTCTGGACCCGAGCAAGGCTTCGCCCAACGCAAGCGGAGCATTTCGATCGCCCGGCATGTCACTGACTGCTTTCCTCAGCGGTTCTACGGCCTTTGCGTCCTCTCCCAAAGCTAGGTAACTCGAGCCCAGGAAGAGATCCGCAGGCGCCAGGTCCGGCTTCAGCTCCAAAGCGGCGCGCGCATGATCCGCAGCATCGCGGTAGCGGTTTGCCTGGAATTCAGCAATACAGAGATTAAAAAGCAGGTCCGGGCTGGAAGGATAGGCTCGAACGAGCTGCAGATAAATCGGGATCGCTTCGCCGGGTTTCCCGCTCACGACAAGCTGCCTGGCCCGTTCTGCTTCAGCCGCGGGTCCGGCCGCCTGGGCCGAAAGCAACGAGGCCGCAAGCTGGCTGAGCGCCGCGACCGCGAATGAGGCTGCAATCCGCATCACGTGGCAGTTCTAGCGCCTTTTCGTCTTGATCACAATCGGCGTACCCTCGAACCCGAACTGCTCCCGAAGCCGGTTGATCAGGTTTCTCTCGATCGAGAAATGAAGCGCGCCGGCGCTGCCGGTGAACACAATGAATGTCGGCGGCCGGATCGAGGCCTGCGTGATGTAGTAGATGCGAATATCGCTGTCAAATTTCAGTGTCTCGACGAAACGATTCAACTCGCCCGTGCCGATACGCTGGGAGGCGGCATCGAAACACCGCCGGATGGTCGACATAATCCGTCGAATGCCTTCGCCGTTCTTGGCCGATGCAAAGATGATGGGCGCGTAATCGAGGAATTTGAGCTGATCCCGAATCGCTTCCGTGAAGGCGCGCTTGCCCTTACCTTCAGCCGCATCCCACTTGTTAACAACCAGGATCACGGCCCGCCCTTCCGCGTGCGCATAGCCGGCAATCGTGGCATCGGAGGCGACCACGCCCTCAGTCGCGTCCAGCATCAAGAGCACGACGTTCGCCATGCGGATGTGGCGCCGGGCCATGACAACGCTCAGTTTCTCCGTCATCTCATGGGTCTTGCCCTTGCGCCGGATGCCGGCGGTATCGACGAAACGATACAGTGTGTTGCCTTCCTCCACCGCTTCATCCACCGCGTCGCGGGTCGTTCCGGCGACCGGCGAAACGATGGCGCGTTCCGATCCGACAAGAGCATTCAGCATGGTCGACTTGCCGACGTTTGGCCTCCCGATTATCGCCACCTTGATTCGACGTTTTTTGTCCTCCTCTGCGGCGTTGGGCTCGAGTTCAGGCTGCGCGAACGGAGCCGTGACATGATCCAACAGCTCGCCCAACCCGAGCTTGTGCTCCGCCGAAATCGGGAAAGGATCCCCGAGGCCCAGCGAATAGAACTCCGGAACCAGGTCTTCGCGCGCTTTCGTGTCGATCTTGTTCACAACCAGCGTGAGCGGTTTCCTCAATGGCCGCAGTAACTG
>DATBHS010000016.1:0-16743 GCA_036557345.1 Bryobacteraceae bacterium
TTGGCATAGCGCTTCCGCGGTTTACAACTTCGCCTTTTCCGGTGCGGAGGCCAGATCCGAAGGGATAGCTCTGAGCTTCAACACGCACCAGACCGTGATTGAAACGCCGTAGAGGGTGAGCACAAACGCAAGCAGCTCGCGAACAAAGGCACTCAATAAGGGCGCGGAAATTGTAAACAGGCAGGCAAGAACCTCCCCTATCAGGGCGAGCTGAAAGAAAACAAGCCAGATAAAAGTGTTCCTGGGTGTTTCAATGTTCTGCGCCCGGATCGCCCTGTGCATGGACCACAACAAAGCAAGGCTCGCGGTGGCTGCCGCCGCCCAAATGACGAATGCCAGCGTCGGCAGCAAGGCTGGTCCGCCGGATTCGTCTTCCACGCCCGCAAACCCGACGATCATGAAACCAAAGATCGCGGCGAGTATCAGGCTGGAAATGAGACGAAAAATGGCGAGCCTGCGAAGCTTTGCCACCCGCGATCTGATTTCCTCGAAGACATCCCAAGCGGCAGCCGGGAAGATGAAGCCGTAAAGAAACCGTGAGTAGAGGAAAACTCTGGCGAATTCCTTGGAGCCGGAGCCAAGCCACAGCATGACCCCGTCAATCAAAACAGCGACCGCCGCAGCCAGCGTTATGAAGGTGTAAGTGCGGTGGAGTTTGAGGGACAGTATGCGCAGCAGTAGAACGGCATCGACAGCAGTCGCCACAAACTCCAGCCAGTGGTTCGCCTGAGTTAACATGCGCTAACTCCATTTGAGCGCATGCAAGTTTTTGTCTCTACTAAGCGGCCGTCGCTTATTGAATCGGAAGTACGGGCTGAATGCTGGCCAAATCGATCGGCTGGCCCGTTGTGGCCTTCTCGGCCTCGAGCGCCCGCGTCGTCGCCTCGATCACGATTGCAGCGATTTGCGAGTACGGCTGCCCTGCAGGAATCGTTCCCGCGAGGGCGGCTGCAATCTGCAGCTCGGTAAGAATATCGGATACCGTCAAATTCTTTTTCGCGCGCGCCCGGATGATCGAAGCCCTGTGCCGAATTTCTGCTTCCTGAGAATTCGCACGAATGCCGGTGATGAAGGCGTTCTCCAGACTTACAATGCTGGCGGTAAGACTGGCAAGAGCCGTGCCCGCCGCGGCTTGATTACCAGTTTGCGCCCGGAAGCGCGCGTACGCATCGAAAGCAGTCCCGTAACCGGCAACGGCTTCATTGAATGCCGGAATATACTGCGGGGCAGTTGACGAAATCTGGGCTCGGAACGAGGCCAGCGCTGCGTGCGCGAGGGTGAGTGAGTTATAGGCCGCGCCATCGAACGCGTTCAATTGGTTCGGATGGCTAGGCTGAGGATCGCAGCCGGCCGCGATCACGAATGCGAGAGCAGACATCGCAAATAAAGAAATTTTCTGGGTTTTGCGCATAGAGATTTCCTGTCCGCAAGCTACGGCATGTGGTTGCAGGACGCATTCACCGGGGGCATGTAAGGTTTTGAAATAATAGGAAGCTAGTTGCGCCGAAGAGTTTGTGATCGAAACCCCGGGCGGAGTGCGGCGCGTCTACCAACCAGGGAGGCGGGTATGAAGCGATTGGGTTTGGGAATAGTCGTCCTCGCGGCGACGTTCGTTCTGTTTAGCCCGAGGCAAGCTCATGCAGGCGTAGTGGCGTTCGGATTCGGCGTCGGGCCTGTCTACCCGTATCCGGCTTATCCATACGCTTACAGCTACCCATATCCCTGTGATCCATACGCCTATCCGAATTGCGCGTATTCGTATTACCATCCGTACGCGTACGTGTATCCGTATGTCGGATATTGGGGCGGCTACTACGGCCATTACTATCGTGCGTACCCGTATCGGTATCGCGGCTACTATGGGCGCGGGTATGGTTATCGGAGCGGATACGGCTACCGCGGTGGCTATGGCTACCACGGCGGCTACGGCTACCGCGGAGGATACGGTTATCGGGGCGGCTCAGGCGGGCACGTGGGCGGATTCGCGGGACACGGCGGCGGTCATGGTGGCGGCAGACGGTAAGGCTGGCTAGCTTACCTTCATCACCATGAACGTGAGATCGTCATGCTGCTCGGCATGAGCGATCCATCGCCTCAGTTCCTGCGAGATCTGCGACGACATCTCCTCCACAGGCAAATAAGCCACTTTACGCAACAGATCCTTTAACCGTGCTTCGCCAAATTCTTCCTCATCCGGATTCAGCGCTTCGGTCACGCCGTCCGTGAACAGGACCAGTACGTCTCCGCTGCGCAAGTCGACCTTGGCCTCCTCATAGTTCGCTTGCGGAAACATTCCGATGACCGTGCCCCCGGTTGACAGCTCGTCAATTTGCAGAATTGAGGCCTCAGACGGGCCGCCCAACTCCGCCCGAATTCGGCGCAGAAGATACGGCGGATTGTGGCCTGCATTGACGTAGCGAAGCTCCCGGGTCCGTTCATCCACTTGTCCGTAGAAAAAAGTGGCATAGGTGCTCGATCTCGTGGACCGATACAGGAAGCGATTCATCTTCGCGGCAAGTTCCGGAAGCGAAATGTTTCCCTCGCTCGCAATGATACGTAACGACGCGTGCACAACCGACATGATGAGAGCCGCCGCGACGCCTTTGCCGGCTATATCGGCGAGGGCAATTCCGATGCGTTGATCCCCCACATCCAGGAAATCGTAGTAGTCGCCGCCAACGGTCCGGGCGGGGACACTCACGGCCGCGAGTGCGCCAAGCCCGGTCTTCGGTGTTTTCTCCGGAAGCAGCCGCTTTTGGACCTCCGCCGCCAGAGCCAGATCGCGGCGCAGTTTTTCTTGCTCGAGCACGCGGTCCGTGAGCCGCGCGTTCTCGATCATGAGCGCAAATTGCCCGGCGCAAGCACGCAGCACGCGCTTATCGATTGCGTCGTATTCGCTTCGTACCGTCGGCGCACCAAGCAGCAAGACGCCTGCAATCTCATTCCTCGCCCGGAGCGCAAGCGCCAGGCGCACGCCTGCATCCCGCAACGTTTGCAGTTCTATCGCGTGCTTCGGGCGGTGTTCGACTACCCAGCGCAGCCAGGTCTCAAAATCGCGGGGGGTCAAAGGCAAAGGTCCGGAGTTGAACCTGAGCCTGCCCAGAAGGAAACCGTCCAGCGGCAGGACGAAGTTTTCCTCGGTCCCGGCGGGAACTGCGACTGCCTGGCGGTACTGCTGCGCAGGATCGCGCGCAAGTAGAATCGCCGATTCGGAGCTCACCGCATCGCACAGCTTCGCCAGTGACGCCTGTAGGGCCTCCGAATAAGATTCGGCGTGGCGCGTCGCCTCGACGAACTCAGCGAGCAATTTCCCCTCCGCGATCTCCCGTTCCTCCCCGCCGGCCGACATGATCTGAGAAATTTCTCCAAGAGCGCTCCGCATACTCCGCCGCGCGCTCTCCCACAGAGAAGTGGATTCGTTGCGGATCGCGACCATAGGGGACAACAGCGTCGCCCGCCACGCCGGAAAAAAGGAGGCCGCAACCGATACAGTCCCCACAATCGCGACCGAATAGACGAAAGGACGGCCTTCGATGTCGTGAATTCCAAAATTATGTACTAGCAGCCAGGTAGCCGCCGCAGTCGCCATCACCCCTACTGCGAGGCCCCACTCGGCCATCTTGACCCCGTTACCGATTACCAGCGTGAGCACCTCGCGGCCTGTGGCTCCCAGTGCCATCCGCGTACCGATCTCAACGGTTCTCTGGCGAACCCAATAAGCAACCACTCCGTAGACGCCGAGCATTGCAAGTAAGAGTGCCGCAATTGCGAAGAACCCGGTCACGAAGGAGCTTACGCGTTCGAGAGATAACGAACCTTCGACAACTTCGGGCATTGTCATGACAGCATGTATGGGCTGCGCCGGATCGATACTCTGGACTGCTCGGCGCAGTTCTGGAACCAGGGTCGCTTCAGGCAGGGGAGAGCGCACTACGAAGTGCATCGGATTTACTGGCAGGAGCGCGCTTGAAAAATAGATCTCCGGCACGGTCGGCTTGTCCAGGCCGTCGTTTCGCACATCACCGACGACACCCACAACCTTGAACCGGGAGCCATTTGGACTGTCGAGATGTCCATAGCTGCCGACTGGATCGCGATTCGGCCAGTAATACACCCCGGCGGCTTGGTTAATCAGAACATTCACCGGATTCTCGCTTGTGTCGCGCTCGCCAAGGACTCGTCCACTGCGGAGAGGCAGGCGCATGGTACGAAAATAGTCAGGACTCGCGGCGAGGAAACTGATCCTCTGGACTGCCTTTGGATCAATCGTGCGCCCTTCAGGGAAAATCGTCGTGCTGTAACAGCATCCCGCAAGCGGCAATTGATTGACAAATGCAGCGCTGTTGACACCAGGCAGAGCGTCCAATGCCTGGATGAGTCTCTTTTGATAAATAAGTAACTTCGCATGAGTCGGGTACTGTGCGTCCGTGGCCGTAAGCTCAAACGTCAATACATGGTTGGGATCGAAGCCGGAACGTGTACGCGCGAGACTCCGAAGCTGCGTAATCAAGAGGGCGCTCACCGTCAGAAGAGTAAACGCGAGCGCGATTTCCGTAACTACCAAGGATTGCGATAGCGTGCGGCTACGTGCTCCCGCGGATGCCCGCACGCCGTCGCTGAGGACTTCGTTGGGAAGAGTACGCGCTGCCTGCCATAAGGGCGCGAGACTCGCAAGCATACTTGCAAGGCAGGCTAGTGCGAATGCAAACAGGAACACCGTCCAGTCGACAGCGATCTCGTCCGCCCGTGGAATGTACTCTCCCGCGAGCGAAACGACAAGGCGCACGAGCCCAAAACTCAGAAAAACGCCAGCGAAAGCGCCAATGAGCGAAACCAGCAAGCCTTCAGAAAAGTATTGGACAGCCAGTTGGCTTTGACGAGCGCCCAAAGCAAGGCGGACGGCGGTCTCCCGGGCGCGCGCAATGGACCGAGCCACCAACAAGCCTGATACATTCGCGCAAGTGATCAGAAGTAGCAGTCCAGCAGCCCCAAAGAGGAGGAGCAGAGTCGGCCGGCTTTCGGTTACTACGATTCGACGGAGGTTGTCCAGACGAGCCGTATAAGAAGGATGACTGGCGGGATCCTCCCGCGCGATCTCCGCTGCAACGCGCTTGACGTCAGCTTCCGCCGCCGTGAGCGTTACGCCCGGTTTGAGCCTGCCGTAAGCGAAATATATGCTTGAGAGGCGATCCTGGGCTTCAATATGACTATCGAGCGGAATCCATACGTCGCTATGCACCTGCTCCGTTCCGGGACCGCCCACAGGCAAGCGGAACCAGGCAGGCATGACTCCCGTGATTGCGTATTTCTTGCCATTCAAAGTGAGCGCCTGACCCAAGATGCGCGGGTCACCGCTCAGCCGCTTCCAAAGAGCATTCGAAATAACGGCAACGTATCCGCCGCCCGGCTCGCTAAACCATCGCCCTAGAATCGGATTCACACCCAGATTTCGGACGAGTTCCCGCGTGACTTCAACACCTTGGATGTGCTGCGGTTGACCGGGTGAAGTCAGGTTGAAATCGCTTACCTTGAACCAGCCGAAGACGTCAAAGCTGTGTGTGCGCTGCTGGTATGCAAGCATGTCCGGGTAGGTTGAGGATGAGCGCTGTTTGGGTTCGCTAAATGTCGCTCCGTACAGCGCAACAAATCGTTCGCCTTGTTTATACGGAAGAGGCTTCAGCAGCACTGTATGAACAACCGTGTAAATGGCCGTGGTAGAGCCGATTCCGGCTGCGAGAGCCAGGGCAGCCAGCAGTCCCACGCCTTTCGAGCTCTTCCATGACCGCCATGCTTGCGAAACAAGGCCGCGCATGACCCGAGGATAACGTGCGACCGCGGCGAAGCACGGTTTTAGAAGCACGGTTTTATCGGGTGCAGGCCGTTCACGGCAACCACACGGGGCTGGTACAGTTGAGAAAAATGCACGTTGAGACTGCTCTGTTCTTTGAAACGATCGAGCAGATTTACCAGCGAGTCTTTCGCTCCCTGAAGCCTCGCACACCGGCCCCAAAAGTTACAATCAGATTTCGTAAATACGCGAATGCGAACAGCCGCATCCGGCTGGAAGACGGGCACCTCAAAGTCGATATCAGCGATCTTCTGGAAGGAGCGCCGGCGCCAATTCAGGAGGCGCTTGCCTTCATCCTCATTTCAAAGCTCTTCCGGAAAGAACTCGACCGTGGCGTTCTGGCGCGCTACCGCAGGTATTTGAACCGCGCAGATGTCCGCCGGACGCTTCACCTTGTAAAGCAGGAGCGTGGACGAAAGGCATTTCTCGACGCGAAGGGACGTTTCTATGACCTCGAACAGGTTTTCGAAGATCTGAACTTTAAGTATTTTCACGGCCTCATGGCCCGTCCCCAGTTGGGTTGGAGCCTTCGTCCGTCACGTACGACACTTGGGCACTATGACCCGTCGCACAATGCGATTGTGCTCACCAACCTGCTTGATACCGAGAATGCGCCGGAACTGGTGGTGAGGTACATTCTGTTTCACGAGATGCTTCACCTGCGATATCCGACAGAGCATCGGGGCGCCCGCCGGTGTGTGCATACGAAAGAGTTCAAAGACGCCGAGAAGCTGTTTGAAGAGTACGAAAGCGCCAGAGCCGCACTGAAGCGTTTTGTCGAGTCCGCCTCATAGAGTGCGCGGAATGAGACCCGAAAAGCAACTGGTTGTCAGCACCGGAATCAGTAAAACCAGCTATTCCGAAGTCGTGGACTTGTGCGCGAAGTGGGCGGCGGAGCGGAAAGCGGCCGCAACAACCGCTGCGCAATACGTCTGCGTCACGTCGGTCCACGAAATCATGGTGGCTCGCGATGATCCCGAATTCGCGATGATCCTGTCCCAGGCGGACATAGTAACGCCCGACGGCATGCCAATCGTGTGGGCGCTCCGCTCGTTCGGGGTCAGCGGACAACCGCGCGTGTATGGACCGACTTTAATGCTTAGGATTTGCGAGCGGGCGGCTCACTCCGGGTTACGCATCTTTCTCTATGGCGGACGTAAAGACACCCTCCCCGTTTTGGAATCGCGCTTGTGCAAGCAGTTCCCCGGCCTCATAATCGCGGGTTCTTATTCGCCGCCGTTCCGGCCACTCACAGATGCCGAAGAGGTCGAGATTGTGAAACGGATACAGGGTTCGGATGCTGACATCGTATTCGTCGGCATCGGCGCTCCAAAGCAGGAACGGTGGATGCACCAGCACCTAGGGTGCTTTCCGGGCGTAACACTGATTGGGGTTGGTGCCGCTTTTGACTTCCACGCGGGGCGCACGCGACAAGCGCCCGCCTGGATGCAGCACGGCGGCCTGGAGTGGCTATTTCGTCTGGGCACAGAACCGGCACGCTTGTGGAAACGGTATCTACTAATAACGCCCCGCTTTCTTCCTCTTTGGGCCATGCAGAAACTGCGCGAGGTGGTCAGATCTTAACTCCATCCCCTCAACGAAATCCCTCAACAAGGACGATATCTCCGCTGGTCTGTTCCAGTTCCGTAGACTAACCGTGCTTCTGGAGAAGCCCGGCGAACTATCACAGCACGTGCAACAGCTTTTCCTGTAGAATCACTTTACAGTTTCTGTAGCTGATTTCGCCGCTTTCTAAATCGTCCGTAAGTCGCCAACCCGCACGCGGCGTGACGGTCGGTCAACGGCAGGCGTCACTGTGAATCTTTTACAGGTAAAACGGCTTAGCAGGGCATGCGCCTTGTTCATCCTGGGGTTCCTGGGAATAGCGATGTCCGAACATGCCCGGGCACAATCGCCTCCTGTGTACAACCCCGATGTGCCGTCATATGTGATTACCGACCTGGGTGTCCTGCCTGGAGTCGTGCACAACCCGCAGACTGGTGTCGACCTGCGTGACGACGCAAGCGAGGCGTACGCGATCAGTGCGAGCGGAGTGGTGGTGGGACAATCCGGTCATCGTTCGTATAGCGGCGACTCCTTCTCACTTTCTTGGGATTCTGAACGCGCGTTTTTATGGCAACCTGACTCTCCGAACAAGCCGACCGGCAGTCTGAAAGAGCTAAGCGGACCAGTCCGTAGTAAATGCAGCGGCATCCTCAGCTTTTCAGCGGCTTTCGATATAACTCCCGTTGCCCCTGTTGACATAGCAGTCGGTTTTTCAACCATCGAGCCTAAGTGTAACCCGCGAAATGGAATATTCGACACAGCCGTGCAATTTGGCAAGGACACGATCGATCTTGGAGCGGTCCTGCCTATCAGAAACTTCAGCTACGCGCTTGGCGTTAACGACATTAACCAGGCTGTTGGATTTGTAAAGGTTCCTGTCGCGGTCAATGACAAATGGGAAGCTTGGATTATCGATGGTCAGGCAGTTCACCAGCTTGGGTACCTCCCGGGATTTCCGTCGTCCAAGGCCACAAGAATTAACGATCAGGGCTTCGTTATAGGCATTGGTTGGGATCCTAATGACCTCTCGTCACCGCAACCCGAGTTCCCATTTATAGGCGGCATCTTCGGTACATTCGGTCTTTCTGCGGAGCATGGATTCCGGCATGCAGGTACCGGGCCGCTAATGGCGTCGGACGACATAGGCTCGCTAGGGGGTGTAATCACAGTACCCACAGGTATCAACCAAGCCGGTGTGGTGGTGGGCTATTCAGAATTGCGAAGCACTGCATACCACGGATTCATAGACGACGGCGGCCTCAAGGATCTCGGCTCGCTTATTCTTTTTGGCTCGAGCGCTGCAAGCGCAATCAATACCTCGGGTGACGTAGTTGGGTTTTCCGACACCGCGACCGGAGCGCAGCATGCAGTCCTTTGGATTAAAGGAGACCCAAACAGGATTGTCGATCTCAACGATTATGTCGATCCCGCACTGGGATGGACATTGATAACCGCAAACGCCATAAACGATCATGGCCAGATCGCCGGAACCGGCATTCTGAAGGGAGAAGAACACGCGTTCTTACTGACCGATGCGGTGTGTTACAAGTACGGCGGGGACTCTGATGGGGACGGCCTTTGTGACGACTGGGAGCGGTATGGCGTACAAGTCCAGGCGGCGAACGGCACTACGAACTTCCTGAACCTTCCTGCTATGGGCGCCAACCCGACGCACAAGGACATATTTGTTCAGACGGATTACATGGTGGCGCCCGACCATTCCCATAAACTCAAACGGTACGCACCCGACCTGCTGATGGATGCCTTCCGTAACGCCCCGGTGATGAACCCGGACAACAAGGAAGGAATCAACCTGCATGTGGATTGTGGTCGGGATTGTGTCATGAATGCGGAAACCGGCGAAACATGGGGCGATTTCTCCAGGGCCAAGGCTGTGAAGCATGTCGACGTGCTTGGAGTCGAAGATCTCAATGGGACGAAGCCGCTATACAATTGGTACGATTTCGACCAGATCAAAAGCGCTAATTTTCCCCCGGAACGTAAGATCGCGTTCCACTATTCGGTGTTTGCACACAGCATCCCGCCTTTCGAAGGCACGCAATTGGGTGGCATCAGCCGCTCGGAGCAGGAGAGCGATTTCATCGTAAGTCTCGGATCCTTCAGGGACCGGCGTGGAACCGAATGGGACCAGGCTGAGACTTTCATGCATGAGCTTGGGCATAATTTGGGCCTGCTTCATGGAGGAGCCGACGACATCAACTTCAAGCCGAATCACCTTAGCATCATGAGCTACCTCTTTCCGGCTGGGCTCTGGAAGGATGGGCTCTATAGCAAACTGGATTACTCGCGCTTTGACCTTCCAACGCTAAACGAAAACCAGCTCGACGAAACCGTGGGCCTGAATGGTGGAACAGAATTGGACAGTTATGGAACGGCCTTTTATTGTTGGGGAGCGACGATTCCAACCCTGGTCGAAAAGGTAAACAGTCCGATCGATTGGAACTGTAATGGCCGTAGTGGCGATAAGAACGTAGCTGCCGAGATCAGCGGAGCTATATCGAACGGCATTGTGAATTCGACACTGTCGGACGGTGGAAGTGGCTATGCACCGGGCGACACGTTCGTAGTCGTTGGACCTCTGGAAGATTCGGTTTGGGCCCGAGGCCGAGTGCTGACTGTAAATCGAGGGTTAGTGCAGACCTATTCGTTAACATCTTCCGGGACTCATTACAAGCTGGGCTACGCAGCGACGGCCAGGACAAGCGGTCGGGGCGCCGGACTCACCATCAACATCACTGCTGTGACGCCAGAATCGCCACTCGAGGAACTGCATGCCTATAACGAGTGGAACCGGCTGGTCTTCACTGGAGGAGCGGTGGGCGGCCTCAGTCTCAACCGAATTCTGCCTGCTGAGACGCCAATTCCACAGGAACTCACGCCCGAAATGGCAGCCGCCGTTCAGGCGCCGTTCGCCGTGGCTGTAGACGCGCCTGGAATCATGCAGGTTGCCGCGGGGGCAAGGCTGAATACAAGTTTCACCATTACGAATCTGGGTTCTAGGGCGGACACATATGATCTCGCCTATAACCGAACGGCCGACTGGTGGGACCTTTCGGGCGTGCCTGGCATGCTAAGCCTCCTGCCCGGCCAGAGCCAGCAAATCGTCGTCCCTGGAATCGTGCCGGTGTCCACGTCAGCCGGAGCCGACGGGCATCTCACGGTCAAGGCGACCAGCCGCGCCAGCCAACCCCACCAGGTAATTGAAGATAGCGACGATGTAGAGATTCTGGTCCCATCGCAATTGCCAGTGGCTTCCGTTCCCGACGTTGTCGGTCAGACCCAAATGGCGGCCACCACAGCCATCACTGGAGCGGGTTTCGCACTTGGCTCGGTCACCACCCAGCCCTCGGCGGATCTTCCTGCAGGCCTTGTCATGTCGCAGAACCCAGCGGCTGGAACGCTGGTTGCATTTGGCTCCAAGGTAGATCTGGCCCTTTCATCAGGCGCCCCGATATCGTCGGTGCCAAACGTCGTGGGCCAGACTCAAACGGCCGCTACTGCAGCCATTGTCTCCGCGGGTTTGATCGTCGGCGCGATCACAACGGAGCCGTCGGCGACCGTACCCACAGGCGCTGTCATATCGCAAGCTCCTGTGGCCTCAACGAAGGTTCCATCGGGTTCGGCAGTGAATCTGGTTCTGTCTTCCGGACCAAGCGGATTAACCGTTCGAATTCTGGATGTCAGCGGACTGGAGTATTCAGCCGCCGTCACGGCACTCAAGAGCGCAGGACTTACCGTTGATCCATTCGCGGCGCAAGCGGCCCAATCCTCAAACACAGTGCCTGCCTCCCACGTCATCGCGCAGGACCCGGCGGCTGGCCTGACGGTCGCCGGTGGCGCCATCGTGAAACTCGTTGTATCGAACGGTTCGAGATTCGTTACTGTTCCCAATATCGTGGGTCAGCAGCAAAACGCTGCCGTATTGGCACTGCGGGCGCTTTCGCTCAACAGTCCCGATCCAACAATACAGTATTCCTCCACCGTCCCAGCAGGCAGCATCATTTCGCAGGCGCCGGACGCCGGGACCTCGGCCGCTCGGGGCTCCACGGTTTCCCTGGCCGTGTCGTCGGGTGTGCCGGTATCCGTGCCAAACGTGGTGGGTTTGACCGAGCCGGCTGGCTTTTCCACGCTTGAAGGTTTCGGATTACATGTCGGGGAGACAAGTCAGGCTTCTAGAACAATTCCGGCGCAGACTATAATCTCGCAAATCCCAGACCCGGGTACCCAAGTTTCGCAGGGGGCGACAATTAATCTGGTTGTGTCATCCGGTCCGCCGGTACTGGTTTCAGTGCCGAATGTTGTCGGGTTGAATGAAAAGAATCTCCAGAATGCTGTCACGGCAGCACAACTCGTAATCGGGAGCATGAGCCAGCAGTTCTCGGTGACAACACAGGAGGGCACAATCGTTTCCCAATCTCCTGCAGCCGGCACGTCGGTCGAAGTGGGCTCGCGCATGGACCTGACTGTCTCTTCGTTCGCACCCACGAACACAATTTCAACGGTAGCCGGGCGGAATCCGCTGCCGAGTCCCGATTTCCTGGGAGATGGCGGACCAGCCACATTGGCCAGTATGGGGCCGCTTGGCATCGCGGTCGCGGCAACTGGTGACTTGTACGTGTCGGATCCCTATCACGAGACCGTCAGGCGGGTCGATACCAACGGCACAATAACCACCGTCGCGGGCACGACCGGTACCGGGGGTACAAACGCAACTCTGGTATCGCTTGGAGACGGTGGCGCCGCTACTCGGGGTGTCCTGATTCGTCCCTTCGGAATCGTTTCCACACCGGGTGGCGATCTCTTTGTTGCAGATGAAAGCGCGTGTCGCGTCCGCCGTATCAGCGCCGCGGGAGTTATCTCAGCGATCACCGGCAGAAATCCGTACACCGGCCCCGATTCCAACGGCAAAACCGCCGTAGCTTGTGGCTTGGGCGGCTCGGGCACGTATCTTTTCCCCGGCATCCACGGCTTTACTGGCGATGATGGGCCAGCAACGGAGGCACTGCTCGGCAGCCCCAGGTATCTTACTGTTGGCCCTGAGGGGAGCATTTACGTTTCGGATCAACTCTTCAATCGAGTGCGACGGATTGATCCGTCCGGGGTCATCAGCACCTACGCCGGAAACGGAGCTCCGGGCCATAGTGAAACCGGCGTTCTGGCTTTCGGTGGTGATGGTGGCCCCGCGATCAGCGCCATGCTGGATTGGCCAGGGGCTTTGGCGTTTAGCGACGATGGCTCCTTATATATCGCGGACACAAACAATGCGCGTGTACGGCGTGTCGACCCGGCGGGCATCATCACAACGGTGGCTGGAAACGGTGTGCACGGCTATAGCGGCGATGGCGGCCTGGCGACCGACGCCTCCCTGAACTTTGCCTACGGTAGCGGCTTGGCGGTGTCCCGAGATGGATTGCTTTACGTCGCGGAGGGCGGCAATAACGTGATCCGCCGCATAAACACCGACGGGACGATCTGCACGGTCGTGGGCGACGGCAACGCGGGGTACTTCGGAGATGGCGGAGTGGCCTTGAGCGCGCAGTTGAACGGCCCGGGCGCGCTTGCCTTTGGGGGCGACGGATCTCTCTACATTACGGACGTCTTCAACAATGTAATTCGGCGTGTGACGCCCCCGATCCATTGCGTGTCGCCTGCGGCGCCCAAGGTGCCTGATGTCATCGGTAAGGTGCAAGATGCAGCCTCCGCGCTTATCAAAAAGGCAGGGCTCATCACGGGTACCGTAACCAGCCAGCCGTCCGACAGTGTGCCCGCCGGTGCCGTGATATCACAAAATCCCGTAGGCGGAACGATTGTTGGCATCGGATCGAGCGTGGACCTGGTCCTCTCAAGCGGCTCGGCATCAGTCGTGAACGGTGCTTGCGGATCATCGAACGGACGGAGCTTCGTGAACGCGCCCACTGCCGGGCTTTGTACCGCCGGCGCACCGTCTGCGGTCACTGGTACCGGGCCATGGAACTGGACCTGCACAGGCTCGAATGGCGGCACAACCGCAAGCTGCTCAGCCAATCGGAGGGCAAAATGCGATTTGAATGCTGATGGCAAAATTGACGCGAACGATATCAACGCGATTCTTTCAGGTCGTGGAGAGCATCGCCCCGGCGATCCTCGCGACATCGATGGGGACGGCTGGATTACTGTCGATGATGCGCGCGCATGTGTTCTAAAGTGCACAAACCCAAACTGCGCTCCTTAGATTTGCTCAAGGAATGCTGCATATGCGGAGGCGAATGAAAAAAAATCTTTGGAAGAGTTTGATTATTGGAACGTTCGCATTTTTGGCAAGCTCTCAGGCCGTGGCGGCGACGCTGACGATTAGTTTCAGCCCGAGTACACAGATGGTAGGTGTAGGAAATTCTGTTAGTGTTGATGTCCTTGCTGCGCTCGGTCCGGGCGAAATCGTTTCTGCATTTGACTTCGACCTTCGCTATGATTCCCCCTTCATCAGAACGACTGGGGTTTCATTCACGAATTTGTTGGGCGATCCCGGCAAGCAAGAGGCAATAACCGCGTCTGACCTCACCACGCCCGGGCTGACGAACTTTGCAGAGCTCTCCTTACTTAACGATGCCGATTTGGCAGCTCTTCAATCGTCATCTGGCGGATTTAAGCTTGCAACTATTTCTTTCACCGCAATTCGCTCGGGAACAAGCGTCCTTGAATTTATTAACTATGGTGTTGGAGGAAAGGATGTTAAGGGAGCAAATGACGTAGTCTATTCATCACCAACACTACAAACCGGGTCTATCGTCATTGGTAGCGCTTCCCCGGTTCCGGAGCCAGCCACCTTCCTGCTGCTCAGCATTGGTGTCTGCTGTGCCGGCCTTCCTATTCACCGGTTGCTCCCGTACCGCCGGAATAAAACCTGGATTTCCACTCTGTGAGGTAATGGAAGCGTTACTTGCACGTCCAACTAAGTGCGGGTGCGTTCCGGTGCCCATTTCCGGCCTGTGCCGATGGCGCGGAGCATGAGAACGCCCGCCCTGGGGTGGCAGTGGACCGCAAACCAGCAGCCCGTTTCCATTGGCGGGACATCAAGTCACTCGCCGCAGAGAGCTTCGATCAGTGGCAAAAACATAATGCCGCCCGCTTGGGGGCGGCTCTTGCCTTTTACGCGCTCCTCTCGTTCGCACCCCTGCTATTAATCCTGATCTCGATTGTAGGGCTCGTATTCGGTCACTCGGTCGCCGAGCACGCGACAGCGGAACGAGTCCGCATTCTGATCGGTCCCACGGCTGGAGACGCGCTGACCATGTTCCTCGAAGGCGCGCGAAACACCACACATGGAGTGGTTGCGACCGTGTTCGGCCTAGCAGTTCTGCTCCTTGGCGCCTCGGGCGTAATCATCGAGCTGCGTGGCGCGCTTAACACGATCTGGGATGTGCCAGACCAAGACCTGAGCGGAATGCGAATGGTTACTGGCTTTATAAAGCGGAGGCTCTTCTCTTTCGCGATTGTGATGGGGCTAGGCGTCCTGCTTATTGCGTCCGTCGCAGTCAGTACGTGGATCAATGCGGTCGCGGCTCTCATCCCGTCCTTCCCTGGGATGGAAACAGTTTTGCTGGAAATCGGGGCCTCAATCCTCTCCTTCGTTCTGATTGCTGCCCTCTTCGCCGCAATATACAAGGTGATGCCTGACGTAAAGATCGAATGGCGCGATGTCATCCTCGGCTGTGTGGTAACGTCGCTTCTATTTACGATAGGAAAACAGCTATTAAGTCTCTATCTGGGGAGGGCCAGTTACAAATCCACTTATGGAGCAGCCGGCTCTGTCGTGGTGTTTATTGCCTGGGTATATTATTCGAGCCAGATCTTTTTCCTGGGAGCGGAATTCACGAGAATATACGCGTGCCGCTACGGCTCGCGTCTAGGCGGGAAACTGCATGGAAAGCCCCAAGCCGCTCCGGTCGCAGACATGCGCGAGTGTCAAAGCCTCGTTACTCCGGAAGGCCAAGCGCACGCGAATGAGGCCAAATCAGCGGCCCAGGAGGCCGGTTCAACTTAGCTTCTTCAATTCGTCCTTGAACAGATCATTCTGCGGAAATTCACCGGCGAGGTCTGTCATCAACTGGCTGGCGCCTTCCTTGTTCCCATCCCGTAGGTATGCAATCGCCAGCAGCACCTTCGCGTATGCCTTAAAATAGTTCCCCTTCTCTGCCACAACCCGGAGCCTCTGTATGCCGACTTCCTTGTCCGCTTGCGCTCCTGTAAGTGTGAGAACCCAGCGTATCGGCGCCGATTTCTGGCTTAATAGGTAGTTCTCCACCCCGATTGCCAGGTCGGCATCGTAGCAATCCGGACAAATGGCTAGTAGCTTATCCGCTTGGTGCCGGGCTTCTTTGATCTCTTGCAGCGCCTGGATATTCCGCTTTTCGATCAGTGCCGCGAAATCGGCATGCAGGGCGATGCTCGTTACCATCGCGAGCAAAGCATTCGTGTCATTGGGCGATGCCTCGAGTATCGAACCTGCAAGTTGCTTGCTCAAGTTCAGATCCGCTTCAAACTCCTGCTTGATCCGGGGGTCCAGCTTCAACTGCTTCTTTCCGGTGAAGTTGCCATCGTCCGTGAAGAAGTCGGAGCGCAGGATGTTGAGGCGATCGAAGGCAAAGAAGAGATACGCGGCGGCATCCGAAGCCGGCCCCATGGGGTCTTTGGGGTACTGCTGCTGAAACTGGTGAAAAGCCTGGTGCGCGGAATCGAACCGCAGATTGTACATATAGCGATAACCTTGCTCGAGCGACTCCCGTTTCGGCGCGGCAGGAAGCGCAAGAGCAAGAGCGGCCAACAGGAACAGAGTAGTAAAGATCACAGCGGTCTGGCGGTTCGTTTGTCGCGTCCCAGCCTTCTTATATCATGAGTTTGATTCCCGTAGCGACTTGCTTCAGCCGTGTAAAAAATATGCGCATACTCTCGATGTTGACTTGCCTCGCAACCCTTTTGAGCGCTGCGGCCGGTACGGCATCCCCATCCGCTTCGCCATTCCCGATCGGCGTGGTGGGTCTGGTCCACGGACACGTGGCCGGGTTCTTCAACACGGCGCTTAAGCGGCAGGACATTCAGATCGTAGGTATTGCCGAGCCAGACCGGAAGCTTTTCGACAAATATGCGGCTCGTTACCATCTCGATCCAGCGCTGTATTTCCCCTCTCTCGCCGAAATGCTTTCGAAAGCGCATCCACCGGCCGTGGTGCTCTACACAAGCACTTTCGACCATCGGAGCGCGGTTGAAGAATGCGCGCGAAACGGCGTACACGTCATGATGGAGAAACCGCTTGCCGTCAGCTATCGGGATGC
>DATBHS010000017.1:0-31936 GCA_036557345.1 Bryobacteraceae bacterium
GCCCCAAAAAGGCATATCATGAAGTCGATTTAGTTAGCGGTGCGAAAAGGAGGATTATCCATGTCAAGTAAGTTGCTGGTTGCTCCATTGCTGGCTTTTGCGCTGCCTCTCGTGGCGGCTGAAGCAGATACACAACGGCTAAGCGACTCGGGGCAAGTTCTCAACGAAATCATGGGGGCCGCCGATAAGGCCATTCCGAGCGATCTATTCCACAAGGCCTATTGCGTGATCGTGATTCCCAACATGAAGAAGGGCGGCTTCATGTTCTCTGGGAAGTACGGGAAGGGATACGCCACCTGCCGGAACCCGGAGGGCAACGGGTGGACCGCGCCGGCTGGTATGCGAGTGGAGGGCGGCGGATTCGGCCTACAGGTCGGCGGCGAATCGGCCGACATCGTGATGCTGGTGATGAGTGAAAAAGGTATGAAAGGAGTACTTACCAGTAAGTTCACGTTAGGTGGGGAAGCATCGGCCGCGGCCGGACCCGTGGGCCGTGACGCTACCGCGCAGACCGATGCCACTATGAAAGCAGACATCTTGTCGTGGTCACGGTCCAGGGGCGTGTTTGGCGGTCTTTCGCTCCAGAGCGGTACATTGCGCGCCGACGAAGATGCGAATAAGGCGCTCTACGGCAAAAAAGAGACCAATACCGATATCCTGACGGGAAAAGTGAAAGCCCCGAGCGGTGCGTCTGCATTCCTCGACCCGGTCGCGAAATACGGCGGCGAGAGCAGAGCCAGCTAGAAAGCTGCCTACCTCCGGATCGGGCAGGCCCGATCCCTACAAAACCGTTGGGAGCGAGGCATGCCTCGCTCCCATCAATCACCCGGCGCGGATGCCTTTTTTTGCGCTGGCCATGTCGTCGGCCGAGGGGAGCACGGCGTCCAGGCGGGTCAGCTCCAGCATTTTCCGCAAAGCCGGACTCACGCCGACCAGCCGCACAGGGCACCCTCGCTTGCTTGCAACGGTGTAGAGCACTGTTAATTCTCCGAGGCCCGCGCTATCGACCGCCGTGACCTCCGCCACATTGACGATCAGACCGGTCAGCTTCGTGTCGGTCAGGACCTTGCGGACGTTCTCCCGCAGATCACGCAACGAGGGTCCCAGCGTTAGGGTTCCCGCCAGTTCCAGAACTCCGAACCCGTCTTCCGTTTTGGATATGAAGCTGATTGGCATCCGTATTCAGCCGTTCCTCTCTGTTTGCAGCTAAGGTTATTATCTACTCCGGCCGCTCGAGAGCCGCGCCGCTAACCTTCCGGTGAGACGTTATCCACCTGTATAATGCGCCACTACCAAGCGCGTGCGAGTTTTCAATAGGTTACGTGGCGTTCTCCAGCGGTATGCAAACTGCAATAACCATTGCACTCGCGGATAGAGTGGTGAGTTCGGAGGCTCACCACAGACCATCAGTGAGGGCACACCCGCTCATTGTGTCGATAGCAGCGCGTTCGCATTGTTTGAACGCGCTGTTTTTTTTTGGCAGCGGTCAGGTATCAGCTCCCGCCAGGCCGGGAACCTTATCAGGCGGCTACCTTGAGCCGCTCTGATTTGATCGCCTTCTGAAAGGCGACGAAGTCTGCCTCGGTCAATTCCGAGTAGTTCATCGCATATTTGGCAATGGCGCTCACCACCTTGGCAGAGCTTCCGATATAAGACTTGATTGCCAGGGCGTCACCTGACCGGGCGTGACCCCGCGCCAGCAGCTCGCCGGCAATCTCTGCCAAGCTCTCCAGCCCCTCGCCGCGCAGTTGCTGCAGATCCAGGCTGACCTTGTGATCATTCAATTGCCGGACGAGGTAATCGTGCTCCCCAATACGCGTCCAGCCAAGCAACAGATCCGAGACCGGCTGGATTCTTCGCTGAGCTTCGACTACGCGGCGACCCTGATTCTCGTAAACACGGCCTTTAAGGTAGGGAACATAAGCGGATGCGACCTCCTGCTTAATCTGGAGAAACAGTGGATCTCGCGGGCCATTGCCCTCCATCAGCACAATGTGATCGCGTAACCCGACGCTACCGGTTCCCACGACCTTGAATGCAACGTCCACCGGGTGAAAGAAATCGAACAGATGAAGGCGCTCGGGAGGCAGCGATTCGCGATAGAGGGGCAAGGCCCCGATAACGTCACGCCTGACGGGACCGTGCAATCTCCACAGGCTCGATTCGATTTTCTTGAATCGGGCATGGCCGTTCGGCCCGCGTTCTGCGTACTTACTCAGCAGTTCCAGGGGGTTAGCGCGCGCCGCCTGTCTCAACGCCGCGGAAACGGGCTGCGCTTTCTGCAAGCGGTGAATCAGGTGGCGCGCCGCAATGAGAACCGGCTGATCAGCGAGTTGCCCGATATTGCGGCAGTAGCTGTCAACAAAGGCTTCGGAGGCATCCGCACATCCCGAACGGCGGTGATTGGATTCGAGCCCGGCGAGCACAATGCTCGTGGCCATGCGCTTAACATCCCACTCCCAGGGACCCGGAATTGTTTCATCGAAGTCGTTAATGTCGAACACCACGCGCCCGTCGGGTGTTTCGAACGACCCGAGATTCTGAATGTGCGCATCGCCGCATAGCTGGACGGTCAGACCAGTATGCGGCTGCCTGCCTAAATCGGCGGCCATGATCGCCACTGCACCGCGAAAAAACGCAAACGGGGACGCCGACATGCGCGTGTATTTGATAGGAAGCAAGCGCGGTACGCGGCCTTCCACTGCATTCAGCAAGTATTGGATCGGATCGAAGGCGGGCTTACGCGGACTCAACTCTGCCAGCTTGCTACGGCTCAGCCGCTGCCGCTGGTCGTGGCCGCGCTGAATGCGCTCCTGGCGGGCATCCGTTTGCTCACGCGCGCGGTTCTGTTTCATGACTAGACTGCCCAACTGTAATCGCGAACGGCGATCCTCGACGGAGTGTCTTTTTCGAGCAGCCGCATTAGCTCCAACCGTAGTGCATCCACCAGCGCCCGCCAGCTTGCATCAATGACATTGTCGGAAATGCCGACTGTCGCCCAGCTTCGCTTATGATCCGTCCATTCCACGAGCACGCGGACTTTCGATTCCGTTCCGCCCTTTGCGCCGAGAACGCGCACTTTGTAATCGGTCAGGCGGACGCTCGTGATGGCGGGATAGATGGAAGCGAGGCACTGGCGCAGACAAATGTCCAGGGCATGGACCGGGCCCTGGCCGGTCGCGGTAGAGGAATGAACGGCATCGCCGACACGCAACGTCACGCTGGCGGTGGTAACAGTCTCGTCTGTGCCGTTTTGCAATTCGGTCGAAACCTCATAACGGACAACTTCAAAGGGATGAAACTCGGGGTGGGCCGCTTCACGCATCAGCAGTTCGAAGGTGCCGTCGGAAGCCTCAAAATCGTAGCCCTGGTGCTCCATTTGTTTGATGCGCTGCAGGATCTCGCGTCCCGTGGAGTCGTTCAGGCTTTCTTTGAAACCGAGCTGTTTCAGCTTGTAAGCAATGTTGCCTCGCCCCGAGAGATCGCTCAACAGAACCCGCTGGCGATTGCCGACCGTTTCGGGCGCAACGTGCTCATAGGTGGAAGGATCCTTCATCACAGCACTGACATGGACGCCGCCCTTATGGGCGAAGGCGCTGCCGCCGACAAAGGCCTGGTCGCGCCGCATCGGCAGATTCGCCACTTCTGCGACAAAACGCGCAACATTCGTCAAGTTCTTTAGATTGTCGGGCCCGATCGTGGTATGCCCGAGTTTCAGCTCCAGATTGGCAAGGATAGAACAGAGATTCGCGTTCCCGCACCGCTCGCCATATCCGTTAATACAGCCTTGGACGTGTGTCACCCCGGCTTCAACGGCCGCCAGAGTGTTTGCCACTGCCACTTCCGAATCATTATGACAATGGATGCCCAGGACTCCCTCGAGACGGCTGCGCACAACAGCGACGATCTCAGCGAGACGGCCGGGGAGCGTGCCGCCGTTCGTGTCGCACAAGCAGAGCACATTTGCGCCGGCTTCCTTGGCGGCTTCCAGAGTTCGCAAAGCGTACGCCGGATTGGCATTGTAGCCGTCGAAGAAATGCTCGGCATCGTAGATCACTTCGCGGCCATGCGATTTGAGGTAAGAAACGGTGTCGGAAATCAGCACCAGGTTCTCGTCTTCGGTAATGCCCAGAGCGCGGCGCACATGAAAATCCCAGCTTTTGCCGAAGATTGAGACAGCGGGAGTCTCGGCAGCGATCAATCCGGCCACGTTCGAGTCCTTGTCCACCGTGTTCTTCGCAAAGCGTGTGGCGCCGAAGGCGGTCAGCCTGGCATTCTTGAACTTGAGCGACCTCGCGCGCTCGAAGAACTCCTTGTCCTTCGGGTTCGAACCGGGCCAGCCACCCTCAATGTAGTCGATCCCAAGCTCGTCCAGCTTCGCGGCAATGAGTAACTTGTCGTCGACCGAGAATGAAACGGATTCGCCCTGCGTGCCATCCCGCAGCGTAGTATCAAACGTGAAGATTTTCATAAAGTGACGAGTACTTAACCTTCTGAAATACGAGAAAAGCCCCTAAAGCAAAACGGCCACCGATCGGTTCTCCCCGCCGGTGGCCTCGAAAACGATTACATGCAAGAGGTCTCAGGCGGGGCCGCTAATGGCCACGCTAATGAGGATGCCCTGGATGAGCCCGCGCTTCTCAGCGAGGCGAAGATCCAATTGGATATGAACGAGCATGAGACCTGTAACTTCAGATTATAGAACAGTTTTGATCCGGCGCGCGGCCTCCGTCAAATTCTTGATTGAGTTGGCATAGCTGAAGCGCAGGTATCCTCGCCCATATTCACCGAAAGAAGCGCCATCCAGGCAAGCGACACCTGCCTCTTGCAACAGTAAATCGGCCAGGTCTTTCGAAGATTTGCCGGTCTTCGTAATGTTCGCGAAGGCGTAAAAGGCGCCGCCGGGGACCGTGCAATGAAAGCCGGGAATTTCGTTGAGCGCGGCGCAAAAGGCGTCGCGACGACGACGAAACTCGGCGACCATCTCGTCGACGCCGACCTGAGGTCCCGTCAACGCTTCCATTGCTGCTTTCTGTGTGAACGTTGCGGCGCACGAGTTCGAATTGACCATGAGTTTGTTCACGGCGTCGACTAGCCATTCCGGCATGATTCCATAGCCCAGGCGCCAGCCAGTCATGGCATAGGCCTTGGAGAATCCGTCCAGAATGATGGTCTTTGCGAGCATGCCCGGGACGCTAGCAATTGAGAAAGGGGGCGCGGATGTGTAGTAGATGCGGGAATAAATTTCATCCGAGAGCACGATCAAATCGCGATCACGGACCATGTCGGCAATTTCGCGGATCTGCTGTTCCGGAATCACGCCGCCGGTAGGATTCTGGGGCGAGTTGAGAATCAGCATCCTAGTCCGCGGTGTGATCGTCTTTCGCACGGAATCTAGGTCAAGAGAAAAGCCATCGTCTTCGAGCAGCGCAATCGGAATGGGTCGGGCACCGAGAAACTGAATCATCGAGCGATAGATGGGGAACCCAGGGTCCGGGTAGAGCACTTCGTCGCCTGGTTCTAGCAACGCAAGCATCGGGAAAAAGATGATGGGCTTGCCGCCGGGAACAACGGAGACGTGTTGCGGTCCGACGCGGATGGCTCGCGTTTGCGAAACGTGCCGGGCGATTACCTCGCGGAGTTCCAGGAGGCCCTGGGGTGGGCCATAGTGTGTCCAGCCCTCATCGAGAGCGCGCTTGCCGGCTTCGACGATATTACGCGGTGTGGCGAAATCGGGCTCTCCGATCTCAAGATGAATGACGTCGCGGCCCGCTCTTTCGAGGGCCCGCGCCTTGACGAGAACATCGAAGGCCGATTCGACCTCGAGGCGGCTCATGCGGTCAGCGAGCTTCATGTTTTTCGAGAGTAGTGAAAGCGAAACGGGAACCTTGCGGTTCCCGTTCGTCGCGTCGATCGTGTTCGACCCTAGAGTTGTGACTGTATGGTCCCCTTCTCATCGGGGCAGTTATGAGTATAGCGTGGGGGTCTCCGATGATGATGCACAAACCAGCAGGCGAAAGCGTCTGCTCCACAATTACGTAATCTTCTCTGCAATCGACTTGGCCTGTACAAACTGCAGCAGATAATCCGGGCCACCCGCCTTTGAATCCGTACCGGACATATTGAACCCGCCGAAGGGATGCGCGCCCACCATTGCGCCGGTGCACTTGCGGTTGATGTACAGGTTCCCAACAAAAAACTGGCGCTTAGCCTTCTCGGCATGGGCCGGGTTGGTCGTGAAGATGGCGCCTGTCAGACCGTACTCGGAATCGTTGGCGAGCTGGAGAGCGTGATCAAAGCCTCTGGCCTTAGCAACCGCCAGCACCGGGCCAAAGATCTCCTCTTGAAAGATTCGCGCCTTCGAATCGATGTCTGCGATCACGGTCGGTTTTATGAAGTAACCTTCGCCGTCCGCCGGTTCACCGCCGGTGATCAGCCGGCCTTCTTTCTTACCGGCCTCGATGTAGCTCAGAATGGACTCCTGGGCGCGCTTGTTGATCACCGGACCCATATAATTCTGGAATTCATCTGCAGGGCCAACGGTAAGCGCCTCCGCCTTCGACTTCAGCTTATCGAGAAACTCGTCGTACACAGTCTCGTCGATAATTGCTCTGGAGCACGCTGAGCATTTCTGACCCTGGTAACCAAACGCCGAATACAGCACTCCGAGAACGGCTTGGTCCAGATCGCATTCGCGGTCGACGATGATGGCATCTTTACCGCCCATCTCCGCGATGACCCGCTTGATCCAGAGCTGGCCGCGGGGCGTCTTTGCCGCCAGCTCGTTGATGTGAAGCCCTACATCGCGCGAACCCGTAAAGGAGATGAATCGGGTCTTGGGATGCGACACGAGCGTATCTCCGATCGCAGCGCCGCTCCCGATCAGCAACGAAAAGGCTTGAGCGGGAATGCCTGCCTCCATCATCACTTCTGCAAATTTCGCGGCAATCGTCGGCGTGTCGCTAGAAGGTTTGATAACAACGGTGTTGCCGGTTACCAGCGCCGCTGTTGTCATGCCCACGAGAATGGCAAGCGGAAAATTCCAGGGTGGAATGATGACACCAACTCCGAGCGGCAGATAGGCCAGCTCGTCACGTTCTCCGCTGAGCTGGACGAGGGACTCCGGATTCGCCAGCTTAAGAGCCTGGCGGGCATAGTATTCGCAGAAATCAATCGCTTCGCAAACGTCGGCTTCGGCTTCGACCCAGGTCTTCCCTGCTTCGAGTACCAACCATGCATCGAACTCGCACTTGCGTTCGCGAAGGATCCCGGCAAGCCTGATCAGATAACCGGCACGTTGCTGAACGCTCACCGCAGCCCAGGCCGGGAAGTATGTATACGCCGCTTCGATGGCATCGCGCGCGTCTACTTCCGACCCCTTCTGGTGAATTCCGACAATTTCAGACGGCCGGGAGGGATTCAGTGATTCAAGCTTCAGGGCCGACTTGCGGCGGTCGCCGGCAATGAAAAGGTCGTACTCCCTACCAAACTCAGATCGGACTTTGCTCAGCGCCGCCCCCATTGCTTCGGCTCTTACCGGGTCGGCGAAGTCCGTATAGGGTTCGTTGGCGAAGGGCGTAAGCTGCGAAGGCGGGGTAGCGACAGCAGACATAAGTTTCGATTTCTATTTCGATGCGCGTCGCCAGCGCTCAGATCCGCTCGTCGACGGTTTTCTCCGCAATTCGCCGCCCGCGTTCGAACATCTCGGCGGCGTCCTCGGCTATTTCCCGGCCGCGCTCATATAACTCACGGCCTTTTTCGAACAGCTCCTGACCGGACTCCACCAGCGTCTTCCGGCCTTGCTCGGCCTGCTGCATGAGCTTTCGCCGCGTTCGCTCGCCCGATCCGGGGGCAGAAAGCAAGGCAATTGCTGCTCCCAACACCGCGCCGCACACAAACCAGCCGAACGCGCTCGCGCCGTTTTTTTCCGCCATTATCTCCTCTTCCTCCGTTCCCATTCTAGCTGCGGGACTGAAGTCGCGCGGAGATTGAAGTCCGGCCCACGGTTACCGGAACGTCTCAATTTGCACATGCTCGCCATCGGTCCGGAACGTGATCAGGCCGCGCTGGTCGGTACGGAAGACCGCGGAGTGATGTTCGGAAAGCCGCTCGAGCACATCAGGGTGAGGATGATGAAACTGATTCATATAGCCGTCGGAGATGAATGCGAGCTGCGGATGGATCCGATCGAGGAACTCCTCGGAGGAAGACGTTCTGCTTCCATGATGGCCGACCTTCAGCAAAGTTACCGGGCGGAGTTCACCACTTTCCACCAGGTCATCTTCCACCGGGCGCTCGGCATCACCGGTCAGGAGAACGCTACGACGTCCATAAGCAATTTCCAACACCAGCGAGTCGTCGTTTTGCGCCGCAGTGCCCTCCTGATAATCCGGCGAAGGGGCCAGCACACGGATTTCGGCGCCGCCGATGTGAAGTGGCGTGAGAGTCCGTCGCATCGCGATCATCCGGACGCGATCCTGCCGCGCGTGCCTTACAACGTTCTCCCATTGCGCTGTATCAGGTTCCGCTCCGATCCAAAGCGAACGGGGATGAAAATTATCGAGAATGGCTGGGAGTCCGGCCATGTGATCGGAGTGCCCGTGCGTGAGCACGGCGTAGTCGAGACGGCTGATGCGACGGCTCCAGAGATAAGGTGAGACAACGTCCTCGCCGATGTCGATTTGCGGTTTGCGCCGCATTCTCTCCATGCCGGGAAATCCGCCCGCGTCGACGAGCATGGTTTCGCCGTCGGGAAGTACGACCAGAAGACTATCCCCCTGACTTACATCGATGGCGGTCACTTCAAGCATTCCCCGGTGAATATCAGGCCGCCAGGGTTGGTAGCAAAGCACGGCGAATAGGAAAAGTGAGCAGAATAGCGCCGGTGCGAGGTAGAGAACGCGGTGCCCTCTAATGCTGATGGCAAGAAGAACCAGCGACACTGCGAACAGAATTGAAATCCAAAGCGGCAGAGCGGCGATGCGCCACGACGGCTCGAAACTCGCATGCCAGCTTGCGACGATGCCGGCCGCTTTCAGCAGAATGGCGGTGACCGAGGCGAGCCAACTCCAGCTCGTGAGAATGGATGCAAAGCCCAGAGGCACCACCAGCGAGAGAAGCGGGATGATGACCATGTTTGCCGACAATCCGGTGATGGAAAGCCGGTGGAAATAGGTGATCATGGGTAACGCGAGCCCAAACTGAACACACGCCGAGACAATCACGGCGTCCAACATGAAGGCTGCCAGCAGCGCTCCCTTTTCCACCATGAGCTGCGACAGCCGCACAGAGAATCCGGTCCACAAGCGTAGAGTTTCTGCGAAGAGACGCAACTCTACGCGCCAACAAGCGGCTCTGGGTTCGATCTGCGGGTCATAGGCGGACTGATCGAACCGCTTTACAGCCGCCCGGACCGGTTCCGAGACGCGCTCCATCACGGGTATAGCAAAGGCTGCGATGGCCGCCGCCGACAGAAAAGAAAGTTGAAAGCTCGGGTCGAACAACTCATCCGGATCGAACAGAAGGTAGGCGAGACCCACCAAGGCGAGCACGTTCAAAATGCGCGTCCTGCGAAAACAATAGCTGGCGATCAAGAAAACGGTGAAGCCGCCTGCCGCCCGTACAACCGGCGAACTGAGCCCAGAAATGATCGCGTACAACCAGCACGAAAGCGTCGCGACACTCAACGCCGGCACTCTGCGGAAGCGCAAGAGCCGAAAAATGAGGAGCAGCGTGAGAGCCAGGACCGAGACGTGCTGACCGGAAATCACCAGTGCGTGATAGGTACCGGTCACGCGAAAGTCACTGGTCCAGCGGCGCTCCACGCCGCTGGTTTCGCCAAGCAGAGTTGCCTGAAGGAGCGCCGCCGTATGCGGATCGTCCGGATAAAGCCGAGTGAGCCGGTCGAGCGCCCAGGTCCGGATCTCGTATAGCCAACCCATTGCAAGCGAACCGCAACGCCCTCCGGAAACAGTGATATCGGCCGGGCTCGCGACCGAGGCGGTCCAGTAAATGTGCTGCGCGGCCAGGTAGCCGGCGTAATCGAACGAGTCCGGGTTCTGAAAGTTCCGGGGAAAACGAATCTTTGCCGCAACCTCCACAAGCTGTCCGTACGCGAGAGGGACGCGCGCCTTCTCTTTCAAATTTAGGGAGATGCGAGCCGATGCCCCGGAGGCGAGCGCCAGTGTAAACTGCTCACGGTCCGGAGAGAAGACGGTGGGGTTTATGACGCAGCCGGAGAGCAGGACCGTTTCTCCGTCCGCAGCGTTGAGTTTTGGCTTCCTACCCTGCCGGTGTATTACCTGGGTAGCAATACCGGCCATGACGAGCGCCAGGCAGACAGCGGGTACTCGCATCCGATGCGCCCGGGATCCGGTGAGGCAGAAGATCACCAGTGCGACTGACAGGGCGCCGGGGATCAGAACATCGCGTAGGCTAAAGAAAACAAAGTGAGCAGCGAGAATTCCGGCCGCGAGGGCGGATACCGGTAGAATCAGCGGCTCGCGGCGCACGCCAATCTAGTGGGCAGGAGAGCGAGGTTCTCGCGCCGAGCCGCGGGAGACCGGCGCGGTTTCACCTTGACAGAACGGGCAAATCTGCCCCATACTGAAGGAAATTTAATATGCTCTGATTTTCAGCCGGGTGTTGCAGCCCGGCTACGGTTTGTAGAACGCTTTTCTTTGCGTGAGCGGTTCGCGGTCGTTTTCGTTAATACTTCTCCTCCAACCCAAACTAGGTAGGCTGATCGGGCAAGCTCGATCAGCCAGTTTTTTATTTCGTGTCGGCCGTCAGCGCGCAACGGAGACGTTGGCTGCCGCCACCTGATATCCCTCGTCAATGGCGGTTTTTTCCGCAGCGCTGCGAAGCGTCTGGTCATCGGCGTTCTTCGGCTCGTTGCAATAACGCCGGATGACCTCCTCACCCACCTGAATACGAACCAGCCACTTCTTCTTATCCGGGTCCCAGGAAACGTTGATGCGATCAGCGTTCATAGTCGCAGATTGTATCGAGTTTTGACGCAGGAAAGAATACCGCCTGAGAGATGCCAGAGCGCGCCGTAATAGGCCCAGATGTCTTCTATGCTGGCTCTTAAGCAGAACGTGGGGGCGAAACCGAGCGCACGCATCCGACGGATATCCGCCACACTTCGCTCTCCCCCCGTCGGGATCTCAGTGCGGATCGTTCGCGGAATATCCAAGCCGCTCGCACGCGAGAACTCGTTGACAAGCTCCTCGACGTTACGTTCGCAGCCGCTGCCTATGTTTAGGGTCCCCTCACCGCGCACAGCCGCGATGATCAGTCCTTGCGCGACATCGCGAACATCGATAAAGTCCCGAGTGCAGTGTAGGTATCCCAGTTCGAGGTTCCGGCGCATGCCGGATTTGGCAGCAGCGAACTGGGCAGCGATGCGACCAGCGACATGCCTCTCGTTCTGGCCGGGTCCTACGACATTGAAGATGCGCACCACCGCGACGGGAACTCCGCAGCCGGCAGCGGAATGCCGAGCTATGCCTTCTGCGATCAACTTTGTCCGAGCGTAATCGTCTGCGGGGCTGCACGCCCCCGACTCAACGAGCGACAGTCCAGCAACGGCTGTCCCATATACACCAGCCGTGGAGCCAATGACGACTTTTGGGCGCTGTCCTCTGCTGCCGCAAATTGCCTGCAATAGTACCGCAGTTCCGCAAATGTTTGTCGAAACCAATTTTTCGACGCTGTCGCCGCGAAGACCGGATGCGAGGTGAACAACGAAGTCCGGCCTGAATGCCTCGATCACGTCCGCTGTATCTGCACAACTCGTCACGTCCGCTCTCTGGTAGGAGAAGCAAGCGTCCTGAAAACTTGCCCGGACCGGCTCAGGCAGGGTCGCTGGAGTAAGGCCGGCCGGTCCCGAAACCGAGTGAGTAAAGCAATCGTTCAGATACTCGGACCTTCCGATCCCAAGGACTTTCGCATCCGGTTGCGAATGAAGAATGTGTGCCGAAAGGTAGCGTCCGATGAAACCCTGGGCGCCGGTTACCAGCCATCGGGCACCCATTTCAGGTGCCGGCCGCGCGGCATTCCGCTTTGGGCCCGAAGAACAATTCGGCTTCGGCTAAAGCATTCTCATCGTTCACATCGATCCACGGAGCCGAATGCTGGAAGCAAGCAACCGATTCGCCGATGTCGACGAGCCAGTTGACCAGCTCAGGAACGTCGGTGCGGCGGTTGGGTGGAATCTGCTCGATCGCTCTGCGGCTCAAGAGATAGATGCCACTCGAAATGGTTACCGGGAGTTGTGGTTTCTCGCGATATGCGAGTATCCGGCCGTTCTGTGCGATGACTTGGCCAAACGGAATACGGAAGAAGGCATCGTGGGTAGCAACCGTGAGCGCCGCATCAACATGGATGTGATACTGCACAAGCGCACGAAGATCAAGGTCACACAAGTTATCGACGTTTACCACCAGAACGTTGCCGCGGCATGCCGGAACGCACCTGACAGCGCCAATCGTCCCGAGCGGGTCTTCTTCCCGTACCATTCGAATTGTGCCGCCAAAGGTTGCTGTAATTGACGCACCGTAGGACTCCGCCCATGTGCGCAGCTCAACTTCCGAACTGCTGACGGCGAGCCATAGTTCCTTTATGCCGGACTGACACAGTCTGGCGATGTTATGTTCGAGCAGCGTAACACCACTCACGCTTCGCAACGCCTTGTGAGTGGCGCAACCGCCTGCTCGCATCCTGCTGGATCTACCGCCCGCCATGATCAGTCCCAGGCAGTTCATAAGCTTACTCCGCTATGCAGAGGGCAGCTTGCCGGGTCCGGCTGGCTACGAACTCAGCGATATTCACGCGGTTCCCTGAGGCGTGACTTTGCCGCGCCGCGTCGATGACGAGTTGGGTTTCCATCGCGTCGGGCATGTCGGATAGCAAGCCGTCGCGGAGCCCCGACTGCACTGCATTCATGAATGCTTTTGTCTCGGTCAGAAAGACATCTTCGTCCGAGTACTCCGGCAAGGTGCCGTCGATCGTGTTCTCTGCAAGCTTAAAATCCCAGCCTTCGAATCGCAGGGCTCCTTGTTCGGTGAATATCTGGAAGCCGATGTTTTTCGTTCGTGCTTCACACGAATAAACGACTGAGGCGATCGTGCCTGATTCGAAAGCAAGTAGCCACCCCGCCCGTTCCGGGCTTTGGAAAATGCTTTGTACTTCGCCGACCTGTCCGGCAAAGAAGCGGCTCAGATCAACCGCATGAATGGCTTGATCATTGTAAGGGCCGCCTGACAACTGTTCATTGTCAACCCAGGGAACGTTATAGCGGCTGCAAATCCAGTGCGCGGTGATAGCGATCACCTTCCTGCCGGCCAGGACTTTTTTCCCGAACTGCACGGATCGGCGGTATCGGTTCATAAAGCCCACAGCATGGATGACTGGAGTGTTACGTATCCTTTCTGCTAGCTCTTCGCATTGGAATGTAGACACAGCGATGGGCTTCTCCACAAAGAATGGGACCACGTGTTGCAAGCATGAGTCCAGCACGGCGCCGCGCAATCCGGGCGGGGTGCACAAGAACACGGCGTCCACACCGGAGGAAAGGCAGTCGCGGACGTCACCCATGACGACCGCGTTGTATTCCCGAGCCAGTTCCCCGGCGCGCGCGGCGTTTGTATCGACAACAAATCGGATCCGATGATTGAGTTGACGAACACACCGGGCGCGCTCACGTCCCATCCGGCCACACCCAACGATGGCGATCGCAAGTGTTCTCATATCAAGTTTCCACCGCTACCTGCATCGCTCCGTCACTCTCAACTGCGACGAGCCCCGATGACACACCGAGCCGGTCAGCATTGCGCAGAAACGCGAGACAGCCCTCCAGGCAGATTTCTCCGCCGCGCGGTGCGAAGTCAAACATCGAATCTACGCGGTCCTGGGTGACGTCGAAACGGCTCGAGTGCGAGGCTAGCGCACGCAACAGATCCAGATAGCGCTTTCCAATGGCTTGAGCGAAGCCGCCCATTACGAACACGCGATCAAGTCCTGCCGCCACAGCAATCAGGACCAACACTTGCGCAAGGGGTAGCGTGCAGTCACGCAGAACATGCAAAGCCCACGGGTCTCCATCGAGGATAGCCGGTACAAGGTGTTGCTCGTTTGTCAGGTGTTGAGGCGTGCCACGAAACTTCAAAAAGACCTTCGAAGCCCTGAACTTACTCGCATCATCTGCGGCTCGCATACGCGCGCGCCTCTCGACTCCACGCCCCGATGCCACGGCCCCGAGATGCCCCTTTGCCCCGCAATCGCAGATAAGTGAGGAGTGGCTGTGATCAACCACAATATGGCCGATCTCGCCGCCGAACGGCAAGTCGTCGAGTACACCGGATTCACGAACGAACATTTTGCTTCCGATGCCGCTACTGACCGTAACGACGAGGAAGCGCCGGGCGGTGGTTATTTCTGCCATTCGCCATGCTGCGGCAGATACATCGTTTAACAGGAGGACTCGACGGCCCGTTCGGGCTTCGATGACGGAAGCGATATCTGAGTGTGATTTCGAACTGCCGGCGACGGTTGCGGCCTGGTGTGCAAATCTGTAGCCACTGACGGGTCCAGGGAATGCAATCACGATAGGGGCTGACGGCCCGACATGTCTGCCATGCTCCCGCTCATAAGCCACAATGCGGTTTGCGATCTCGTTCCAGATCGCATCGTGGGGACACCCGATTGCAACGTTTGGGATACGAGACTTGCTGATGTGCTCTATCTTTCGATCGGGAACGGCGACTCCCCCGCGCAAAAAGGTCCCGCCCAGATCAAAAACTAACGCATTCATCTTAATGCGACTTCACGTCATACATTGCGCTGTTTGGTTGAGAGACAATCAACTCGCGAGCCGATTCCAATTCCGAGCGACGCACATCTTGCAGGAATACCGGCTGACCAGGACTACCGACGACGACGAGATTCAGGCACCCGCCGCGATGCCGTTTCGCTTCTTCCAGCGCGGATTGGAGAATGTCGATATCCGGTAGCTCTTCCCCTGCGGCAAGCAAACCCAAGCTCCAGGTCAAATCGAGAAGGCGGTGCAGCAACGACGGGCCGGCGATCGATCGCGTAACCGCGATAGCGCAAGACAAAAGCATATCCATCGCTACCGCGGACCCGTGGGGAATTCGATACTGACTGGCGTTTTCGATAGTGGGGCTGAAGGTGTGTCCAAAGTCGACGAGCCGCGCAAGATCTGTCTCGAACAGGTTCGTTGCTAATTGTTCCATCATCAATAGCTCAGATCGCAGAGCTATGTCCTTAGTCACCCGCTCAGGTCGCGTGAACTGCGAATCGACCAACTGCTTCCCGCACTTCTCGACAGATTCGAAAATCGCCGCGTCGCGAATCAACGCTATCTTCACGATTTCTGCAATCCCGCAAGCGATGGCCATTCGCGGCAAGGTTTTCGTGAATCGATAATCGTTGATGCTTGCCAGCGGAGGATAAAATGCACCCAGTAAATTCTTTCTTCCGAAAGCATTCACGCCCTGCTTTATACCGATGGCGACATCTACAAGCCCCACCAAGGTGGTAGGGACACGCACGAGACCGATTCCTCTCCGGAACACTGCGGCCGCGAGACCGGCGACATCCAACAGAGTCCCACCTCCGACACCGACGATAACCGCGTTACGGGGCAAATTGAATTCACTCGCCTTCGCACAGATATTGCTCACCTGGTCCCATGTTTTGAAAGCTTCACCAGCCTTCAGAATCAGTTCGTGCCAGATGCGGAAATGTTCCCCGGCGTAGGTGCTCCAGGAATGCCTGTGGAACTGTGCGACGGTCGCGTCTGCGACCAGCAGGACTGGCCGGCCTGTGATGACATCCGCCAGAGTCCGTTCTCTTATGTCGAAGACCGAGAGCTCAGGATGAACGACAGGATATTCAATCTTGCGGCTAGTGCGCATTGTAAAGCGAGCCGGATCACCGATCCGTGCTTCGCTTCCGCGCACTTGCGCGAGAACATAAGCCTGAGCGCATGCGACGGCCGCTCCGGGCCTTGCTTCCGTGACTCGAATACCGCGGTATTCGTGCTCAAAGAATGCACGTACATTGTCCGCGACGAAGGCGACATCGCTCTCCTCCATATCAGGACGAATTGGCAGGCACAGCAATTCACGCGCGAGCCGCTCAGCCACGGGGAACGCGCCCGTTCGCCAATCCCATTTTCGAAACGCAGGTTGTAGATGGATGGGCTCGGGATAACGGATAACGGCATCTATTCCTCTCGACACGAGGAACGCGCAGAGGGCGTCGCGATGCCGAGTACCAATCTGAAAGAGGTGATAGACGTGGATTTCTCCGGCATCCTCTTTTTGGAAGTAAACAGGCGTGTTTGCAAGTTGGTTCCTATACCACGTGGCGACTCTTCGGCGGGCACGGTTCCATTCATCGAGGTAGGGGAGTTTCCAATTCAGAATGCAGGCTTGCAAGGCATCGAGCTTGCTGTTGAAGCCAACCAGAACATGTTCGTTTTGTCTTTCTTGTCCTAAGCTCCTCAGCAATTCGACTTGTTCTGCGATGCGATCGCTGTTGGTAACGATCGCGCCGCCGTCACCCGCCGCAGCGAGGTTTTTACTCGGGTGAAAGCTGAAACATCCCGCTGCTCCGAACGATCCTGCCCGGCGGCCGTCAATAGTTGCCCCGTGTGCCTGCGCCGCGTCTTCCAGCACGGTGATGCCGTTCTTTCCCGCCAACGCGAGAATGCGGCTCATGGGAGTGGGCTTGCCGTAGAGGTGTACGGGGATGATCGCCTTCACGCGGCCTGTCATTGCTCCCGGTATTTGGTCTTCATCGATCAGAAACGTGTCACTCTTCGCATCGACAAGGACCGGCACTGCCCCAGCCAATTCAATGGCCGCTACGGTGGCATGGAAAGTGTTTGCCTGAGTGATAACGCGGTCACCCGGCTGAATCCCGATGGCGCGAAGGGCGATCAGAAGCGCGTCGGTTCCTGAGTTGACGCCCCGCGCGTGCTTGCACACGCAATATCGGGCGAAGGCGGTTTCGAACTCCCGGACTTCAGCGGTCAAGACATATCGCCCGCCAACCAACATGCGTTCCAGTTCGCGAAGCAACTCATCAGTTTTCGGAAATTGATGTGCGTAATTGTATCGGGCACCTGGCGGGCAGCACTGCGCATCTGCTTGCAGCAAGTTCACAGTACGTTCAGCCTACATCCCTTTGAGGTTGACGGCGTTTCGAAAGGTAGTACTAGTATTCCTAGTCTCTTTCTGAGTCGTCAATCTATTGCTTTGCGCTTGCAATCGGCAGAGGCTACAAGCAATGTCCAGTGGAGTGAATGGCGCAAGCCGCGCACTGCGCTGCCACGATTACCGCATCAAAGTCCTTGTCCTCGTCGAAGCGATATCGATCAATGGTGTTGCGAAAACTGTCCTGAACTTATGCGACAGCATGGCCGAACTCGCCCCGCTGTCCGGTTACGACGCTTTCGAGATCACTGTCGCGCTGTTCCAGAGAAGAAATGCGACTTCTCCAAAAGCGCTGATCGAGGCGCTGAGAACCCGCAGGATAGGCGTAAGGTTGATCTCTGAGCGGTATCGTTTTGATCACCGGGTTTTCGCAGAGCTACGTCGCATAGCGAACGAAATCGAGCCCGACATCATTCAGACAAACAGTATTAAATCGCATTTTCTTGTAAAGGCAGCAGGTCTTCACCGGCAATTTCACTGGATCGCGCTTCATCACGGCTACACGGCTCAGGACCTAAAGATGCGGGTCTACAATCAGCTCGATTACTGGTCGCTACGTTCAGCCGAGTGCGTTGTGGTACCTTGCAGTGCCTTTCAGAATCATGTTCTCGAACGGGGCGTGGAAAGCAGCCGGGTCCGTGTGATTCCGAATGCGATGTGTGAGATGCCGGCATCGACTGCCAGAGATCTGGCGCTGCTTCGCCAGCGTCTGCGGTGCAATGAACATACGAAAGTAATTCTGTCCGTCGGCCGTCTCTCGCGCGAAAAGGGATACATGGACCTGGTCCGAGCCATGCGTGCGCTCATCGACGCCGATAGGCAGCTAAGCTGCAAGCTCATAATTGTCGGGCAAGGACCGGAGGAAGATGCGCTTCGAGCCGCGATCCGGGATCTTCAACTCGACCATGCCGTGAGGCTGTTGTGCAGTGAAGGCGACGTTGTTCCGTTTTACAGGCTGGCTGACGTTTTTGTCCTTCCTTCTCTAACTGAAGGAATGCCCAACGTTGTCTTCGAGGCAATCGCGGCTGAGGTCCCCATCGTCGCTACCGCAGTCGGAGGCATTCCTGAGATGCTGCGCGACGTACAAACAGCGGTGCTCGTTCAACCCGGGAGACCCGACGCGCTGCGTTCCGCCATATTGGATTTGTTGAACTCGTCGACTGAGCGACGGCGAATGGCCGGCAACGCGAGAGCCTTGGCCCGACACCGGTTTTCGATCGAGAACTACGGCCGGACGATATGCAAGATGTACTTTGAAGTATTGCGCGAATCCGAATGGTTGAACCTTCCTCTGTCCTGATCACCGGAGGGGCTGGATATATCGGATCGACGCTGGTCCATCTCCTCTTGGACGCAGGGTATTCGGTCCGAGTACTGGATTCGCTCCGTTATGGAGGAGAATCCCTGCTTGGCGCATGGACTCATCCATCATTCAACCTCGTAAGCTCTGATATTCGGGACCGCGGGGCTGTCCGACGCGCACTGCAGGACATAGAAACGGTGGTGCACTTAGCCGCTATCGTGGGCGACCCGGCCTGCGCGCGGCAACCCAATGAGGCAATGGAAGTCAACCTCTGCGCTTCACAGCAACTGCTAGATGAATGCAGGCGGTCTGGCGCGAAGAGGTTCGTGTTCGCCTCGACGTGCAGCAATTACGGAAAGCCGGTAAACCCAACCGTCCACCTCGATGAGCAATCCGAGCTGACGCCTGTTTCTCTTTACGCCGAAACCAAGGCGCAGTTTGAAAAGACACTTCGGGAATCGGGCAGTTCAGACCGCCTGGCTGTTACAACTCTTCGGTTTTCGTCGTTGTTCGGCGTGTCCCGCCGTATGCGATTCGATTTGACGCTCAATGAATTTGCACTGGATATGATAGTTAAAAAGCGCTTGCTTGTTTTCGGAGAAAGCTCCTGGCGTCCTTATCTGCATGTGTACGATGCCGCGCGAGCGGTTTGCCTCGTTCTGGCCAACCCTGAGAAGGTAACGGGGCAAGTTTATAACGTCGGGACGAACAGGCAGAACTACCGGAAGGTCGATCTGCTGGAGATCATGCGCAAGCACCTCACGGACGCCGAGATCGACTTCACTACCAGCCGGCAGGACCTTCGGAACTACTGCGTCTGTTTCGATAAGATCCGCCGGGATCTGAACTTCGACGCGACACGGACGCTGGAATACGGAGCCCGGGAGTTAGTACGGCTTCTTCAAAGCGGTGTGATCCGGCAACCGGAGGCCGAAGTGTATAGGAACTAAAGATGCGGCCCTCGCTACGCCTGCCGGCCCAAGGGCCTACTTCACAAGCTTCGCAAAATGATCTTCCAACGCACGGACCATAATCTCCGGTCGGTATCGTTTTTCGTAACGGGCCCGGGCATTTGCACCGAGCCGCCTGGCCAGTTCGGGCCGACGAAGTAGTTCGACGATACCGGCTGCGAGTGCGTCCGGATCTCCCGGCGGTACAATGAGCCCCGTTTCATTGTGCGAAACCATTTCCGGTATGCCGCCAACGCTCGTCACCACGGCCGGTTTAGAAAGCGCCATACCTTCGGTGATCGAGATTGGCAGCGAATCAAAGAGCGACGCGTGGGCGTGCACATCGATGATCCCCCAAACATCTGCGATGTTACCCGGATATTCGCGGATCGCTATTTTTTCTGAAATGCCGAGCTCTTTTGCGAGAGAGTGCAAGTGCTGTCTGTAGGACTCCGCCCGTGGATATCCGACCAGTAAGAAGATGATGTTGGGTTCTTCCCGCAGCACCTTCTGCGCCGTGCGGATCAACACGTCATGTCCCTTGTACTCGATCAGCCGGCCCACCTGACCGACAATCCGAATGTTCGGATCCTCCGGAAGCCCGAAATGCCTTCGCATTTCAGAGTTCGTGCGCGCCGGTTGTGGCTCGGCTATACCGTTCGGAATCACCGCAACTTTCGAAGCGTTGCCTTTCAGGAAAGCTCGCATTTGATCGGCCCGTATGGCCGAATCGGTCAGAACACTGGTTGTGAGCCGGAGAGCGGCCCGCGTGGTCCACGGCCAGTCGACCTGAAACGATTGCGTATAACCTCCATACAGGGTCACCGTTGACGGAATGCCGGTCCACCGTGAGGCAAGCACAGCGACTAGGCCAGCAGATTGCAAATGTCCGTCAATGACATCGACCTTCCATTCACGAACCAGGCGGGCCAGACGACGGGCGCGGCGAAAGATGCCCGTTTTGTCGTAAAGCCGGCCCGCAATGCTGCTCAGTTGCAGAGGGCGCTCCGGCGCGCAATCGGCTAAGTCATCCACCCGTATGCCCGCTGCAAGATAGTCATTCTTGCGGGCCCTGTACTCGTTTGCATCCCCATACGCAAGCGGGTTCAATGTGAGCACGGAATGAGAGAAACGAGCGCGGTCCAATCCCCGGCTCATGTTCAACATGCGTGTCTCATCACCGGCGTATCCAAGTCCGTCGATGACGGACAGCACTCGAATGCGATCAGCCATCTATATATTTGTGAGGAGCAGCTTTTGGAGCACTTCCTTTGGTTATAGAACGTCCGTTCCTTCCGTATTGCGCCCCTTCCGTTGGCGAAGAAGAAATCGCGGAGGTTGTTGACAGCATACGTTCCGGTTTTCTTTCAGCCGGGCCTAAAGCCAAACGGTTCGAAGAAGATTTTGCAGCCTACATAGGCGTCGAATTTGCGATAGCGGTGAACTCTTGTACGTCAGCGCTCGAGATAGCGCTTGCCTCGCTTGATATCGGCCCAGGTGACGAAGTCATCGTGCCTACTTTGACGTTTTGCGCGACTGCGAACGTCGTGGAGCACCGGGGAGCAACGCCCGTTCTCATCGATGTCGATTGGGACCTGCAGATCGACCCTAACGCTTTGGGAGCCGCTGTTTCGCCTAAAACGCGGGCGATCATTCCTGTCCACTACGGTGGGCAAGCCTGCAACTTAGACCGGATTCTGGAAATCGCAGATGCTCGCCGCATACCAGTCATCCAGGACGCCGCTCATGCTGCCGGCGCGATCATTGGCGGAAAGAAGATCGGAAGTGAGGGACTAGTGACCGCCTTTAGTTTTTATCCTTCCAAAAACATGACCACAGGCGAAGGTGGGATGCTGACGACAAACGATTCTTCCCTGGCAAATCGCTGCCGGCAACTCAGGTTGCACGGCATAAGCCGCGTGTTGCCGCATATAAACGAAGTCAACGGATTATGGGCATATGACGTGCGCGAGCCTGGGTACAAGGCTACTTTAACTGACATACAAGCTGCTATCGGCATCCAACAGCTTCGGAAACTCGACAAATTCATCGCGCGACGCCGGCAAATCGCAACGCGCTACACTGATTCGTTCTCTGACATCGCAGGAATCGTGTTGCCCGGCGATCTACCCCGCCGCCCGCATACCCACCACCTTTATCCTTTGCGCATCATTCGAGGGGAAGCCGCCGTGAACCGCGATGACTTGATGAACCGGCTATATGAACTAGGCATCGCTACCAGTGTCCACTACATTCCACTTCACCGGCATCCGTTCTATTTCAACAAGTATGGACACCTGCACCACGATTTTCCTGTAGCGGACAGGGTTGCCCAGGAGCTTGTATCTCTTCCGCTTTACCCGGCGATGTCAGACGCGGATATAGATCGAGTTATAGGAGCTCTCCGCGACACGCTGGTCTAGACCCGGATTTCGGGGTTATCTTTGCGACACGCTGGTCTAGACCCGGATTTCGGGGTTATCTTTGCGACACGCTGGTCTAGACCCGGATTTCGGGGTTATCTTTGAATACGCGCCGAGCCGCCTTTGGCGAACGAGCGCACTTGGTCCAGTGTCGCCATCGTTGTGTCTCCGGGGAAGGTAGTCAGCAGCGCGCCGTGGGCCCAGCCTAGTTTGACCGCTTCCTCTTCAGGCTCGCCAGTAAGCAAGCCATAGAAGAAACCCGCCGCGAAACCATCGCCACCACCCACACGGTCATATACATCCAACTCGGCCGTGGGGGCGGCATATGTCTTTCCGTTTATCCAGGCCACCGCGCTCCAACTATGGCGGTTCGTCGAATGCACCTCACGCAGAGTGGTCGCGACAATTTTCACTTGCGGATGCTTCTTCCGGACATTGTCCATCATGCTGAAGAATGCGCTCGGGTCCAATTTCGATTTCGCTGCCACTTCGGGACCGGGAATGCCAAGCCCTTTTTGCAAGTCTTCTTCATTGCCGACCAGCGCATCCACGTTTTTCACGATGCGATCGATCACTTCAACCGCCTTTTGCGCTCCGCCGATTACGTTCCAGAGCTTTTCGCGGTAGTTCAGATCAAAAGAAATGATCGCGCCGGCGGCCTTCGCCGCAAGCATTCCTTCGATAATCACTTCAGAAGTTGTCTGGGAGAGCGCCGCGAAGATACCACCGCTGTGGAACCATCGCACGCCACCCTCGAACATGGCGCTCCAGTTGAAATCTCCGGGCTTGAGCTTTGCGCCAGCTTCATTGCAGCGGTTGTAAAAAACCACCGGCGCGCGAACGCCCTGGCCGCGGTCGCTATAAACAGTGGCGATGTTCGGACCATCCACTCCGTTGTGTTTGAAGTGCTTATAAAAGGATTTCACACCCATAGCCCGCACGCGTTCGGCAACAAGGTCGCCGATGGGATAGTCGACCATGGCCGTTGCGATGCCGGTCTGCAAACCAAAGCAGTCCGATAGATTCGCTGCCACGTTGAACTCTCCACCGCTCACGTGAATGAGGCACGACGAGGCTTTACGAAAAGGAATAATACCCGGATCCAGGCGATGCACGAGTGCGCCGACCGATACAAAATCCAAGGCTCCGTGCGGCCGGATATCTAAACCGTATTTCATTTGCGCTCCAATTTTCTTTGAATTGTTATGGCCCTCAGGTCGGGTACGCGACCCTACTTACGGGCGATGCATCATCACGCTATTTGTTACGCGTTATAGCTGCCGGAGGCGACGCGGCCACCCCGGCCGGTCCAGTTGGTATGGAAGAACTGGCCGCGCGGTTGATCGACACGCTCATATGTGTGGGCGCCGAAGAAGTCGCGCTGCGCTTGAAGAAGATTTGCGGGGAGCCGCGCCGTCCGGTACCCGTCATAAAATGCCAGCGCAGTGGAGAACGCAGGTGTCGGAACACCAAAGTCGATCGCGTGATTCAGGGCACGGCGCCACGAGCCCTGATATTGATTCAGCACACCGCTGAAGAAATCGTCGAGCAGCAGATTTGTGAGACCCGCATTGTTGTCATAGGCTTCTTTGATTTTTCCCAGGAAGCGGCTCCGGATAATGCAGCCGCCGCGCCACATCAGCGCGATGCCGCCCATGTTGAGATTCCAGCCTTCCTCCTTGCCCGCCTCACGAAGCAGCATGTAACCCTGCGCGTAGGAAATCATCTTCGAGCAGTAGAGAGCGCGCCGGACATTTTCAATGAAGACCTTGCGATCCTGCGCTTCCATGCGGCCAGCGGGTCCGTTCAGCACTTTCGAGGCAGCCGTCCGCTCCTCCTTCAGAGAAGAGAGACAGCGGGCAAAGACTGCCTCACCGATCAGCGTCACCGGCATACCGAGATCGAGCGCGCTGATAGCGGTCCATTTTCCGGTTCCCTTCTGGCCGGCGGTATCGAGAATCTTGTCGATCAGCGGTTGACCGTCTTCGTCCCCTTTCTTGAAGATCTCCGCCGTGATCTCGATGAGAAAACTGTCCAGCTCGCCCTTGTTCCACTCGGCGAAAACGTCGCCCAGTTCGTCCGCGCTAAGCTCCAGGCCATCGCGGAGCAATTGGTACGCCTCGCAGATCAACTGCATGTCGCCATACTCGATTCCGTTATGGACCATCTTCACGTAGTGACCTGCCCCGGCTTCTCCCACCCAGTCGCAACAAGGCGAGCCGTCCTCGACTTTGGCGGCGATCGACTGGAAAATGTCCTTTACGTGCGGCCACGCTTCCGGATTGCCGCCCGGCATGATCGAGGGGCCAAAACGCGCGCCTTCTTCCCCGCCCGAAACACCGGTTCCAATGAAGAGGATGCCTTTTTCGTTCAAGCTTTTTGTGCGCCGGTTCGTATCCGGAAAATGAGAATTGCCGCCGTCGATGACGATATCGCCTCTATTTAGGTGCGGCGCAACTTGCTCAATCATCTGATCAACGGTCTCACCCGCCTTGACCATCAACATCACGCGTCGGGGCCGCTTTAAAGCTTCGACCAACTCCGGAATCGAATGAACACCGACCACCTGCGTGCCCTTTGCCTCACGCGCCAAGAAGTCGTCCACCTTGGATGTGGTGCGGTTAAAGACGGCCACTTTGTAGCCGTGATCGTTCATGTTCAGGACCAGGTTTTGGCCCATAACAGCGAGGCCAATCAGGCCGATATCACAAGTTGCAGTTTGCATTGGTACTCTTTCGGTCTCTGAAAAGATTTGATGATACCGCTTGCCATTGCCACGGTTCAGTGGCTGGGTACGGGAGGCCTTGACTTCCGTTCACCGTTTCGTGCCAAGATTGAAGTAAAGAAACATAATAAAAGTGACATACGTCTATTAAGCCATCAACCAGGGAGCACCTGGGATTCCCGTGTGTCTTTAGAACCTTAGAAGGAAATTACGATGAGTACCGCACCTCAACAGCCGACCTATATCATTCCCCCGCCCTCCGGCCCCAACTGGAAAACGCCGCTGCTGGTCGGCATTCTAGCTCTGCTGGTCGCCTCGAACATTTTTTTGTTCGTGCAGCTTGGCCGCGTCAGAACCGATAGCCGCAATGACATGGCGAAATTGACAGCCGACTTCAACGGGGCAATCGAACGCATGCGCATCGATTCGAATGAGGAAGTCCGGCGGGCGCGACGCAACGTTGAAGATCTGCAGACCCGGCTGGCGGAGCAGCGCCGCGAAGCGGCTATGGCCGTGGGTCAGGCCAAGATTGACGCGCAAAAGCGCGTTCAAACGTTGCAGGACAAAGTCGCTCAGGAACAAGCCGTCCAGCAGCAGGCCATCTCTCAAGTGAAGCTCACGGCCGATACGGCCACCACACAATTACAGAGCGTTTCGACCGATGTGGGCACGGTGAAGACCGATCTCGGCAATACGAAAAGCCAGCTCGAACAGACGATTGCGAACCTGAAGCGGGCGACAGGAGAGCTCGACAATCATGCCAGCCTGATCGCCACGAACGGCAAGGAACTTCAGGCGCTCCGCGAGCTTGGCGAGCGAAACTACTCCGAGTTCACGATCACAAAATCGAAGAAGCCCAGCCGCGTGGGAGATGTGATGGTGGAACTGAGGAAGGCCGATCCGAAGCATAACAAATTTACGATACGGATTACTGCCGATGACAAGACCGTCGAGAAGAAAGACAGAAATATTAATGAACCGATCCAGTTCTACACCTCAAAAGCCCACCAGCCGGATGAGATCGTTGTGAACGAAGTCAAGAAGGACACGATTGTCGGTTATCTTGCAACACCGAAAGTGCAGAATGCTAGAAGTGGAAGTGGATCTTAGACAGATGTTTTCAACGACCCCGAACCGGTACCCAGAACAACTCATTTCGCGCATGCGCGAGGACCTGACGCAGTATGGCGTTCAGGAGACGCGGACAGTAGACGACGTAAACCGGCTTGTGAGGCCGGATAGCGGCACGGTTTTGATGGTGATCAACTCCGTGTGCGGCTGCGCCGCCGGGAAAGCGCGACCGGCCGTCGGGCTTGCCCTAGAGCACCCGGTGCGGCCCGATGCCGCGGCCACGGTGTTCGCGGGCGCGGACTTGGAAGCCGTTGCCCGCGTGCGGGAACTGCTACCCGGCATGCCGCCTTCTTCGCCTTCTATCGCGCTGTTTCGGGATGGCAAGGCGGTCTTCCTTTTGCACCGGCATCAAATTGAAAGTAGCGACGCCCGGAATATCGCAAAATTGCTGACCGACGCCTTTGATCAGTATTGCGTTACTGCGAAGCAGTAATCCCGGCTTTCCCGAATCCATAAAGGCCTCGCTTTTCGATGAAGAGGCGAACCTCGGCCGGCAATTCAGGGACGGGTTCGCCGGCTGCCAGCCGCTCGCGAATCGTCGAACTGGAAACCGGAAGCGAAAGGCCGCTTAAAGCGTGAACGCGAGCGCCTGGCATGACGCGATAATCGCGGCCCGGACGCGCCACGACAATGAACTCGGTCAGCTTGAGCAACTCCTGCCAGTCTTTCCACGTCTCGATTTCGTCGAAGGCGTCAGCGCCTACCAGAAAAAGGATCCGGTCGTCCACACGGGCCTGCGCGCGAAATCTGCGCAGCGTGTCTACGGTATAGCTGCGCTGATCGCCTTCCTCCAGACGTGAGGCTTCGAACTTTGGATAGGGCGAGCAGGCGAGCTGCACCATCTGGAAACGGTCCTCATAGGGCGTGAGACCCACTGCATCCTTGTGAGGCGGCTTTCCAGCGGGTACGAACAGCACGCGATCAAGAGCAAAGCGGCGAACGGCCTCTTCCGCAATTCGCAGATGCGCGCAATGGATGGGATCGAAGGTGCCGCCGAACAGGCAGATTCGCTGGGACATCACTAATAGCGGGCGGCGGTGGCGGCGGGGTCGCTTGAAATCTGCTCTTCCGCCGCGCGGCTGGCCAGTTCATCGCAGCGGTTATTGTCTTCATGCGAGGCGTGCCCCCTGGTCCATTTCCATTGGGTGTGGTGCGCATTTACCAGTTCGTCGAGCATCATCCAGAGATCCTGATTCGTAACAGGCTGCTTATCCGCCTTCTTCCAGCCGTTCCGCTTCCAGCCGTGAATCCACTTCGTAATGCCGTTCTTCAAATATTCCGAGTCGGTGATGATCTCAACCGAGCACGTCTCTTTCAGACGCTTCAATCCTTCGATGGCAGCGGCCAGTTCCATGCGGTTATTAGTCGTATGCGGGCTGCAGCCAAAAAGCTCGCGCTTGTATTCGCCGTACCGCAAAATGCATGCCCAGCCACCCTTACCCGGGTTGCCTTTACATGCTCCATCTGTGATCAACTGGACGTGCTTCAAGCCACTTTCTCGACTTGTTCGCAGAAGAACTGATCGACGATGTCGAGGATGTGCTTCGTCGCTTGCGCCCGGTAAATTTCGGTTCGAAGTTTTGCCCCATTGCGTACGCCATGGGTGAAGTGAGTGGCAAACTGCTTCATCTTGCCGATCGCATCGGCTTCCCCGTGCTCTTCGAGCATCAGGTAATAGGTCTTCATGATCAGGTACCGTTCACGATCCGGGGGCACAGTGTAAGTACCGCTTTCAACGTACTCCTGAATCTGACGAAAGATCCATGGGTTGTACGAAGCTGTGCGGCCGATCATCACGGCGTCGCAGCCGGTCTGTCGATACATCTCAACGGCATCTTCGGGTGTTACGATATCGCCGTTACCCACAACCGGGATCCTTACTGCAGCCTTCACCTCGGCGATTCGCGTCCAGTCGGCACGACCACTGTAGCCTTGCTCGCGAGTGCGAGGGTGCAGGGCCACCGCGGCCAATCCGCAATCTTCGGCCATGCGGGCCATTTTTACCGCCACCAACTCATGATCGTTCCATCCGGCGCGAAACTTGCAAGTGAGCGGAATCGAGACCGCCGAGCGAACTCGCCGAAGGATCGTCTCGACGAGTGGAAGGTCGCGCAGCAGGCCCGAGCCGCCGTTACATTTGACGACCTTGTTTACGGGGCAGCCGAAATTGATATCGATGCTGTCGAAGCCTCGATCTTCGCAGATCTTCGCTGCTTCGGCCAGTACGTCTGGATCGGAGCCAAACAACTGGCACGTAATCGGGTGCTCGTCCGGCTCGAAGTACAAATAGCGGAAGGTCCGATTCGGCCGCTTGTCGTGAAGGGTTCCGACCACACCGTGGGAACTGGTGAACTCTGTCATCAAAAGCCCGCAGCCGCCCTGACTACGGATTAAGCGACGGAAGACCGTGTCGGTCACACCCGCCATGGGCGCTAGAACTGTCGCAGGACGAATCGCTATCGGACCGATATGGTATTCGCCGGGAAAATCGACGATATAGGGTCGCGTCATGACGTCCGAGGCCGCATCATCAGTGGAATGACCATATTTTAACGTTGCAGCCGAGAAACGCCGGAGGCTAACCCTACGTTTCACTTATAGTGGGTAGGGTGCAAGCATGGAGTCGTCCAATTTTGCCAAGATCGCAGCGGCATTTGTCGGCGGAATAGTCGTAGCGCTGGGGAGCGCTCTCTTATACGTCCACGCGAGCAATGTCCAGAATGGCCCGGCACCGGTTCAGCCTGCAGCGGCTGTACAGAGTGCTCCAGTTGTACAACAGCCCGCCGCCGATCAACCGCAAACTGCCGCAGCAACTCCGGACGTGACGGCCCGACCCGTTGAGCAGGCCGCTGCGCCGGTCCGCAGGCACAAGCAAGCTGTCAGAAAGCCTGTCGCGCATGCTTCACCTGCTCCCGCATCACTGGAGACCAGTAAGCCGAGCGACGTGGCGCAGAACACGTATCCCCCGATTACGCCTCCGCAGCCAAATCCAGAACCGGCTCAGGCAACTCCGCGCGCGATCAACGAGGACCAGTATCAAGGGCCGCAGCCTACACCGGAAGCACAGGCGAATCCTGCCCCCGCCCCTCAGCCGCAGCCTCACGTGGTTACGCTGGCGGCAGGAACGAGCATTTTCATCCGGCTTGGGGAAACCCTCTCGACCGAGCACAACTACCCCGGCGATACGTTCCGGGGAACGCTGGATCAGCCGATTGTCATGGACGGTTTCGTCATCGCGGACCGCGGCTCGAAGGTTCTGGGGCAGGTCGTCAATGCGGAACGCGCTGGCCACGTACGAGGTGTTTCGGATCTGAATCTCAGCCTTAACGAGATCAGCACCACCGACGGGCAGCAGATACGAATCACGACGGATGCCTTCGAAAAGCACGGGCCATCGAGCAAGGGCGAAGATACGGCGAAGATTGTCGCCGGTGCTGCCCTGGGCGCGATCATTGGCGCGCTCGGGGGCGGCGGTAAAGGAGCCGCAATCGGAGCCGGCGCGGGAGGAGCCGCGGGCACAGGCGCGGTATTGGCCACTCGCGGAAAGGCAGCCATGATTCCGGCCGAGACCCGCATGCAATTTCGTCTCACCGCTCCGGTGACGATTACAGAGAGACTCAATTAGGCGTTGCCACATCACGGGCCTAACGCGTTTCGTTTCACGGACTTGTAACAAATGGTGAGCGCTGCTCCCTCAAGGACCCGTTAATTTTACTAGTACTAGTATTACGTTTGGCCGATTGAGCTGCCGGACTCTACTTATTACCTTGTTTCTTCCTTCCGGTACTGTTACTCTTACAAATCAGAGGAAGAAGTGCGAGCCTCAACCGGAAGGAGCTTATGAGGTCTAAGACACTACACTTTGCATTTTCTGCGGCGCTTGCTTTTGGTGCGCTGCTGCTACCCCAATCATCTTTTGCAACGCCGGTTTCCGGCGCTTTCGGAATCGAGGGCGGAGGCGCAGGCGCGATTGGGTTTTCCTTGAATTTCCAATGCGCCTCAGGGCTAAGCCGGGCATTCCCGTGTCCAACTACTACGTCCGGCAATTTTTTGACAACACAGGGTATTGGCGATTTTTCCCCTTATATTGGGCAAGGCGGATTTATCGAGAGCTTGAGCCCTATAGTCGCACCACCCAACACGAACGTCAACCTGATGAATTTCATTACGTTTTCCTCCTCGGGGGCCCCTAATCCTGTTACGACCCCGGATATTGCGCTTGACCTGAATAAGGTACTCTTGGGCACCGAAGGCCCAAGCGAATGTGGTTTGCCCGCGGCGCCGGGGCAGAACTGTACACCGCAAGGGATTCCGCAACTGGTAAACCCGAACAACCCCCTGGGTATATCGGTGTTTAACTTTTCAAATACGCAGACGGGCACAACGGTTTCGTTCTCGGTGAACGGGACAGCGCGCCGGCTCTCTACCGGAGAGACTTCAAACTTCGACGGTGTTTTCACCGCGAATTTTGTGGGTACGAATTACCAGGCTCTCTTCGCGGCACTGAATGCCGGTTTGACCATTCAGACTCCGTATTCCGGTACGTTCATCGCGACTGCGGTTCCGGAGCCGTCCACGATTCCCCTGGTGCTGGGCGGACTCCTGGTGCTCGCCGGTGTAAGTTTGCGGCGCCCTTTTCGTCGCTAGTACCGAGCGCCAACCGTAGTACTATCGTCCGAGCCTTGACAACGACAGGTTAGTGATGCCGTACGGGCGATTTCTAAGGAAAATCACGCCCGTTCGGCAGCTTCAATTTCCTTCTTCCATTTGGACGAGTCGAGAGCGCGGGGTTCAGTGTCCACTTCGCGGATGGTATTCAGTTGCTCTGCGCTCGCCGGACGGAGATCCTTGAACTTTCGCGCGGAGGGAAGGACATGCCGCTCCAGCGAGCCGACTGTCTGGTTGTACGTTGCCACGGTCTTCTCGATCGCGTCGCCGAGCCGCATGAAGTGGTGACTCATCGTCAGCAGGCGGCCATACAACTCCTGGCCGGCTGACCGGATCTTCTCGAGGTTCTCGACCGTGGCCCGCTCCCGCCACCCATGCGCGACCGTGAGAAGCAGTGTGATGAGTGTCATTGGCGTCGCGATCAGAACCCGGCGCTCTACGGCGAAATCGAGGAGTGTAGGATCGCTTTCCAGCGCCGCGCTGAACAGAGATTCGAGTGGTAGGAACGCAACCACAAATTCGGGAGAACACGGCAGACGATCCCAATACGCCTTTTCGCCGAGCGATTTCACGTGGGTTTTGATCTGTCTAACGTGATCGGAAAGATTACGAACGCGCTCGGTGTCTTCCGGCGCTTCCACTGCGCGCAGATAAGCGTCCAGCGACACTTTCGCATCGACGACGACCTGGCAGTTGTTGGGAAGCCGAACAATCAGGTCAGGCCGCTGATTTGTTTCTCCGAAAAGGGTCTTCTGTTCGGCAAAGTCGCAGTACTCGAGCATGCCAGCCATTTCGACCACGCGGCGAAGCTGCATCTCGCCCCACCGGCCGCGTTGTACCGGCGAGCGCAGCGCGGTCTTGAGCTGCTCGGTGGACTCTCTTACGCGCTCCTGCAACTGAGTGAGCGCGGAAACCTGGGCGGAAATGCTCTCGTATGCGCCCGTGCGGGACTTTTCAATCGCCTGCACCTGTTCCTCGAATCGCCGCAATGAATCGGAGACGGGCGCGACCAGATGTTGGAGCTGATCGCGGCTGCGGTCGAGAAGAAGCTGGCTATTACTTTGGAGTGCTTCAGCGGCGAGGGCGCGGAACTTGTCCTCCAGTTGATGTTGCGCCTGCATGAGCAGTTTCCATTGCGCTTCAGCCAGTTCGCGGTTCTTGCTGCTTTCGGCGGCATGCTGGATTGCCGCCCGGTTCGCCTGTTCCAGTTCAGCGCGCTGGCGTTCGTTCTCGGCACGAGCTTCGTTGGCCGCTTCACGCCACTGCCTCGCTTGTGAAAACTGAAATGCCGCGAATGCGACCGCAAGCAGCAGGCACAAAATGAGCAGGGCCGCGATCATCTCCCGAAACCCGTCTCTTCCTTGAATAGTTCCAGGCTATTGAACACAATAGGGCAGTAGACGGCCCTATCGGGCATGTGCCACATCCGGCTCAAAAAGGAGCCGTTTCCTTTGACAAGATGAGGAAACAGCCGGCACGTGTCCGGACGA
>DATBHS010000018.1:0-42891 GCA_036557345.1 Bryobacteraceae bacterium
CCGCTCGGCACTTTCCAAAGGCTTACGGCTGAGCCCTGGCCTCGAATGTAGAAAATTGTCGCGCCGTCAGGAGATGCCATTGGGGCGTATCCTCCATCCTTTGTCAGCCGCTGCGGACTGCTGCCATTCGCAGACATCCGCCAAACCTGCACCTTCCCGTCGCGATCCGAACCAAAGTAAATCGTACGACCATCCGGGGACCAACTCGGCACGTTATCAGTTCCGTTGCTGCTGGTCACCTTACGAGGAATTCCGTCGCTAAGGCGGACTACATATATGTTGTCGTGACCGCCAAGGTTCGAATCGAACGCAAGTTGACGCCCGTCAGGCGACCAGCGAGCCGACCCGCTGCTCGCCGCACCGAGTGAAGTCAATTGAAACGCGTCGCTCCCGTCTGATTTCGCGACCCAGATTTCGTTACCCCCCTCCCTGTTTGAGGAAAATGCGATCTGTTTCCCGTCGGGCGAATATTGAGCGTTTGCTTGCCTCTGAGTGGACCGGAGGATAAGCCTCGGCGCGCCGCCTGCTTCGCCCGGAGCCGCCAGGTCAAGACCCCAGACGTCCGCATCCTGTGTCTGAGAGACATAAGCGAGGCGATGACTCGCACGATTGACGGCCGGTTCTATCAGTGAGCCCCCCGGCAACATGATCTGCCTTGCGTTCGTGCCGTTGATCCGTACTCTCCATAGAGCAGAGCGCGGACCTCCGGTTGCAAATACGAGTTCCTGGTTGTCTATCCACTCCGGCATGATTGCGGATGCTTCCAATGAGCTTATTTCCTTGACTTCGCCGACAGGTTGCACAAGGGGAGAAACAGGAACAGACTGGATCCGTGAGATGGAAGCGATGCGAGTCCTGGTGAACGCCAGCCGGCGGCCATCCGGTGAGATAGTTGGCATGATCAGGTTCAAGGCTTCCCTGGAGCTGTCTCTCAGAACACGAGTCACCTCGCCGTTTTGAACGGAAACCCGGATCAGGCTTTGATTGTCTTCCTCGGGGAATGTATTTGAGAGAACTAAAAACCTCGAATCAGGGGTCCACGCTGGTTTGCTATTCGCCAGCAAGAACAGGTAGTTCAGCTCGGCTAGTCTTCTTTCCCGGCCCCCTAGAGCCGGCACCAGCATGACCGAGTATTCGTAATCAGAAACCTGCCGCAGAAATGCGATCCACTTGCCGTCCGCAGACCACGACGGAGACATGTCCGGTTGCGGATCTTGCGTAAGGCGCAGTGGCTGTCCTTGCCCGACTAGCTTGACGTAGATGTCGATGTTATCGCCTTTGGGCCCGTCCCAAGAGAAGGCGACCTGGCTGCCATCGGGCGAAAGTGACGGGCTGGATACACGCCCTTCGTAGTGAGTCACTGGAACAACTCTGAGCGGAAGGTCCTGCTTCTTTTCGCCGCCAAACCAGAGCCACGCCACGCAAAGCCCAAGCATCGTCGCGATGAGCGCGAGACCTCCCCAGACCCACTTTTCTTTTTCGCGCTTTGCGGGAAGGGGTGTCACCGCAGGGGGCAACAGAACGGCTTTGAGTTCGTTTGCGAGTTCGGTGGCCGTTTGATACCGGCGTTCGGGGTCCGCTTCCAGACACCGTCCGATGATTCTCGTCAATTGAGGCGGTGTCTGCGCGGGAATCGCCGCCAGTTCGGCTCGCACGGCATCCGTTTCCTTGAGAGATCGGCCAGTTACCGACTCGTAAAGCAAAGCGCCGACTGCCCAGATATCCGATCGGACGTCGGGAGTTTCGCCGCGCCGCTGCTCGGGAGAGCGGCGCAGATTATCCGCAGCGCTGGAAGGATCGGTTGCAAGGAACACGAGCAAGGCCTGAGGCCATCGGGGCGGCTTGTCGCCGGTGCCCACAAAGACCGATTCGGGCGTAATGCCGCCAAACACGAAACCCGAGTCATGGCCCGCGGCGAGGGCTTCGGTCACACGCTCGGCGGCTTCCAGGGCAGCCCCAACAGAAAGGTCGCCTCTCCGCAGATACTCAGACAACGTTGAGTCCCCGGGCGAAGCCATGACCATAAACACTCGTTTGTCCGGCAGTTCACCAACCTCGAAAATCGGGCAAAGGTTCGGATGATGGAGTGCCGCGGCGGCCCGAGCCCGTTCGAGAATTGCTTTGCGGCGCGCCGAATCCTGAACGCTCGCTGTAACCCAGAGCAGAACCTTCCGTCCCAGCCTCACGTCGGTCGCACGATACAGTACACCATCTGACATGACTCCTAGCCGAGCGCCGATTTGGTACTGCGACAGTGCATCCGCAAGGCGGTCTTCGTCCTGGAAGTTTCGCGTTGAAAACTGTGGGATGTAGGTCCCTTTGGGGATATCGATCAGGAGTGGGTCAAAGCGGCCTTCCGAGGCATAGTATTCGGCCAGCCGGGTTCGGAGCCGCCGAGCCTCGACTCGGACGATGTTGTCCAGCGTGGGATCGAATGATTCCTCCCGGCCAAATACCTGGACGGCTATGGAGTATTCCTTCAATTCGTCCAGCTCGCCGGAGAGGGTTTTCTCCACCAGAAAGGCAAGAAACGTTCGAAGCTGCCTGGCTTTGGCGAATCCCGCACTCGCCAGAATCAGTTTCAGCTCCTCGCGAATTGCATTGGCGTCAGGTGCAGAGGTGTCCGGGCCAGTCATCTCGAATATCCGTTTTTAGACAGCCGGTAATTTCCGTAAGAGGCCGAACACAGAGAGCCTTCCCAGTTCCGCCAAATACGTAATGAGAGCAGTCTTTACCGAAACGATTAGACCGAAACCGCCCCTACGGAGAGGTAAAAAATCAGTTCGCCGGGGTTGCTGCGAAGAATTTCATTGCACGGCCAGGTAATCCGGCAACTGATCACCGTGAAGCCGAGCGTCATTCCTGGATCCATTCGTGCAGCCGCCCTAGACTCCAAGCATGAAGCAAATCTGTTCCGCCCGCTTATTGATCGGTACTGCATTTCTCTTCGTCTCCAGCGCATCCGGCTTGATGGCTCAAACAGAAGTCGCAACGAATGCAATGCCCCACACACTTCCTCTTATCAATGCACCGTCGCAAACGGATCGGGAGCTGACCGGTGATGCACTTCCCAATGCCGCCACCGATCGGTTTGCCGGAGCTTCGGCCGCGAGTGGCGAGCGATCGAGCCAACCGTCCATCATGCCGGGCACCCTGGCAACCGCCTCCCACGCACTCAAGCCTGTTCATAAGAGCTCGTTCAGCGTGGAACCCGACTATTTACCATCCTGGGTAACCAACCAGCCTCTTTCTTATTTGCAGTATGGTGCTGCGCCGGCAGTGGTGACGTTGCACTTTGGCCATCAGTAAGACGGTTCACGAGGATCAGATATGAGACATAACCTTTCGATTCGCACTTTTGCGGTGACCGCCGTTACGCTAGCCCTGCTGGGCGTGGGTTCTCTTTCAGAGCTCCGCGCCCAAGAGAATGCAAGTCACCTGACTGGGCAAGAGGCCTCAAAGCCCCCAATAAATACCGAGGATCTCGAGTCATGCACACTCGTGACCTTGAACCGGGTTTTCTTTCGGTACGACCAGAAGGTTTTGAGTGCTGAAGAAAAAGTTGCCCTGGACGCCCTGGCGAACCGCTTTTCCCGAACGGCACAATCCGTGATTGAGTTGCGCGGCTATACGGATGGAATGGAATCCTCACAGCACGAAACAGAGTTAGGTACAATACGCTCTCAGGCGATTGCCGATTATCTGGTGGCTCGCGGTATCCCCTCAGACAGCATTCTGCTGGTGCCGACTGGCGCGGGTGACGATCAGGACAAATCGATGAACCCGCAACATCGACGCGTAGACGTCCGTGTGTTCGCCACGGCCGGTTCGAATAGCGTCAACGCAACGCGCCAATCGATCGGATCGAAGCCTTCGAAGGGCGCTTGAATGATTTCCCAAGAGAAACTGCGAATGCCTAGGAATGAGGCGCCAGAAACCGGGGCTGTACTCCAGGCCTTACTGGGCCCGATCGTCTTAATAACCTATGTACTTGGAACTTGGGATCTTACGGCGAGCATGGGCTTCACGCGTGCATTCCCCTGGTCGGCAGGGCCTCTCTCGAACTGGCTAGTCTGGTTCGCGCTTGGTCTTCTGTTACATCTAGGTAGCTTACACTTGAGCCGGCAGTTACATCCCGGCCGAAGTGGGAGGTCAGGCTGAGTTACTTCAGATTCAACTCGCCCTGGGCAGCCGTTCCGGCATTTCGAGCGTGGACGATTTGGTTCTCCGATCCCAGTGCCTTGACAACGTATTCAGCATCCCGGTTCACGCCAATCAGGGTCGCCGAGGACATCGCGTATAAGAAATGGAGACCAACGAAGTATATTCCCGGAACGTCGGGAACAACGCCTCGCTCGTGTATGGGTCGTCCCTCGGAACTCCCCAGCCGTTCCTATTGACCTTAATGGGGGTAAATCCCGGTTAGCAATCGGCCCGTTCTACTGTGTCCAAAGCTGTTGTCGGCTTTTTCTTTTGGTTTGCGATGTCGTAAGTGGAGGCAGCGACCATGATTCACTCGGCAAAGCTTGCTTTACTAGCTGGCTGTTTGCTATGCGCCGGCGCGATCTACACTCGCGCGCAAGAACAATCAGAGCAAGGATCTCCCGAACACCGGCATCCTCCGAAAGACGAGGCGCGCGTCGCACAGATTGTAGCCTTGGATGAATGCGATCCCACGACCTTCAATGCCAAGCTTGGTCCCGGCTTCTGCAAGAACATCGCGTTGGGAGCATTCACAACGTTCTCGGACTTATTCAAGAAAGCGGCGGCCGGAACACCAGACCCGAACTGGGATTTCGAGCCTGACGTACTCAAGGTCAGGGAAGGAACAAATCTCAGCGTCGTCAACCAAGGTGGCGAGCCTCACACGTTCACCGAAGTGGTTCACTTTGGCGGCGGTTTTATAAACGACCTCAACGGCGGAGAGGAAACGGTCCCCGAATGTGCCGACGGATTTTCAAACCTCGCGGTCGCGAGAACCCGGATTCTTCAGGGAAGCACCGTTCACGTTACAGACCTGTCGAAAGGCAAGCATCATTTTCAGTGCTGCATCCATCCGTGGATGCGCGTGACGGTGGACGTGAAGTGAGACAAGGGCAGGCATCCCCGGCCGGTTACTTTTCGCGGAGGCGAAGCTGGCTACGCCGGAACCACACCCATGGCCGCCAGCCGGCTGATGCGTGGTCCTGGCAGGATGATGCCGCTCAGGTTCAACGGATCCGCGTTCGATACGCCGACAGCGGCGCGCTGCCCGGCATCGCGCCGGATCATGCGGAGCAGGTCCAGCGCTTCGGAACGGGCAAACTGTTCACCAGTGAATCCCGAGACGAACCTCCCACCTCGAATTTCACCACGCGCTTCCATCCGGCGCAGCACCAGCAGAAGGTCCCTCCATGGCGGAGCGAGCGTTTCCCGAACCAGCAAGTCGCGCAGCAGGACTCCCCATCTGGCAAGCAACTGCCGCGCGAAACGCTCGACCCGTTCCGCAGCGCTTGCCGTCGCAGGAGCGCGGGACAGAATCGCCCAGCGCCCGGCTGCATGCCGCGGACGCCGCTGGCTGCCGTGACCTTCTCCACGGCGCCGTTTTGGATCAATTAACGCACGCAGGTTATCGAATCCGTCCGCTGTTACGAATCCCCCTGCCAGCAGTTCCCAGAGCGCGTCTTCCACTTCGCTTGGCAAGCGCCCGGTCTGGCGGACGAGATCAATGAAAAAGCTGGCTCCGTTTCGCTCCAACGCCAGCAGGACCTCTCGCGCAGGGTGCGAAAGAGCAGCCGCATCGGCCGTAGCGGGCGCGGCAGTCATGATCCAGTCGGCGTCTTCGCGCAGAAACAGTGTGACCGGCGCGATACGCGTCGGACGTACACGGCGGTTTTCGGCGATCGCCGGATGAGGCGACACCCTGGCCCACATCACTTCGCCCGAGAAGCAAAGTTGGTCTAAGAGATCCGGATCGTATTTCGCAATGCGCCGAGCGAGGATCTCCGATTCCCAGGCCGCAGCGGGAATCTCATAACCCTGCAGTTGACGGATGATTTGCAGTGTCCCGTCCGCGCCGTGTAGCTGCGAACCAGAAGAAACATGCTGCCAGGCCTGGAGGAAGCGCTCGAAATCGAGCGCTGTCACCGGCTCGATCTCGCGCCGTAAGTGACCTAACGTTGCTCGGTGAATACGGGCCAGAAGGCGGCGGTTGCACCACTCCATTTCGCCCTGAGCGCTCCGGAAGTGTCCACGCAGCACTTGTCCCTGCGCTTCGAGCCGCAGGAGCGCCGCCTCAACAGCTTCGGGAGACAGTGCAGCCCGGTCGGCGAGTACAGGCACGGTAACCGGCGCCACCGATTCCATCCAGCCGGAGACGACCGCATATGCATCGTCGGCAAGGGAAGACCGCTCGGTTGCAACCCAAAATACTTTCTGCTCGCGATGAATCTCTGAAGCGCGCCCGGACGCCGCCAGCTCATCGAAGAAATTCTTCCACTCGTCGGTCGCCGGCAATCGCACGAGCGTGAGCATCGCATCGTGCAACTCATCGGCATCGCGGGCTTCGGGCCATGACTCAGCTCCGATCTGGTCGATAATCGCCGGATCCAGCACCCCTTCCCCGCCGGTGACGTCCGTTCCGATCCTCTGGCGCAACTGAACCGCGCGCGTGCGGCGCTCTTCAAGGGGCGCATCGTCCAGAAAGGCATACGGGTTCGCATTCAATATTTCGTGCGAGAACTGAGATGCCTGCGCGGTATCTCTGGCCACCGCCGAGATGTGGCCTTCCTCCAGACCGCGCAAAACGTCGCGGAGTCCATCCAGGTCCATGGCTTCGTACAGGCAGTTATCGATCGTCTCTTTGACCAGCGGATGGTCCGGAATGCGGATCGGCCCGGTGAGATTCTCGGCGCACGCGACCTGGTCCGGGAAAACGGCGGCCAGCAGATCGTCCGCGCGCATTCGCTGGATGGGCGCCGGTACACGCTTGCCGCCGCGAAATCGCAGAATAGCCAGCGCTCGCGTTGTGTTCCAGCGCCAGCGTGCGCCGAACATGGGCGCCGCGAGGAGCGCCTGCCGTAGAACATCCTCAACCGTTCCGGATTTCAAGAAGGCGAAGACCAGTTCGAGTGGAAACGAGTGCTGGTCGCTGAGCGAAAGGACCAATCCGTTATCCGTCGCCGCGGCCTGCAGTTCAAAATTGAAGGTCCGGCAGAAGCGCTTGCGAAGCGCTAGTCCCCAGGCGCGGGTAATCCGCGAACCGAAGGGAGCGTGCAGAACAAATTGCATGCCGCCGGCCTGATCGAAAAAGCGTTCGGCCACAACCTTGGTTTGAGACGGCAGCGCGCCTAATTCGGCCGCTCCTGCACGAACGTAGTCCGCGGCCTGCCGAGCGCCTGCTTCGTCCAGACCACATTCGGAAAGGAGAAACGCGGGAATCGCTTCAGAATCTGCGAGAATACGTTCGCGAAGGTGCGCCACCTCAGCCGATAGTTCCCGCGAGCGCCCGGGCGCTTCGCCCAGCCAAAACGGAATCGAGGGAGCAGCGCCATGCGCATCCTCTACGCGGACGCGGCCCGGTTCGACGCGTTTGATTCTCCAGGAATGTGTCCCCAGCAGGAAAACATCCCCAGCCAGGCTTTCAACGGCGAAGTCCTCATCCAGAGTTCCAATTGTTTTGCCTTCCGGCTCGAGGATGACCGCGTAGTTTGCGTTCTCTGGAATTGCGCCCCCCGAAGTAATGGCGGCGAGGCGCGCGCCGCGACGGCCCTTCAGGCGCCCGTTTACCTGGTCGCGGTGCACCATGGCGCCGCTCCGCCCGCGCGATGTGGCGACGCCCTCGGAAAGCATCTCGACGATGGCATCGAAGTCCTCGCGCGCAAGATTCCTGTATGGATGAGCCAGCCGGAAGCGGTCGTAAAGGTCGTCTTCTTTCCAGCTCTCGCCGGATACCGCGGCAACGATCTGCTGCGCCAGAATGTCGAGCGCGTTCTGCGGAATTTCGATTCGTTCCAACTCACCTTTATGAATCGCCGAAATTAAGGCAGCGCATTCGATCAGCTCATCACGCGTGGTGACAAAGATCCGGCCCTTCGGCTTCGCTCCCACCCAGTGTCCCGAGCGCCCGATGCGCTGCAGCGCCACCGCGATCCAGCGGGGCGACCCGATCTGACAGACCAGGTCGACGCTTCCGATGTCGATCCCGAGCTCGAGCGATGCAGTCGCCACGACAGCCCTTAATTCGCCTTTCTTCAAGCGCGATTCGGCATCGAGCCTCATCTCTCGGGAAAGACTTCCGTGATGCGGGAGCACGGCGCCCGTTCCCAGCCGCTCTGCGAGCGCGTGGGCAACCCGTTCGGAAAGACGGCGCGTGTTCACGAAAACCAGCGTTGTACGATGCTCGAGAATCAGCTCCGCCACCCGGTCATAGAGGTCGTTCCACATCTCGGTGCTCGCCACCGCGCCCAGTTCGTCACGAGGAACTTCGACGGAGAGCTCCATTTCGCGTCGGTGCCCGATATCCACCGTTCGCGTATCCGGGCCGAGCAGACATGCCACTTCTTCGATCGGCTTTACGGTTGCCGAGAGGCCGATTCGCTGCGGCCGTCCACCCGTCAGTGCATCCAGCCGCGCCAGCGAGAGTGCCAGGTGCGAGCCGCGCTTATCGTCGGCCATGACATGGATTTCGTCGACAATCAGGGTCGAGGTCGTGCGCAGCATCTCGCGCGATCTTTCGGCCGTTAACAGAATGAACAGTGATTCCGGTGTCGTGACAAGAATGTGTGGCGGCTTCTTCAGCATCTGAGCCCGCTCGGCCATGGGCGTGTCACCCGTGCGAACCGCCGTCCGGATCGGCAAGAGAGGGATGCCTTCGAGTTGCGCCAGCGCGGCGATTTCCGCCAGCGGCAATTCGAGATTGCGGTGCACATCATTGCTGAGCGCCTTTAAGGGAGAGACATAGACCACTTGCGTCTCGTCTTTCAGCGTGTGCATGCGCGCCTCGCGCACTAGCCGGTCGAGGCAAATCAGGAAAGCGGCCAGCGTTTTTCCCGAACCGGTCGGCGCAGAGATCAGCGTGTCATGCCCGGCCGCGATCGAGGGCCAGCCGAGCGTCTGCGGCTCCGTCGGCAATCCGAAGCGGCCAGTGAACCACTGTTGAATAATTGGATCGAAACCGGAGAGAGTCACTACCTACCAGCATGACAGAAAATCCATATAACTCTTGACATAGTAAATGTTTACTAGTAATCTATTCCTAGATGCCAACGGAAAAGCAACTGCCGCGGCCGACTGATTCCGAGCTAGAAATTCTGGCAGTGCTGTGGAGCACGGGTCCGGCTACGGTCCGCCAAGTCTACGAGCGCCTGAGCGAGCGTCGGCCGGCGCAGTACAGCACCACCCTGAAATTCATGCAGATCATGGCGGATAAGGGACTGCTTATTCGCGACGAAACGCAGCGCGCCCACGTCTACCGGGCGGCGCGCCCCCGGGAATGGACACAACGACAACTGGCCGGCCATCTTCTGAGCCGCGCTTTTAACGGTTCCGCCAAGGCATTGCTGATTGGCGCGCTCTCAGCGAAGAAAACAACGAAATCCGAACTCGCCGAACTTCGCAAACTGTTGGACGAGTATGCCAAGGAGGCGAAATGAGACTGCTTGAGGTTGTAGTCGAGTCGCGGTTTTCGGAAGCGCTGGGCTGGACGCTGGTTCATTCGTTGTGGGAAGGCTTCGCTATCGCCGGCGCGCTAGGGGCGCTCCTGATGCTGATTCGCTCACCGCGTATTCGATACGCCGCCGGATGTTTCGCACTGCTCGCGATGGTCGTAAGCTTCGTCATCACGCTGATCCATTTCCTGCCTGAAAGTCACAGCGGCCCACGAACTTTGATCAAAGCGCCGCTTTCTCCCTGGAGGGCGATCGGTCCTGAAAGCGCCGGCCGCTTTCCTGATTTCGCGGCGGTGATCCCGTGGCTCGCTCCTTTGTGGCTCGCCGGTGTGTGCCTCTTTTATCTGCGCTATGCCGCTGGCTGGCTGTCTTCTCATAAATCGAAACGCCGGGGAACCTTTCGCGCGCCGGATTGGTGGCAGCAGTCCGTTGCACAACTGGCGGCCGAACTCAAAGTTTCGCGGCCCGTAGTGCTGCTCGAATCTCTGTTAACCGACATGCCGCTGGTGCTTGGCCATTTTCGTCCGGTTATTCTTGTGCCGCTTGGTTTTCTGGGTTGTTTGCCGCCGGATCAAGTGGAGGCGATACTCCTGCACGAGCTGGCACATATCGGCCGCTGGGACTACCTGATGAACGTTTGCCAACGGCTCGTCGAAGGTCTGCTTTTCTATCATCCAGCCGTCTGGTGGATCTCGCGAGTCATCCGCTCCGAGCGCGAACACTGCTGCGACGACATCGTGGTGGCATCGCGCGGGGACGCACACGGCTATGCGGCCGCGCTTACCGCACTCGAAGAGAATCGACACGAACAACAATGGCTCGCGCGCCAGTCGGCCGTGGCCGCTAAAGGAGGAAATCTCATGAAACGCATCAAGCGTCTGCTTGGTCCGAAGAGCCCGAGCGGGATCTGGGCTCCAGCTCTCGCCGCGATTGTCTTGATGGCCAGCACCGCCATGGCGCTGGCAGCCTGGCATGTCAATCCCGACACGAGCCCCGCCGGCGAGCAGGCGAGCAGCAAGATCGACACACAATGGCAGAAATGGATTAACCAGGATGTGGTCTACATCATTTCCGATGAAGAGAAGGCGGCCTTCGAACGTTTAAAAACGGATGAGGAGCGCGAGCATTTTGTCGAGCAATTCTGGGCGCGCCGCGATCCCACACCCGGCACGCCCGTAAACGAGTTCAGAGAGGAACATTATCGCCGGATCTCGTACGCCAACCAGCATTTTCGGACAGCATCCGGCACTCCCGGCTGGCACACCGACCGCGGCCGTATGTACATTGTCTATGGTCCCCCGGACGAGATCGACGCTCACCCTAACGGGACGGCAAAAATTTCACATCCGTTTGAGAGCTGGGGTTATCGGCACGTGGATGGACTTGGCGATCATCTTTTTCTGACCTTCGTCGAGCAAACAGGACGAGGCGACTACCGGCTGGCACCGGGCAACGCTCAGTAGCCTTTGCTGCCTTTCCCGCTCACGCTACAGTGAAGACGTAAGTCGCCTTGCCGCCATTGCGCGCGCCATGGACTCAGTCTCACTTACGGTCGATCAGCCAACGGGTGATATAGATCCAACACGAGGCGGCCGCACAGGGGTATTCTTCGTTGCGGCCGTTATCTTGATTGCCGCCACCCTCCTGGTCTATTCGCAGACCATGTCGTTCGTATGGGACGAAGGTTTTCATCTCATCGCCGCGCAGCTTATCAATTCCGGGAAAACACCTTACATTGACTTTTGCTTCCCCCAGACGCTGTTGAATGCGTATTGGAACGCCGGCCTCATGCGCTTTTTCGGCGACAACTGGCGCGTCACTCACTTCGCCGCAGCCCTGTTTGTGATAGGCGCGGTATTTTTGATGGCCAATTTTGTTCTCCGCCGGTTTCCCGTACCGCACTGGCAATTGGCATGCGGCATCGCAGTCGCTTGCATGATCGGGCTCGATATCATCGTCATGCAGTTCGGTACAGTCGCGCAAGCCTACGGCATGGGCCTGTTCTTCACTGTTGCTGCCTTCCGCGCGGCCGTTGCGGCCATTGAACGGCGAACTCCGTTTCTGGCTTTTGCGGCTGGCCTGTTTGCAGGCGCGGCGGCAAGCGCCACTCTGCTCGCTGCCGCCGGCCTCCCCGTGCTCCTGGTCTGGATCTGGTTCTACAGCCGCGCCGGACAGCGGTGTGCAAAGGCATCCGCATTCATCGCCGGAGGCCTCATCCCCTTCATTCCTGCTTTCTGGCTGTTTGTGAAAGCGCCACGGCAAACGTTCTTCAACGTCATTCAGTATCAGGCGATGTTCCGGCGGGTCAATTGGGGCCAGGCAACATTACACGATATTGGCGTTCTCAGTGACTGGCTCAACTCCACGCAGGCGCTCCTGATGGGAGTCCTGGCTATCACCGGCGCTTGGTTTGTCTGGAGAAGAAGCGCCTGGAATCGCGAGCGTCGAGCCGAATTCTATCTCGCAGCCTGGCTCTCGCTAGTCCCGGGTCTCTACATCGCCGCGGCACATCCCACGTTTGGACGCTATTTCATTTTCTTGATCCCCTTCATGAGCGTGCTTGCGGCCGTAGGGATCTATGTGGTCGGATCGAAGCTGGGAAGCCCGACGCGGAGCTTCTGGCCTGCCGCGCTCGTCACAACCCTATTTGTGCTATGCCTGGGGAAGGCGCTCTATGAAGACCGCGAGTCGGTTCGATGGAAAGATTATGAGCAAATTGCTCAAAAAATCAAAGAGGTCACGCCCGCAAACGGACTCTTCATGGCTGACGAACTGGTGTATTTTCTTCTGCGACAGACTCCACCTCCCGGCATGGAATTTTCTTACTCGCATAAATTGCAGTTGCTGCCGGATCAGGAGCGCTTGTATCACATCATCTCCGAAACCGAATTGAAGCGGGATGTGCAAGCCGGCCGCTTCTATACGGTTGAAACCTGCAGGGACGAGATCATCGAGAGCTTCAAGCTCGACGAGATTTTTCCGAACAGCGTCGATATCGCCGATTGCACGGTTTACTGGGGCAAGGTAAAAGGCAGTGCCGCGAGCCTAACCAAATGACCCGCTGCTATACTCTCCCAAAAGCGATGCGGAAACTGGTTGGACTTGCATTTATGAGCGCGTCATTTTTGTGCGCGCAATCGCCTGATATCGGCGGCGTGTGGAAGGCGGATTTGCAAAAGAGCAAAATCGCAGGACCTCCTATCAAGGACTACACCGCTGTCATCGAGCAGAAAGAGGCGATAGTCAACCGGCGGACCGGCGAACGGGCCCTGGAGACCATTGATACCGACGCCATAACAGGCGAACATGGACAATTTCGTTCCGTTTTGACGTTTTTTGAAACCGAGAAGCCGGTGATGCGGCCGTACGAGGGCATCCCGACGAGATTGACCGCGGTAGCGCAGGGTAACACCTTGACCGTAACCGGCGAAGTGGCGGGCCGGCCAAGCACCTTCAAGCGCGTTTACGATCTATCCAGCGACGGCCATTCGCTGACGGTCAGCGTCTCTGCATCGGACCATGGCAAAGAGCGCAACAGCACCTACGTGCTGTTGAAGCAGCCGGATGCAGCAGGCGATGCGCTTCGCAAATCGGAGGAGACCGCCGGGGAGCGCTTCAAAAACCTGAAGACCGAGCTCAAGGCCCTTCCGAAATCCGAGTTTATTGATCAGATGCGATACATCTCCTGGTCGCTCGGCAAGGACTGCGAGTTCTGCCATGTGAAGGATCATTTCGATTCCGACGACAAGAAGGAAAAGCGTACGGCGCGCAAAATGATCGACATGTCCGAATCGATTGACCGGAACAATTTCGAAGGGCATCCTGAAGTTCGTTGCTTTACCTGTCATCAGCAGCACGCGCACCCGCTTTCGTACCCGCTTTTCCCTGACCAGCTTGCGCAACAACAGGCGGCCGCGCAGAGCCGCGGTGAATCTGCAGCGGGTACAAAGTAAGCGCGCGGCTTCCCAGCTATGGGCACACGAACGAAGCGCCCCTGCGTCGCGCGGCTGCTCTTCTGTGCGACGTGGGTAACGTTCGCTGCGAGCGCCCAAAGCGTCCCGGGCATCACTACACCGAGGGAAGCGCTCGGGTTCAATATCGGGGATGATTATCACGTAGCAAACTACACACAGCTAGAAGGGTATTGGAAAAAGCTTGCCGTTGAAGCCGACCGCATGAAGCTGGTCGACATCGGCAGGACTGCCGAAGGCCGGCCGCAGTACATGGCCATCATCAGCTCGCCTGAAAATATCCGGCATCTGGAGCATTACAAAGAAATTTCACGCCGTCTGGCGCATGCGGAAGGTTTGAGTGAGGCGGACGCGCGCTCCCTGGCGCGCGAGGGGAAAGCAATCGTTTGGATCGATGGCGGTCTACACGCCACCGAGACCGTCGGTTCCCAGCAGTTGATGGAACACGTGTACCAGATGGTCAGCCGCACTGACCCGGAAACGATGCGTTTCCTGAACGACGATATTCAACTTTGCGTGCTGGCCAATCCCGACGGCCAGGAACTGGTCGCCAACTGGTACATGCGCGAGACTGATCCTCGAAAACGAACGTTAAACGGGCTTCCGCGCCTGTTCCAGCATTACATCGGTCACGACAATAATCGCGACTTCTTCATGTCCAATATGCCGGAGACCACGAACATGAACCGCCAGATGTTCCTCGAATGGTTTCCACAGATTGTGTACAACCATCACCAGACCGGGCCGGCCGGCGCGGTCATCTTCATGCCGCCATTTCGCGATCCGTTCAACTACAACTTTGATCCGCTGGTTCCACTCGGCGTCGAGGCCGTGGGAACCGCGATGCACGAACGGCTGGTAGCCGAAGGTAAAGCTGGTTCGGCCCAGCGAAGCGGAGCGAATTATTCTACCTGGTGGAATGGCGGCCTGCGCACCATCGGTTACTTTCACAACATGATCGGCATCCTCACTGAGATCATCGGCAATCCCACCCCAATGCAGATTCCACTCGTCGCCGACAAGCAATTACCGACCGGAGACTGGCCCCTTCCCATAGCCCCGCGAACATGGCACTACCGTCAATCCATCGAGTATGAGCTGACGAATAATCGCGCAATTCTCGATTATGCGTCCCGCAATCGTGAAACCCTGCTGTTCAACTTCTACCAGATGGGTCGGAACTCGATCCGCAACGGGAGCGAGGACCACTGGACCATCACGCCCGACCGCATTGATGCGCTGAAGAAAGCGGGAGAACAGAGCCCCGATCCCGCAGAGCGGGAAGCGGAAAGCACACCCGAACTACCCGCCGGCCTCTCTTCGGGTGGATTGCACGCGCGTGTTCTGCCGTCCGACCTGTACCAGAAAATCCTACACGATCCGGCGCATCGCGATCCTCGCGGTTACATCATTCCGTCCGATCAGCCTGATTTCCCCACCGCTACCAAGTTCGTCAATGCTCTTCTCAAGACCGGCATCACGGTGGAAAGGGCAACTTCACAATTTCAGGTAAGTGGCAAAACATACCCGGCGGGATCCTACATCGTGAAGACCGCGCAAGCCTTCCGTCCGCACGTGATGGATATGTTCGAGCCGCAACATCATCCGAATGATTTCCTGTACCCGGGCGGCCCACCCATTCCGCCGTACGACAGCGCCGGTTGGACCTTGGCCTTTCAAATGGGCGTCCAGTTCGACCGCATATTGGACGGATTCAACGCGCCTTCCGCGAGGATCGACGGTTTGTTGAACCCACCTGCTGCTGCGGTCACAGGCACCGCGCAGCCTGCTGGATATCTGATCAGCCATCGCATGAACGATTCGTTTATCGTAGTGAACCGGCTTTTGAAATCTAACTGCGATGTCTATTGGCTGAACACTACCGAACGAGTCGATGGCCACGATCTCGGGACGGGAGCGATATGGGTGCCTTCCTCGCCTGCTGTACGGTCGATTCTTGAACGTGCCGCGAAAGAATTGGGAGTTGGCGCGCATGGGATCGCGAGCGCGCCGGAGGGAACTGCGTTGAAATTGAGGCCGATCCGAATTGGATTGTACGACCGTTACGGCGGTCTGATGCCTTCGGGTTGGGATCGATGGCTGTTCGAGCAGTACGGATTTCCCTTCGAGGTCGTTTATCCGCAAACGCTCGACGCAGGCGAGTTGAAGAGCCGGTTCGATGTCCTGGTATTCCCGGATGGAGCGTTTCAGCGCGAGGAGAGAAAGCATGCCGGTTCGTTTGCGAGCCAGCAGCCTACCGCAGCAGATATTCCGGAGCAGTATCGCGGCTGGCTGGGGCGCATCACCGAAGAAAGGACCATTCCACAGATCAGGAAGTTCCTTGAATCGGGCGGTTCAGTAGTAACGATCGGCAGTTCTACTGCAATAGCTGAACGAGTCGGTGTGCCGGTCGCCGACTATCTGGTGCAGATGGGTGCCGACTCCAAGCCACACCCGCTTCCACGCAATAAATACTACATCCCCGGATCACTGCTAACGATTCGGGTGAATAATCATGATCCGCTGGCATACGGAATGCCCGACAAAGTGGACGTGTTTTTTGAAAACAGCCCCGTCTTCAAGTTAGACGCCGACGCGGCATTAAAACAAACGTCCGCAGTAGCGTGGTTCGATTCGCCTCATCCTTTGCACAGTGGCTGGGCCTGGGGCGAGCAGTATCTCGACGGCGGAATCGCGGTCGCGGAGGCGAAAATCGGCGCTGGAAGGGTGTCCATACTCGGCCCGAAAGTGACGTTCCGGGCGCAGCCTCACGCAACGTTCAAGCTGTTGTTCAATGCTCTCTACTACGGCAGCGCGGAGCCGATTCAGATTCCGTGAACCTCGTCAGTGAGTCATCGCGTAGACGATGTAGTTCACGCCTATGCGTATTCCGAGCGCTGAATACCTCTCCGGATACTCGGGCTCGTCCGCCCATTCCCAGGAATCGCCGATATCGGAGTTGAATGAGGCGGCGATCATGACACGCCCTTTGTCGTCGTAGATGCCCCGCCAGCGCGCCACGTAACCATCCAGCTTGTGGCCCTCTCCCAGGTGTTCCGCGCCCACAATCTGATAGCGGTCGTCGAGATCGTACACGGTGTGAAAAATAGGGTCGCTGCTGGGGATCTCGACGATCTGCCGGTCCGGGAAGACGCGCTTCATGCTCTCCTGAAACACCTGCCATTCCACTGTGCCGTGAAAGTCATCGGCCATAAAGAAGCCGCCGCGCAACAGGTAGTCGCGCAGTTTTCGCGCTTGGGCATCCGTGATGCCCCATTCGCCTACCTGCACGGCATACAGCCAGGGCCAGTTATAGACGTCGTCGCCATCGTCCAGACTCACTGCCTGCTCCACCGATCGCACATGAATGCGGGTCAAGCGCCGCACGGCAAGCGAAAAGTGGCGGTCGGCGCGCGGGAAATCCTGCGTCCAGAGGGAGCGGCCGTCATGCCAGTCGCTCTCCCTTCCCGCATAGCCGTCGTTCCAGCCGCCCGGATACATGAGCCGCGCGAAAGTCCACTCTGTCTTTTCCTGATAATCGGGCGGAAGCGGAATCGAGCCGATACGATATTCAACGCCTGGATATTCTTGAAACGCGCGCGGAAGTGTTTTATCGAGCGCGTATGCCGTGCCGATAAGGACGAAGGTACAACCTAGGGACCACAGTATCGCGCGGCTACTCATCCGTACGACCTTGCTCCGAGCATAGCATCGGATGAGCACGCACTCTCACCGCTACCGGACACGTGCGATTCGAGTTGTGGCGGTGAAATGATGGCGAAAGTGGAAACTGGCCGGAAGGCGGTGCGGTTTCGGACTTCGCTTACACTCTTAAAACAACGGACCCATTTCTCGGATCAAAGAAAGGACGCTCAATTTTATGCGGATTCTTTGTGCCTCGCTTCTACTCTTAGCGGGCACAACGCTTGCTGAACAGAAGGTTTCATTGGAAAGAGAGGGCGCCATGAAAGCCGACCTGACCGGCCAGATCGACGGCATGAAGAAACAGGCGCAGGTCATGGTAGACACCATCTTCAGTTTTGGAGAACTGGGCTTTCAGGAATTCGAGACTTCGAAGTACTTGTCCGAGTTGCTCGAGACGAACGGCTTCAAAATTGAGCATGGCGTCGCTGGCATTCCCACAGCGTTCGTAGCGTCCTGGGGTAACGGGAAACCTGTCATTGCACTCGGGTCGGATATAGACGATATCCCACAGGCTTCCCAGAAACCGGGCGTCGCCTACCACGATCCCTTGATTCAAGGAGCACCGGGCCATGGCGAAGGCCATAACTCGGGAATGCCCCTCAACATCATCGCAGCGCTTGCAGTAAAGAAAGTGATGGAGCGCGAACACCTGACGGGGACCATTAAACTCTGGCCCGGCGTAGCCGAGGAACTACTGGGTTCCAAAGCTTACTACGTACAGGCCGGTGTCTTCAAAGACGTGGATGTCGTGTTGTTTTGCCATGTTGGCAGTGATTTCGGCGTCTCGTACGGTCCCGCCCCCGGCGATGGCTTGGTATCGATTGAATACATGTTTCAAGGCGAGAGTGCCCACGCCGGAGTCGCGCCCTGGCGCGGCAGGAGCGCCTTGGATGCGGTCGAACTGATGGATGTGGGCTACAACTTCCGCCGCGAGCACCTTCGTCTCGCAACCCGCGTTCACTACGTCATAAGCCATGGCGGCGATCAGCCAAACGTTGTCCCGGCCACCGCTTCTGTCTGGTATTACTTTCGCGAAGCCGATTACGATCACATCATGAATCTCTGGCGTATCGGCGACAACATGGCGAAGGGCGCCTCGCTGATGACCGATACGACATACTCCTCTCGACTCCTCGGAGCGGCCTGGCCAGGCTACTTCAATAAGCCGGTCGCAGAGGCAATGTACACCAATATCAAGAAAGTGGGGTTACCCAAATGGTCCGAGGAGGATCAAGCTCTCGCTAAAGCGTTACAACACGAACTGAAAGTTCCAGAGAAGGGTCTTCCTGCGAAGCTCCAGGAGTTGCCTCCGCCCCGTCCGCAACCTGACGAAGGCAGTGAGGACGGCGGTTTTGCCGGACCTACCGGCGGTGGGTCTGACGACATCGGAGACATTTCCTGGAATGTTCCGACGGTCGTTCTGCGCTATCCATCCAACATTCCCGGCTGCCCCGGCCACAATTGGGCAAATGCAGTCTCCATGGCCACGCCCATCGCGCACAAAGGCGTTGTGGCGGGAGCCAAGGCTCAAGCCATGACCATACTCGATATCCTTTTGCATCCCGAATTGGTGGATCAAGCCTGGAGCTATTTTCGAGACGAGCAGACAAAGGACGTGAAATACAAGAGTTTCCTGCGTCCGGAGGATAAGCCCGCACTTTGGCTTAATCAGAAGACGATGGAGGAATACCGGCCGCGCATGAAAGCCTTTTACTACGACCCTTCGAAATACGATACATACCTGCAACAGCTCGGGATCATCTACCCGACCGTGCGGACGACCCCGGTTGCTGCGCACTAAGTAAGAAAGCCGTTGAGGGCAGGGAGCAGGAATTTATACTGAGCCTCGGAGACCCGCTGACAAATTGTGAAAGCTCGCCAGGCGCTTGGTGGAGCGTAATCAGATTACCGTCGGGGGGGTATCCTCTACTCCCCCGTACCGTTCGCCGCGTCGATAGCCTTCGCTACACGATTGGCCGAGCGAGTCGCGGCTTCCTGCCCCCAGTTCAGGTTGTCGCAATATGCTCCCGCGAAGTAGATTCGGCCGCATGGCTCAATCAGGGCCGGCCAGAACTTTTTCAGCTCGCCCGGCTTGTAACTTGTCGTTTCACACGCCATGCACCATGGGTCCTTCGACCAGTCGATAATACGCGCGTATTCGATCGTGTCTTTCTCGGGATAACTCTCGCGAAAGGCTTTCAGCGACGCATCGGCCGTTACGCCGGGTTGAGCGGTGCCTACAATCAGGCCGCGCTGCGTTGGGACTTCATTGGGCATCGACCAGATGTGTTCCAGGTCCGCCTTATGAAACTCGATATTGATCCCCGTCTTGTTTTCGTTCCAAAAGCGTGTTCGCGCCTGCAGCACGGGGCGCGTGGCGGAATAGTAGGGCAGGTTCGCTACTGCCCACCGTTTCGGCTCGGGCAAGGCGGGCGTAATCGGAATCTGCCTCAGCATAACCGCCGACATGCAGCACACCAGGTAATCGGCCTGGAGCTGTTTCGCTTGGCCGAATTCGCGATAATCGACGGTCACTCCGCTATCGCCTTGCCGGATGCCGGTTAGGGGACAACCTAGCTTGACCCGGCCTGGCAGTTTTGCGGCAAATGTTTCGGGCAGCAGGCTGTTACCGCCCTTCAGACGAAAGACCTGCGTCGGCCAGAGCGGAACACCGCGCCGTTTCAAAATTGCCGTGTGCCATACCGTGTGCAGTGCAGAGCCTTGGCCGCCGGCGAATCGCACCCCTGCATCGGATGCGCCCTCCCGCTGCAAGAGTTGCGTGGTCGTCAGATGGTCCAGGTCGTCGAGCCCGGCGCCGAATGGTTTGTACTCGTCATGGAAAGCATCGCAGTACTTGTCCAGGTAGAGGCGCGGCAGGTCCCACCAGGGATGCTGGCTGAAGAACTGGATCTCACGCTGGTTGAAGCCGAACCCGGCCAGTACTTTGGGATTGGCCAGATCCTGTTCCGAATAGAGGCGGTCGCCGATGCGCCGTATCATATGATCGCGCCGGTGGTCTTGCACGTACGGAAGATTAAATTCCCGGACATATGACCAGTAGAGATCGTAGCCGGGCTTGGTGAATTGCTCAGCGCCGGCATCCACATACAGCCCGTCGGGCAGATCGTCTCGAACCGTTCGCACGTGACCGCCAACGCGGCCGGACGCCTCGAGGACGGTGACATCGTGCCCGCGGCGGGACAGTTCATAGGCGCAGCAGAGACCGGCGATCCCGCCGCCTGCAACCACTACACTTTTCTTATGGGCCGCCTGTGCCTCCCTGGATAACAGCGCCAGGCCGGTAGCCGCGCCGGCTTGCAGTACGTCTCGTCGTGTCATGTTCTTCAGGTCTTTCGGTCCAAGCCAGTCTATAACGAAGTAATGGGAACGGTCTCGGCGATCATACCAACCTGGAACCGGGCCATCCTTATTGAAAAGATTCTCACAAACCTCACGGAGCAAACACGCCCACCCGATGAAGTCATCGTCATCGATAACGGCAGTAACGATGAGACGATCACAATTGCAAAACGGCTGGCCGCGAACGTGATTGCGTTTCCGGAGAATCGTGGCTTTGCCGTCGCCGTGAATGAGGGCATTCAGCGTTCAACCGGCGATTGGATTCTCATACTGAACAACGACGTTCGTTTGGAACCGGACTGGATTGAGCGCTTGCTGGCCACTGCAGAGCAGGAGAATGCCGCATTCGCCGTCGGCAAGCTGCTGCAGGAAGACGATCATGGGACCCTGGATGGAAGCTGGGATCTGGTCTCCAAAGCCGCCTATGCGTGGCGCTGCGGCTGGGGGCGCCCGGACGAGGGCATCTGGCGCGTTCGGCGGAAGGTCCAGCTTGCGCCCATGACCGCCGTGCTCTTTCACCGCCGCATCTTCGACCGGCTCGGGTTGCTGGAGACCCGGTTCGAATCCTATTACGAGGATGTGGATTTCGGCATCCGATGCGCTCTGGCAGGCTTCGAAGGTATCTACGAACCGGAAGCCGTGGCCCTGCATTCCGGAAAGGCAACCCTGGGGAAGAACGGGGCGCGCGTGATGTATCTCAGCGCTCGTAACCAGTTGCTCATCGTGGCGAAGCATTACCCGGCCCGCACGCTGCGGAGGTTCGCTTGGCCCATTTTCGTGGGGCAGATGCTGGCGCTTGCCATGACGGCGAAGCACGGTCATCTGCTCGCTGGATTGCGCGGCAAGACAGAGGCCTTACTCAGATGGCGGTCCTTCCGAAGCGACCTGCAAACCGCGAGCTTAATAGAAGCCGCGATGTCCCAAAGTGAGAGCGAAATTCGAGAGCTGCAGAAGAAGCTCGGCTTCGACATTTACTGGCGCTTGTATTTCAGCCTCGTGCCGCCCGCTTAAACCATTGCATGTCTGACTCCGGCAAGGTCGCCATTACCATCGTCACCTTCAATAGCAGCGCTTTCATCCGCCAATGCCTTCGCTATGTCTTCGAGCAGGACTACGAACCCAAGGAAGTGATCATCGTAGACAACGCCTCCGCCGACGGAACAGCCAGTATCCTTCGCGAATACGAAGGCCGCGCGCGTATCGTCTCGAATCACGAAAATGTCGGTTTCGCGGCAGGACAGAACCAGGCGATCGCGCTCTCGAACGCCTCATGGATTCTGACATTGAATCCGGACGTGCGGTTAGTGCCGGGTTTCATTCGTACCCTCGTCTCCGCCGCGGAAGCCGATTCGAGCGTGGGTAGCGTGTGCGGCAAGCTGCTTTCCATGACCCCCGATTTCGAAATCCCTCAGCAGCCGGTAATTGATTCAACGGGAATCTATATGACCCGGAACCTGCGGCATTTGGACCGGGGCAGCCGCGAACCCGATGAAGGCCAGTACAACCGGCCCGAATACGTCTTTGGCGGAACCGGGGCGGCGTGCCTGTACCGCCGCCGCATGATCGAGGAGATCAGTCTGGACGGCGAGTTTTTCGATCGTGATTTCTTTGCCTATCGCGAAGACGCGGATGTCGCCTGGCGCGCCCAGTTGACCGGCTGGAAGTGCTTGTACACGCCGCGCGCGGTCGCCTATCACGTGCGACGTGTCTTGCCTTCGAATCGGGGCTCTGTCCCGGCCGTCCTGAACATGCATTCCGTCAAAAACCGCTGGCTGCTGCGGATCAAGAACATGACACCGGGCGTGTACCGGCGCTACTGGCTGCCGATCACCATTCGAGATCTGGTGGTGGTGGGCGGATGCCTGCTGCAAGAGTGGAGTTCCCTGCCGGCCTTTTGGCTGGTCTTTCGGAAATTTCGCTCCACGCTAGCCAAGCGGCACATCATCATGCAACGCCGGCGCGTCGAAGATGATCAGATGACGGGCTGGTTCTCCGCCTGATGCGTATCGGTCTGCTCGGCACGCGCGGAATTCCCGCCAACTACGGAGGATTCGAAACCTTCGCCGAGGAAATCTCGGCTCGGCTTGCCGAGCGAGGGCATCACGTCACCGTGTATTGCCGCGAACGCCACTCTCAATCCGTATATCGCGGCGTGAGGCTGCGCTATCTGCCGACCATTAAGCATAAGTACTTCGATACCGTTGTTCACACGGGAATCTCGACCGCCTTCCTGCTCTTTCGCCGCTTCGATGCCTTGCTCTACTGCAATGCGGCTAATGCGGTCTTTACCCTCTGGCCACGGCTGATCGGAATGCCTACCGTCCTGAATGTGGATGGCGTGGAGCGGCGCCGGAAGAAATGGAATGAGTTTGCCAAAGCCTGGTATCTGCTTTCGGAATGGATGGCGACCTGGTGCTGCTCGGCTGTCGTGAGCGATGCCGCCGCGATTCGCCAGTATTACCACGATCGCTTCCGGAAAGAAACAACGTTCATTCCTTATGGGGCCGAGGTCGGGAAAGCGGTTGAGACCGACGAGCTTTGTCCCCTGGGTCTGGAGCCCGGGAAATATGTTCTGTACGTCAGCCGCATGGAGCCGGAAAACAACGCACTCGCAGTGCGACGGGCCTTCGAGCAGGTAAAAACGGATTACAAGCTGGCACTGGTGGGCGATGCTCCGTATGCAGCCGATTACATACGTCAGGTGAGGGACACGCGCGACCCCCGTGTGGTGATTCCTGGAGCCATCTATGGCCGGGGATACACGCAGTTGCAATCTCATTGCGCTGTTTACGTCCAAGCCACGGAAGTGGGTGGCACGCACCCCGCACTTATTGAAGCCATGGGCCGCGGCGCGCTGGTGCTCTATTTGAACACGCCGGAAAGCGCTGAGGTAGCAGGGGACACTGCGGTTCCTTTTGTCGAGAAAGACCTGAGAGAAAAGCTCCAATGGGCCGTCGATCTAGGCGAAGCAGAACGCAGCACGTGGGGCATCCGGGCTATGCAAAGAATAGAGAAGCTCTACAGTTGGAACGCCGTAACGGACGCTTACGAAGCGTTATTGCGGCGGGTGGCTTTACCGAATGGCTGATTCATCTTTAGTTGCGTTAGGAGCGGAAGCGCTGGGGCCGGTCTCCGCTGCCGCCCGGCCGGAAGCGAGGCCGTATCGTTCCTGGGTGGAAGTTTCGCGTCCACAGATTGCCGCCAATTTCCACGCGATCCGCCAGTTAGTGGGCCCGGATGTGGAGGTCATGCCGGTCGTGAAGGCGGATGCATACCGGCACGGCGCGATCGAGGTGTCGCGAACTCTCGAACACGAAGGCGCCCGCTGGCTGGCGGTCAGCAACACCGAGGAAGGAGTGGCCCTTCGCGAGGCGGGCATTCGGGCGCGAATACTCGTGATGGCCGATTTCCTTCCTTTTACCCGAGAAGCGATGTTGGAGCATGAACTGACTCCTGTCATTCATTCGCTCGAAGATCTGGACGCACTTGACCAGCTTGCCCGCGCGGGCGGGCAACAGGTCCGCTGCCATCTCAAAATCGACAGCGGAATGGGGCGCCTGGGTATACGCGCGGATGCCGGAAGTATCGGGAGTGCGATCTTGAGCGCGAGACACCTGGAACTCGAGGGCCTCATGACGCATTTCGCCTCGGCGGCGAATTATCAGACGACCCAGACCGAAGACCAGATGAAGCTCTTCGATTCGGTTGTCGCGGGGTTGCATCAAGCCGGCATTCGCCCGAAGCTGCTTCACCTGTCGAGCACAATTCCCGTCGCCTATGGAAGGAAGCAGTGCTGGCAAGGGATGATCCGGCCGGGACATGCGATCTATGGATACGTGTCCCCGGCGCGCGGCAATGCGCCGGCAAAGGTTTTGAATGTGAAGCCTGCCCTGGCGTGGCGCGCTAGTGTCTTATCTGTGAAAGACGTGCCCGCCGGCGCGCTGATCGGTTATGGGGGCATGTTTCGCGCAGCGCGGCCTATGCGGATCGCAGTGCTGGCCGCCGGATACGCGGATGGAATTCCCCACCGGCTCTCGAACCGGGGCAGCGTCATTGTCGATGGAAAACTCTGTCCGATCGTGGGTGCCGTTTCCATGGACCTGACGACCATCGACGTGACCCAATGTTCCGGCACAAAAGTAGGAGACCCCGTCACCCTGCTTGGATCGGAAGGACGAGTGAGCATCGATGCCCAGCAGGTTGCCAAGCTGGCCGGCACTATTTCGTATAGCGTCCTGTGCGGCATTCACGCCCGCGTAAAACGCATCTATGTGTAGCAAATTACAGGGAATGAGCTTTTGCGTGTTAAAGTTAATTTGACCCTGTAAACCTGGGAACATTCACCGTACGCCTGCCGTCTGTGACTAGGCGGGGGAAAAAAGCCTTCTTGAAGAAAAAGTGGAAAGTCCTCATACTGCTTGGGCTGCTGGTGCTCATAGCAGGCGCGGTTGTAGCAAGCATAAAAATCAATCAGCGCGGAGTGGTAGTGGTCCAGACCGGAAAGGTCGCCCGCATGGATCTTACCTCGCTCGTAACCGCATCGGGGGAAGTTAAACCGCGCAACTACATTAATATTGGCGCTAATACCCAAGGCCCTGCCCCGATCACAGCCATTTACGTCAAAGAAGGCGACCGTGTAAAAAAAGGCGAAGTCCTCGCCCGTCTGGCTAATGTTCAACCCCAAGCGGACCTGAGGGCGCAGCAGGCAACCCTGAATGCGGCACTCGCGGACTCTGCCGCCGGCGAAGCGGCGGTGAAGTCTGCCGACGATAACGTCGAAGTGGCGCAGGCGGAACTCGAGCACGACCGTGCCGATGTGGAGCAGAAGAAGGTCGATCTGAAGCGCGGCCAGGACCTTTTCGAGGCGAAACTGCTTGCGCCTCAAGACTTCGAGGCGAAGAAAGCGCTCTACGATCTCGCTCAAGCAACATTTACTGCTTCTCAGAGGAAAGTCTCACAAGCAAAGGCACAGCGCGCGCAAGCGGCCGCACAATTGGCTTCAGCGCAGAAAAAAGTAGCGCAATACCAGGCTATGGTACAGCGGTCCGGCGATATTCTGGCGCAATATGACGCGATAGCGCCTCTCGATGGGGTGGTGACCAATTTGCCGGTACGTGTGGGTGAGACGGTCGTACCAGGTATTCAAAACTCACCAGCTTCCACCATCATGACGATCGCCGACATGTCCCTCATTACCGCGGAGGTAAATGTGGACGAAACCGACATCGTCAGTGTGCGAATGGACCAGCCGGCCGACGTGACCATCGACGCTATTCCGAACCGCACTTTTAAGGGCAAAGTAATTGAAATCGGGGATACAGCAATCGTGCGGTCGAGCGGAGTTGCCGCCTCGCAGAGCCAGACATCCAGTCAGGAAGCCAAGGATTTCCGGGTGGTGATCGCTCTTGATATTCCCGAGAACCTGGTCCGGCCCGGCCTGTCGTGCACGGCGAAGATCACCACCGCCACGCGAGAGCACGCCTTGTCCGTGCCGATTCAGGCGCTCACGGTACGGCAACAGGGGCAACTGAATACGCCGAAACCGGGCGAAAGACCGCCGGCGCTTGATCCTGCCGCGCAAAAGGCCGCGAAAAAAGAACTACAGGGCGTGTTCGTCATCAGTGACGGCAAGGCCCAGTTCCGGCAGGTTCAGACCGGAATTACAGGTGCTACCGATATCGAAGTCCTGGGCGGATTGAAGCAGGGCGATCAAATCATTACCGGCAGCTACGAAGTGATTCGAACCATCCGCAACCACGCCAAAGTCAAGATCGACAACAAGCCTCCCGCCTTTGCCTCCGGCGCAATTACCAGCTAGGCGCGGACGTTCGAGAATGAAGTAATGGCCACTTTGGACACCGCAATTCAGGAGTTAAGTCCGAAGGAACTCGAGGAACGAGGCGAGTGCCTCCGCCAGGAAGGCGTGGTCATCCGGACCTACGATCTCTGGAAAACCTACATCATGGGGGACCAGGAAATTCACGCTGTCTCGGGCGTGGATATCGAGATTCGGCGCGGTGAATATGTCGCGATCATGGGACCGTCCGGTTCGGGGAAATCGACCCTCATGAACCTGATCGGCTGCCTGGATACCCCGACTAAGGGCCTCTATTACCTGAACGGGAAGCTGGCGAGCGAGATGGAAGACGATGAGCTAGCCCGTATCCGGAACAAAGAAATCGGGTTCATTTTTCAGACCTTTAATCTGCTGGCCCGCGCCTCGGCTCTGCACAATGTCGAGCTGCCTCTGATTTATGCGGGCACCTCATCGCACGAGCGATTGGAACGGGCCCGACAGGCGCTGCGCTCGGTCGACCTGGAGCAGCGTATGCATCACAAGCCGAATGAGCTTTCGGGCGGCCAGCGCCAGCGCGTTGCGATTGCGCGCGCGCTGGTGAATCACCCCTCGATCCTATTAGCCGACGAGCCCACCGGCGCGCTCGATACGAAAACCGGCAACGAGATCATGGCGCTGTTTCAGCGGCTGCACGACGAGGGGAATACGATCGTCCTGGTCACTCATGAGCTAGATATCGCCTCCCACGCTCATCGGATCATCCACATACGAGACGGCAGAGTGGATCAGGACGAGTTGACGCCACGTTCCCAAACTGTTCAAAGTTCCTGATTTTTTCGGGATTTCGGTTAAATCCGATCGAGAATTTAGTGATCGGGAGCGCCAATGATATGTTATCGGTGAAGAATGGCTGCTAATTGAACGATAAGGAGTATAGAGTCCGTTTCCGGACCGCATTCTCGTTTCGTTCGATGCAACTACTCGGTGCCATATCCGCGATGCCGCCGCTTCCTAATGCCGACCTGCCGACGCGCGAAAGTCCAGCCGCGGGCCCACGTACCGGCGATTCGCTCCGCATACTCATGGCGGAAGACAATGCCATTAATCAGCGTGTAGGGAAGCTGATCCTGCAACGGGCTGGATTCAGCATCGATCTGGTCGCCGACGGCAATGAAGCGCTCGAGGCTCACCGGACATGTCCATATGACCTGATTCTTATGGACTGCCAGATGCCAACCATGGACGGCTTCGAAGCAAGCAGGCAAATCCGGAGGCTTCCGCAGCCGCAGCCGGTCATCATCGCCGTAACAGCGAACGCCCTGGTAGGTGAGCGCGAACGGTGTCTGGGCGCCGGGATGGACGACTATTTGTCCAAGCCGTTTCAGGCCGAGCAGCTTGTCGCAGTTGTCCGCAAGTGGGTGGCAATCCGCTCGGGCGAGTAGCTTTCGCTACGCCCAGCGCAGACAGATCTTACCGAAGTGCTGGCCGGTTTCCATGTATTGGAGCGCCTGTTTGACTTCGGTCCACTCGAAGGTCTTGTCGATAACGGGCTTAATCCGATGCTGCTCAATGGCACGGTTCATGCGCTGAAACATGGCGCGGGAGCCCACGTAAACGCCCTGCACGCGTATGCTGTTCATGAGTATCGGGACCGGGCTGAGCGTTGCCTCGACGCCGCTGAGTACGCCAATCATGCTGACAGTTCCGGCCATACGTACCGCTTGTAACGAACGGGGCAACGTGCCGCTGCCTCCCACCTCGATTACACGGTCCACGCCCTCGCCTCGGGTGAGTTTGCGGGCGATCTCCTCCCAGTTCGGGGTGGTCTTGTAATTGATAGTGTCGGTCGCTCCCATTTGCTTTGCGCGCGTCAGTTTCTCATCGCTGCTGGAGGTAATGATCGTGCGCAGGCCTGCCGAAACCGCGAACTGCAGAGCGAACACGGATACGCCGCCGGTTCCTTGAATGAGAACCGTTTCACCGGGAAGGGCGGGCTTGTCTTCGAAGAGCGCGTGCCAGGAGGTAAGAGCGGCACAGGGTAGCGTCGCTGCCTCTTCGTCTGAAAGACTGGCAGGTGAGGCCACAAGGCCCTCTTCCGGGAAGGTCGAAAACTCGCGAAGGACACCCGGGACTCCAGCGCCCAAGGCCGAACCGACTTTCGCAGGCGAGGGCGGGCCGTCGGTCCAACCATGGAAGAAACAACCGGTGACGCGATCTCCCTTCTTGAACTGCGTCACGCCTTCTCCGACCTCCTCGACTACGCCTGAACCGTCGGAGAGCGGAACCATAGGTAGCTTCATTTTGGGGTTATAGGCTCCCTTCACGACCAAGGTGTCGCGAAAGTTGAGCGATGCTGCCCGCATACGGAGAAGGACCTGGCGGTATCCGGGGCGGGGAGCGTCGGCTTCGACCAGGGCGAGGTTTTCTATCCCGAATTTCTGAATCTCAAACTGTTTCATGAGCAAAGCTCACAGTGAACTCGATGACCTGTTCCAGCTTGCGTGCGGCAGCGCCGGAATCGATTGATTCGGCAGCAAGCGAGACGGCGCTCTTCAAGTCGGGCGCGCGCTGGGCTAGAAATAAGGCCGCGGCTGCATTGGCGATAACGATGTCGCGGCGACCTCCCGGCTCGCCCTGGAGGACAGAGCGGACGATCTCAGCGTTTGCCTGCGGATCGCCGCCTTTCAGATGTTCGATAGTGGCCGGTTCGATACCGAAGTCGGCGGGAGTCCAACGCCCCTTCTGAACACGGCCTTCCTCCACCTGAAAGACGGTGGTGGGGCCGGTGGTGGTGATTTCGTCGAGGCCATCCATCCCATGCACCACAAAAGCGCGCTCAATGCCGAGGCGCGCCGAAGCCTGTGCCAGCATCTCGGCGGAACGAACCGAAAAAGCGCCGATCAGTTGAACACGCGCACGCACGGGGTTCGTTAACGGGCCTAGCAGGTTAAATACCGTACGCCCCTTCAGCAGCAGTCGCGCCTCCTGAGCGTGTTTCACTGCGGGATGAAGCAGCGGAGCGTAAAGAAATCCGATTCCGGTGTGCTGGATGCAGTCGGCCACTTGCGCGGCGGACAGGCTGACCGGAATGCCGAGAGCTTCCAGCACATCGGCGCTGCCGCATTGACTCGATATGCGACGATTCCCGTGTTTTGCAACACGCAAGCCGGTGCCGGCGGCAACGAAGGCCGTGGCCGTAGAGATGTTGAAGGTGTTTGAACAATCGCCGCCGGTGCCGCAGGTATCGATCAGCGGTTCATCCGTCTGATCAATACAGATCCTTTCGCCGATTTCACGGATGGCAGTTGCGAAGCCGACGAGCTCAGCGATGGTTTCACCTTTGCGGCGGAGAAACCTCAAAATCCCGGCGATTTCCTCCGTGCTCATCTGGCCGGAAAGCATCCGCTGCATAAGGTCGTGCGCTTCCGGTTGGGTCAGATGAACAAAGTTCCGGAATGGCAGGTGAGACATGCTTCGGCTATTCATTCGATCACATGGCGGCGCAGGACTCGCCTCGGCGTAGGCGGCCATCAGCGTTTTCGAGCGGCAAACCGATCATCACCGCAGTCAAGATAAGAAGCATCATTGAAGCTGAAAGAAGTCATCACGACGCCAATCCTCTATTTTGGACTACAGCATTTCGGGTACGCGATCTGGAGGCGAGATGGGGCTTCAAAGCGGGTTGATACGATCGACAGCGGATGCGCGCACGTGCGAGCGGGAAACCCGTTTCGCTCTTCATTTCACTGAGTTTTTTCGGCACGCTGAGCTGCACTGCTCCTACGTCCATCGCCACGTTCGCAGAAAGCGTCAACGGAGTGATTGCGCAGGGTCCTCCGATATTTGCCGATATACATGATTCCTGCGTTCGCCGGCAAGACGAGGAGGCGCGTGTCAACCCAGAGTATCCTCACCGCGAGCAAGGAAGGATCCAGAAGCCGGTAAAGGCGCCTGACTCATCCGTTTGCGCGGCTTTTGTTTCCGAGGTGAAGGAGCTTGAGGATGTTTCGTCGCTACTGAGCAGCTATTTTCGAGCGGTTCAGGAGCTTGCCGCCTTTGATGAATCGACTGTGAGCGGCGAAGCACAGAAGGCCGGAGAGGGAGTGAGCGCGGCGGCGATTCTGAGCGCGAACCAGGCTGACTCCGTCGCGAAACTGTCAGGGCTGATCACGCGAGCTTTCACCGAGCACTACCGGAGGGGCAAGCTGAGGGAGCTGCTGATTGCGGCCGACCCGCACATCGCAGTGATCAGCCAGGCACTGGAAGGCATTGCGTCTAAGGATTACGGCGGCCTGCTCGATGAAGAGGAACGAGCCATGAACCGGCGCTATCAAGAGACGGGTGTCACAACTGACGCGGCGATAGTACTGCTTCTCAACCGCGCGTACAGAGAAGATCTGGACGAACTTCGACAGCGCAGAGCTGCGGCCACCGCCTATTCAAGCGCCTTGCGTCAGGCGCGGGAGGGACATCATCAGCTCGCCAGCACCATCACGCGCCTCAACAACAAGGAAATTGCGCTCACTCTGGAGCCGTACATCGCAGAGTTGCAGGCGCTCGCCCCTTCCGTTCATAACCAGCCTTAAAAGGAAACCTTTATCGATGTTCGATCCGCCGGATCAGGCCAGACAAGTCGCTCAAACGTTCGCAAGAATGTCCCGCAGCATGGACACATACATTCAGGACCATTTCGAGGAGTTGACACCGGATCAGTTGGATTTTTTGAGCACCGTGACGGAGAAGCTGGATGACACCCATGACCGGTTTATCGCGATGGCAATCCGCGGGACACTAGACTCTCTGAAGGACGATTTAAGCGAGATCGCGGCGATTACCGGTAGAGCCGAACAAGCGCTCAAGCATCTGAATAAGGTCGCAAAAGTCGCGGAAATCGCGGGAGCGCTGGCAGAGCTTTCGGCGGATATCGCGACCGCCGACTATGGAGCGATTCCCAGCGCTCTTACGAATCTGGCCGAAGCTATTCCGGACAAGGAGTGAGCGAGTCTGCGAGAAGGCAAATCACGTTCTGGCACTATAGAGACTTACTTTCTCATGTTCGATTGGTCACTGGACCCCCGGTCCCAGCTTGCTCTGCTTTGCCTTGCTACGGCCTTCGCGTTCTGGAACAACGACCTGCTGTTCTTTACTTTCGCGTTGATGGCAGCATGCACGCGGGCCGGGGCTGAATATTAGCCGAGCGCCGGAAACAGCCGCCCAAGTAGTGTTTCGACGCTAAGGTGCGTCATACAGGAGGCATGTCAGCTCCGATCGGGACCGCCTTACAAGCCCTTGACGAAGCAAAATCGGCCCAAGCCGTCGGGCTCCGGTACATGATTCCCAAGGGTCCGGGCATTCAAAGGCGGCGAGCGGGAGAGGATTACTCTTACATTCTCCCGGACGGTAAACCGGTACAGGATGAGGCTACGCTGAAGCGCATCGCAATGCTTGTGATCCCGCAGGCCTGGACATCGGTTTGGATCAGCCCAACCGTGAACAGCCATATTCAGGCTGTTGGACGAGATGCGCGCGGCAGAAAACAGTATCGATATCATCCCGCGTACCGGCAGGTCCGCGATCTGGTCAAGTTCGACCGGATGCGAGCTTTCGGCAGGGCGCTTCCCCGCCTGCGCCGCATCGTGGGCCGGGATCTCGCCCACAAAGGACTGCCGAAGCGGAAAGTGCTGGCGGCGGTGGTCAAGCTTCTGGAAACCACCTACATTCGAGTTGGAAACGAGGAGTACGCGGAGGAGAACGGCTCGTACGGATTAACCACGCTTCGCAACCAGCACGTCCAGATTCTGGGAGACGTGCTGAAGTTTCGCTTCCGTGGCAAGAGCGGTCAGCAACATGAGATCCGGCTGCAGGATTCGAGGCTGGCCCGCATTTTGCGCCGCTGCAAAGACATTCCGGGAAGCGCGCTGTTTGGCTACTTGGACGAAAGCGGACAGGCGCAAACAATCGAATCAGGAGACGTAAACGACTACCTTCGCGAGATCAGCAGAGGTGACTTTACGGCAAAAGACTTTCGAACCTGGGGCGGGACCTGCCTGGCGGCCAGCTTTCTTCTGTCGAAGAGCACGGAAGAGGCGGCGGGAAATGGAGCAACAAAAGCGGCACTGGTGGAGGTAGTGAAGGAAGTGGCGTTGAAGCTCGGAAACAAGCCGGCGACCTGCAAGAAATACTACATCCATCCGGCCCTGATAGAGTGCTATTCATCCGGAACTTTGCGCAAGGTAGCGGAGCGATTTCGAGATAGCCAGAGCGACTACGTTTGCGAGCAACTCGTGCTCTCGCTGCTGGCTTCTCGGAACGGACGCCGGCTCCGGTGAGAGGAACCGGGGCCCGCTCTGGTTTCTCCTCCAGGATTACGACCAACGGCGGACAGAGAGGAATCGTGTCTCTACAACGCGTGATGCGTTTTTTCCGAGTGCGGGACTGCGAGTCCGCGCTTCAGCTACAGGGCATCAAGCGCAGACACGAGAAGCTGTCCAGCCTGACAGACGATCAACTGAAATCCGCCGCAGCGGCTGTTCGGGCTAGCCCGGAAGTCGTAGAGATATTCGCGATCGCGGCCGTGGTTGCAGAGCGCGTGCTCGGCCTGCGCATGTTCGATGTGCAGATGCTCGGCGCACTCGCGTTGCAGCGCGGTCAGATTGCAGAGATGCAGACCGGCGAGGGCAAGACGCTTGCCGCCATACCGGCCATCATCCGGTACGCGCTCAAGGGCCGCGGCGTCCATGTGCTGACCGCGAACGATTACCTGGCGAGCCGCGACGCAACCTGGATGGGCGGCATTTACGACTGGTTCGGACTGTCGGTCGCTCATATCTCACAAAAGATGGCCGCCGAATGGCGGCGCGCAGCCTATCTTTGCGACGTGACGTACGCGACTGCCAACGAGGTTGGATTCGACTATTTGCGCGACGGGCTGGCACGGAGCGCCGGTGAACTGGTGCAGAGGCCATTGGCCTTCGCCGTGATCGATGAGGCGGACTCCATCCTGATCGACGAGGCGCGCATCCCGCTCGTGATCGCTGGCGGCGTTCCTGAAGACTCAGAGCTCGCCTACCGGGTCGATACGGTGGTTACACGGCTCAGGCCTTATGCGCATTATTTTCCCGACGAGTTTGCACGCAATGTGCGGTTGACCGACGCCGGGATACGGCAGGTAGAAGGAGCTCTCGGCTGCGGCAGCCTGTTCGATGAGCAGAACCTCCATGTCCTCACCGCTGTGCAGGACGCGCTACACGCCCATGCGCTCTTGAGACGCAACGTTGATTACGTTGTTAAGAACGGCTCGATTGAACTCGTAGATGAGTTCAAGGGCCGGATCGCCCAGCAGCGCCGCTGGCCGGCAGGCCTGCAATCGGCCATTGAAGCGAAGGAACGCGTCGCGTTAAAGAAACAGGGCCGCATTCTTGGCTCGATCACAATTCAGGCCCTGGCAGGAATGTACGAGCAGATCTGCGGTATGACCGGAACGGCGGCGACGCAGGCCGAGGAGTTCTCGAAAGTTTACAAACTGCCGGTGACAGTGATTCCGACAAATCGCCCTGTCATTCGCAAGGATCTGCCGGACATTGTATACGCGGACAAGGACGCGCGGAACACAGCGCTCGTGGAGGAGATACGAAAGGTTTATAGAACGGCGCGCCCGATTCTGGTGGGAACAGCCAGTGTCGAAGAATCGGAGTTGTTGGGCCGCCGATTGCAGATTGCCGGAGTGCCGCATTCAGTGCTGAACGCGCGAAACGACGAACAGGAGGCCGAAATTATTGCCCAGGCCGGCGCTCTCGGAGCGGTGACGATTTCGACTAACATGGCGGGACGCGGCACGGACATTCTGCTGGGAGGCAATCCCCCGAAAGAGCGTGAGAGAGTGCTCGAGCTGGGCGGTTTATATGTGATTGGCACGACGCGGCATGAAGCAAGGAGGATCGACAATCAACTGCGCGGGCGGGCGGGGCGCCAGGGCGATCCGGGCACCTCGCGATTTTTTATCAGCTTCGCAGACGACCTGCTGGTGCGGTTTGGAATTCACAACAACCCGGACATCGAGAGCGTCCAGCGAACCGCGGAGAGCCAGAATCTCGAGATCAGAGGCCTGCTTTGGAAATACGAGTCTGTCATCGAGCATCACCGCCGCGAAGTATACGAGTTGCGCCGCGAAGTTCTGCTATCTCCGGATTGGAGCATCGCGTCGCTGCTGCCTGAACAGCAGTATTCCGAACTCCTCCAAGCCGCCGGTGAGGAAACGGTCAAAAGAGCCGGGCGTCATCTTGCCCTGGCGATGATTGACGATCTGTGGGCGGATTACCTTGCGAATGTGGCTGAACTGCGCGGCGGAATCCATTGGGTCTCATGGGGCGGTCGCGATCCACTCTACGAGTTCCTGACGGCCGAGCGAGAGATCTACGCGGATTTCCATCGATGCCTGGCGGAAGAAATCGCTGAGGCGTTCGCAGGCGCCGAGATACGAGATGGCGAGATTCATCTCCGGAACGCGGAGCGCTTCGAGCGTGGCGCAACCTGGACGTATTTGACTACAGATCAACCCTTCGGAACACTGGGCGAGCGGATCATGAAAGCGCTCCGAAGGAAGTTTACGAGACGGTAAAGGGCAGACATGGCAGGTAACGTCCGCTGCCTGTTTGCATCCCCGAAGTGGAGGGATTCGATGAGCGGGGAGCGGCGGGAAGTAGTGGTCGTCACGGGAGCATCGGCAGGAGTGGGCCGGGCCCTCGTGCGCGAATTTGCGCGCCGGAAAGCGGCGATCGGGCTGGTCGCGCGGGACGAGGCGCGGCTGGCGGCGACCAAACGCGAGGTGGAACAGCAGGGAGGATCTGCGCTGATCCTTCCGGTTGATGTAGCCGATGCAGGCGAGGTGCAACAAGCCGCAGATCAAATGGCGAACGCCTTCGGCGTCGTAGATATTTGGGTCAACAATGCGATGACAACGATCTTCGCGCCAGTGAAGGATATCCAACCGGACGAATTCAAGCGAGCTACGGAGGTGACCTACCTGGGGACGGTTTACGGAACGATGGCCGCGTTGAAACACATGCAGCGCCAAGGCCAGGGAGTCATCGTGCAGGTGGGGTCGGCATTGGCTTACCGTTCGATTCCGTTGCAAGCACCATATTGCGGAGCGAAGCACGCGATCATCGGCTTTACCGATTCATTGCGGTGCGAACTCATTCATCAAAGGAGCAGTGTACGAATCACAATGGTCCATCTGCCCGCGGTGAATACGCCCCAGTTCAGTTGGTGCCGTACGCGCCTGCCCAGACATCCGCGTCCTGTTCCGCCGATTTTCCAGCCCGAGGTTGCCGCGCGGGCGATCTATTATGCAGCGCACAGCAATAGGCGCGAAATCTTTGTCGGCGGCTCGACGGTAAAAGCCATCTACGGCCAGGATATTGCGCCCTCTTTTGCGGACTGGTATCTCGGGACGCACGGCTATGAGGCGCAACAAACGGCGGAGACCGTCGCGGCGGACCGGCCCGACAATCTGTTTAACCCGCTAGCCGGCGATTGGGCCGCGCATGGCATTTTTACAGAAGAGGCTAAAGATTTCAGCCTGCAGAACTGGGTGAATCTTCGACGGATACCCTTTGCTGTGGCAGCGGCCGCGGTCGCAGGCGCAGGAGCGCTCTTGTGGAGGCGAAGAGCGATGTGAGTGGCCGATGAGAGCGGAACGTCAGGCTGGTTCCGATGGAAGCCTTCGCAAAGCCGAGGCAAACATCACGTGCGCCCACCCTGAAAAAATCAGATGGATCCCGATGAATAATCCGATGATCCACAAGCCCGACACCGGCCATTGAAGCCAGACCATAATTCCCAGGATCAGCGTGATGATACCGCTCAGCAGGCCCCAGCCCCAGTGCGGAATACGGAGACTGAGAGCGATCACAATGCGGAAGATGCCCGCAACCGTGAAGTATGCAGCAAGAAGGAGCGTCATCACCAGAGCCCCAGCCAGGGGGTGCCGGAGCAGCATGAGACCCACGATGAAGGAAAGCACTGCGTTCAGCACGTGCAAGAGTACGTGGCCACTTCGCCAATGCCGGAAGGTTTGCACCGCTTCCACAATTCCCATGACTAAAAGTAGCCAGCCAAAGACAAGCATAGAGGCGATGGTTGCAAGAACTGAATCCAGTAGCGCGATTACGCCGAGGATGATCGAGATAATGCCCAATGTGAGAAGCCAGCCCCAGTTTTGACGGTATTCACGCCAACCACTGGAGAAAATAGGCCACGACACGTTAGCTGCCGGTCCCATGCTTGAATCCTCCTTCTAAGGCTGTAGGGTTCGTAAACGACGGTGCGTTCCAGCGTGCGTTTTATGTTACACGTTTTCAAAGCACGATTGGGACGGGCGGGGCAGCACTGTCAGGTCGAAGCATTATATGGTGCTTGGGGGTCCCACCGGGTGCCGTGGTAGACGAGGAGCGCAATGGGAGCCCGCACGCGCCGTCGATGTTTGTTTGCTTCAGTTCCGCTGACGTCAGAAGTCTCTACTCACGGGCTCGGCGAGGATCTCGGTCCGGCGGCCGGAAGCAAGATATCCCAGAGCACGATGGTCGAGCCATCCGGTATGTCCCACAACACCCGATAGCCGGAAGGTAATCGCGTCGCGAGCTTCCCGTCTCCGCTATAGAGGGACGTCCACCGGGGATCCTGGATTTTCGCATTGTACGGATTTGCCAAAAGGCTGCGAATGAAGCCGCCGACTTCGTATTTGACGGGTTCAGGCAATGCGATAAAGCTCCGGTCGAATTGTGGTTTGCGTTTCGGGAGCCACATCGTACCGGCAGTTTATGAACGGAGGCGTTCCTCGTTCCTGTCCGAAGCTTTTTCTGCTTCCGAAGAAGATGCGATCTCAATTTCGTTGCGCACGTTCGTGACGCCCCAGACGGAGCTTGTGAATAACTCGGCCGCCAGCTTCTCGCGATAATCCTTCATTGTGCCGGTTAGCGTTACTTGGCCGTTTTGTGTATGGATTGCTACCTGAGAGAAATCGAGGAACGAATTTGCGAGCGCTTCGGCCACGGCGTCTTGGAGACGCGTGTCATCGCGCTGCACGTTCATGGGGCCGGAGCGACGCCTTTCGAGCAGTTGTTGAAAGAAAGTGGCAGGGGGAAGGGCAGGACTGTTCAGCAACCCCGATTCAGGTGAACCCCAAGGAATAAACCACCGACCGGAAGCCGCCGGTAAAGCTGGCTGAGCGGCTTGGGGCGGCACTGCGGCCATCACGTACGGCGCAAGAGCGTCGCCCAAACCCGAAACTGGCGTCTCGTTCTCCAGTTGCTCAAACCGTTCAGCGACATCCGGTTCGAGATCGCCCTCGCCCACATGCACCGGCTGAATGCCCACGATTTTACCCTTCATAACTTTGAAATGAATCTCATCGCCCTGCTTGAGGCCAAGCAGGTCTATCATGCGCTGCGGAATCGTCACCTGACGCTTCGATACGATTTTCGTTCGGAACAGATCGGCCATGGAGCTCACCCTCATCCGACATTATATCCGATTTTCGGACGTTCTGTCAGAACCCTGGTATACCGGCATAAGCCAGGCAGCGCTCAATCCCGTGGAGCAAGATTCCGCCCAAGAGAAGGAGAAACCCGCATCGAGCGAGCTTCTGACTGTATTTCAAGGGAATCTCCTCCATTTTCTGTTCGATCACGCTTTGTTCCACAGCGGTCGCGGAAGTCAGCACGACACCGTAGTCCGACCATGGGATGTCTTTCATTGCCGGATGCGTGACCACCTTCAGCGCCTCGCGCAGCCTTTTGGAATCGTGAACTTTGAAAAGATCCTCCCTCGCCAGCAGAAAACCGCCGACGAGTTCCAGCAGCAAGCCGAGAAGCGAGACCACGAGTGCCACGACGCTGTGATGCGGATGATCCATAGGTGGTTATTCTACCCACACGCGTCGGGAAGGCGACGCTTAGCTCCCTTCTCTGTGTGTTTCCCGATCCTGAGAGATCTCGTCGAAGCAGGTTAGAAGCGAGGGCAACTCTGGTGCTGGAGGTGGGGGTCGAACCCACATGCACAGTGAAGTGCGCGGGATTTTGAGTCCCGTGCGTCTGCCAGTTCCGCCACTCCAGCGCTTGCAGAATCAACCAGAGTATAGCAACGCTGGGAATCCTTAAAGATGAAACTCCTCGCCTATGCCTCGCAGACACACGCGATCGGTGGCCGAGCCTGTAGCGGCCAACAAACGGTGGATGGGCTCGTACCGCGGTTCGCGGCTCAACCGGAACGTTTGATGATGGACCGGCAGGATAAACTCGGCGCCGGCATCGTTCGCCATCGCCAAAGCCTGCTCCGGATTGCAGTGAACGCGAATCCACGGATCATAGGCGCCGATGGGCATAATGGCGAGATCCACTCGCGAGCTCGATCTCAGGGCTTTGAAGCTTCCGGTGTATGCGGTGTCACCACCAAAAATGACTCGGTGGCGCCCCACCTCCAGCAGATAACCGTTGTAGCCTCGAAAAATATCGCTGCGCATGCGGGCGCCCCAGTGCGCTACTTCGAAAGCGGTCACGCGAGCCGGCCCGATTTGGACAGTCTCATTCCAGCCGAGTTCGCAAACTCTCGCGTAGCGACGCGGGCGCAGCAGATCCGAGGTTCGCGTAGCCGTTACAACACGAGTCCCAAGGTTTTCCAGCTTTCGCAGCGTCGGCAGGTCGAAGTGGTCCATGTGAGCGTGTGAGAGCAGGATCAAATCGATGGACGGCAGATGGGATAAGGGCGCCGCTACGTCTACCAGGCGCTTGATGCCCAACGTCATAGGCCCGAAGCTGAGTCCTACCCGCGCGCTGAATACGGGATCCGTCAAAACGGTGAAGCCATCCAGCTTGAGCAGCACTGTGCTGTGGCCGAGCCAGGCGGCATGCAGTCCCTCATTCGGCCACATCGACGGGCTCGGGCAGTGTGGAGCAGGCAGACTTTCGCGCTTGTACTCTTTGGCCACCTCACGAAAGAATGCCGGCGCGGCGCGCCTCAAAAAGCGCGCAGTCTCGGGGGCGCGCATAATCTTTCCCGACACCGTTCGGCTGTCTCCAGCCCGTATGCGCCTTCGAGCGCTGAAGGGATCGGCCACGCCTATTAGATGCCCGCCAGGCGCGGTTGGTGCCGCTCCCGTGGTCTTCCACGTAAAATAGGGTGCAACCGGAATGAATCGCCGCGATCTGCTGCGCACCACGCTGTTCGGAGCCATTGGCGCATCCACAGCAGCTCCTTTCGTGAACGCCCGCGAATTTCCGATGGGCTACGATGCCTCCAAAGAGCTGGAGCGCGCTGACTGGAAGCCGGCTTTCATGGACGAGCATCAGAACAACACGCTCATCGCGTTCAGCGAACTTATCATTCCGGCGACGGATACACCCGGCGCGAAAGATGCGCTCGTCAACCGTTTTCTCGATCTACTGATGACCGTCGAGACTCAGGAGACACAACGCGCGTTTTTGGCAGCGCTGGCGTATATCGACGGAGCATGCAGGGAACGGTATAGATCCGCCTTCGTTTATCTAACCCGCGAGCAACAGCTTGATTTTCTCAACCTAATTGCATATCCGCATTCACAGAGCACCTGGGGCGAAGAAGTCGAAGACTTCCCGGGGTACGCACATTTTCAGAAACTGAAGACCTGGATCACCGGAACTTACTACAGTTCGCCGGTCGGCCTTAAGGAGATCGGCTGGAGCGGAGAATTCCCGCATGGCGTGTTCGCCGGCTGCGAGCACGAAAGCCAGGAAGAGCGGACGAAGGCACACAAATAACAGGTGAACCGTCATGTTCCAGGATTCCCCGAACGAAAATTATGACGTAATTGTTGTCGGCTCCGGCGCGACCGGAGGCTGGGCCGCCAAGCGGCTTTCGGAAGCCGGACTCACAGTGGCACTGCTCGAAGCGGGACGCAACGTCTCGTCGAAAGAATTCACCGAGCACATGCCGGCCTTCCATCTGAAATACCGCAACATGTCTCTAGACTGGTTGAAATCGCGCCCGATTCAGCGGCAATGCTACGCGTGCATGGAATACAACTATGGCTGGTTCGTCGACGATTTCCAAAACCCGTACAGCACACCTCCCGGGAAGCCCTTCACCTGGCAGCGACTGCGTATCGTCGGCGGCCGTACGCTGGTGTGGGGGCGGCAGAGCTACCGGTTAAGCGACCTTGATTTTAAAGCAGCCAGTCATGATGGCTACGGCCAGGACTGGCCGATCTCCTATAAAGACATCTCGCCTTATTACGACATTGTCGAAGATTACGTCGGCATTAGCGGTGCCACCGAAGCAAACGATGCCCTGCCAGACGGGCATTTTCTTCCTCCCATGAAGATGACCTGCGGCGAGGTACACCTCCGGGAGCGGGTGGCCAAACAGTTCGGGCGTACGGTTACGATTGGCCGCACGGCTATACTCACTCAAAATCACAATGGCCGCGCTGCTTGCCACTACTGCGGGCCCTGCGAGCGGGGCTGCAGCACATTCTCCTATTTCAGTAGCCCGTTCACCACTGTTAAGGACGCTTTAAAAACGGGCAAGTGCACGCTGGTCACAAACGCCGTAGTTGCCTCCGTAGATATGAACGCATCTACGAATCGCGCTAATGGAGTCACATTCGTAGACGGCCTGACGCGTCAGACGAGAAATGTCCGCGGGAAGGCCGTCATCCTTTGTGCACAGGCTCTCGAATCGACGCGCATCCTGCTTAATTCGTCCACTTCAGCGCATGCGCAAGGGCTGGGAAACTCCAGCGGCCTGCTCGGGAAGGGCCTGATGGATCATTCGACGGGCGCCGGAGCAGAAGGCGAGCTAACGGGCTTTCACGAGAAACCCGCTCCGTATAGCGGACCTCATCGCGCAAACGGCATTTATGTCATCCGCTACCGCAATCTCGCGAAGGGACCGCAGCAGAAGAATTTCATCCGGGGATATGGGTTTCAAGGCGGGGCTTCGGCTGAATTCAACTTTTCCGCGCCCGGATATGGCGCCGCTTTCAAGCAGGCTGTTAAGGATGGTATCTATGGCATCAGCCTGGGTGCTTTTGGAGAGAGCCTGGCGCGAAACGATAACGCCGTATCAATCGATCCCAACCTGAAAGACGCGTGGGGCATCCCGGCTTTGCATATCTCGATGACGCATGATGACAATGCCAAGGCGATGCATGAAGATGCTGCCGCAACGGCCGCGGAAATGCTGGAAGCAGCAGGCGCGAAGAACATCAAGATCACCTCGAAGCTGGCGGAACCGGGTATGGCCATTCACGAACTCGGGACTGCGCGGATGGGTACCGACCCTAAAGCATCCGTAACCGACCCGTATTGCCAACTGCACGACGTGAAGAATGTCTTCGCCATGGACGGCGCCTGTTTTGTCTCATCGGGATGCCAAAACCCGACGCTGACGATGATGGCGCTTGCGGTGCGCGCCTGCGATCACCTGATCGAGCGCTTCAAGCGAGGCGAAATATAGCCGTCCGACCCGCATCGGAATTCTAGGGCGACCTTACGCCAGAAAACATCTAAAATCGCGGCGGAATAGGGCGATAAGGTTCACAGGAGTGGTGTTCCGGGCTGTGTAATTTGACACCGGCGCTCAAGGATCTCTGCGGATGAACTCTACTTCGCATCACGGGTTTGATATTCCGGTCAAGCTCTTGCTTCTCGACGGAGAACGTGAGGAGCTTGAGGCACGGATCCGCCGTGTAAACACAGGATTCTTTCAAATACATTCGTATGCCCCGATCCGCTGCGAGCGTAAACTTCTGGTGCTGTATCAGGGGCGCAGCATTGAAGCCCAAGCAGTCTATTGCCAACACCAGGACTCCGGCGGATATCATATTGGCCTGGAACTGGAAGGCGGCACGTCAGGGACGATCAGGCAGGAACTTCGCCTCCCTGTAGATGTTCGTGGGAGCATGGCGGTCCCGGGCTCAACCAATGCGATTCGCGTGCGGCTTGTCGATATGTCGCAATCCGGTATCGGGTTGGTTGTTGCGAAGGCCATCCCGGCGGGCACGTTCGTGGCGCTGGCGCTCGAGCACGGCACTGCCTTCGGCGAAATACGCTCGTGCGAGCCACACTTGAAGCGTACGTTTCGGGTCGGGTTCTGGCTGGAGGAATTCATTCCGCGTAATACCGCGAGCAGCATGAATGCTCATGTCTGGGGACTCTCTTTGCCGCTGAGACTCGTTAAGAGGATTTGCGCAGCTTTGCACTTTCGGAACACCTCGCGGGATGCGAGCCGCAAGCAGTCCCGGGCCGCATGTTAGGATGGGCCGTTGAGCCTGTAAGCTTGCTTCCAAATACCTTAAGGAATTCGCAATACAGCCACACGGGTCTTCAATCGTCGGGGCGTAGCGCAGCCTGGTAGCGCACCTGCCTTGGGCGCA
>DATBHS010000019.1:0-35519 GCA_036557345.1 Bryobacteraceae bacterium
GAGTAATCAGGGTGGATCAGTTGCCTTCCTCCATTCGAATGCCGGTGCATGACCTGAATACTGTTCAGTCCCATCACGCTCATGACAATGCGCGACAGTGACGCGGGAATGACCGGGTCGCGGTCGTTGGAAAACACGGCTGCGCCATTCAGTTGATAACGATTGATATTTACGCTCAAAGCGCTTTGAATCTGAGAGACTGGGGCCTCAACGTCCACCAGCAGGCGGTTGGGATACCGCTTGGTCACGGTTAGTCCTTGCGAAGTAGCCCAATCGACTACGGCCTGTTCATCTGCTGCCGGGGGCGCAAACCGGTCGTTCCATTCTTTGGCTGTTAGAAAGTGATGATATTGGGGAGAGCCCTCCGTATATAGCGCTTCAAGAAACTCCTGTTCTTCCTTAGGGTTTGAGGGCTTCAGTCCGAAGACGACGCGCAGCTTTTGAGATGGGCTGTAAGGACTAACGAGTTGAGCCGATCGGTTAGTAACTTGGATCGGTGTGCGAGCAAAAGTTGGGGCGACGAGCCCAGGCTGTTGGGCAAGTACACATTCCGAAATAGATAAGGCGATGCAAATTACTGTAATTGAGATACATGGACTTTTCACGACGAATTCCTCCGATCGAACAGACATACTCTAGTGAATCGGCCTGGCAAGTTCGTTACCATCTCCGGCCGCTTGCTCACGCGCGCGGTTCTGGTAGGGGGATCAGAACCGCGGCGGTGAGCGAGCGGAGAGCTTACTTGTTAACGACTTGGCTTAATACTGCCGACGTACTGCCGATGCGGTTGGGCCCGCCGCTATAGACTGCTTTGATGCTATGTGTTCCAGTCGCCAGGGACGAGGTCGTGAACGCTGCTTTGTTTGTGGCCGAGTTGACATTCACAGTGCCGAGCGTGTTAGCTCCGTCGTTGAACGTCACTGACCCGCCGACCTGTCCGCCGAAAGCCGAAACAATCGTCGCCGTAAACGTCACCGCCTTGCCGCTGGTGGACGGGTTCAGCGAAGAAACCAGGCTAGTCGTGGTGGACGCTTTATTCACGGTTTCGGTCAGCGCGGCTGACGTGCTGCCGATGCGGTTCGGACCGCCACTGTAGACCGCCGTGATGCTGTGGCTGCCGGCAACCAGCGCCTGCGCAGTGAACGTCGCCTTGTTGTTGCTGACGTTCACGGTGCCGAGCGTGTTGGATCCGTCCTTGAACGTTACCGTTCCGCCCGCCAGCCCACCGAAAGCCGAACTGACCGTCGCGGTGAAGGTCACCGGCTTCCAGAAGGTGGACGGATTGAGCGAGGAAATCAAGGCGGTGCTGGTCGCAGCTTTGTTCACCGTTTCGCTCAGCGGCGCGGAGGTGCTGCCCAGGTCGGTAGTGCTCCCGTTATAGGCTGCCGTGATCGCGTGCGCTCCCGCATGTAGCGCATTTGTCGCAAATACAGCTTGCCCGCCGCTCAACGCCGCGGTGCCGAGCACGGCGGATCCGTCTCTGAAGGTCACCATACCGGTAGGGGTCGCTCCAGCACTGGGCGACACCTTCGCAGTAAACGTAACGTTGCGTCCGACCGTTGACGGATTCAGTGATGTAGCGACTGTCGTCGCAGTATTTGCCGATTTAACAGCGAAGGTGGTGCTGTGGGTCGCGTCTGCATTACCAGCAACATCCTTGCTGAAATAGCGGAGAGTGTGTGTACCCGTAGCGGAAATCGTAAAGGGCGCGCTGTACGTTACTGATGCGCCTCCATCCAAACTGTAAAACATACCGGCTACTCCGCTGCTAGCGTCAGTTGCCGAGAGCGTCACAGTAACGTTGGAAGTAAAGATGCCGGCGCCGCGTGTGCCGGCGAGATTAGCAATAGTAAGGGGAGGCACGGAATCGAAGCAGTAGGAAGCACTCTGCCAGTTCGTGGTGGTCCCGCCATTATCCCAAGCGCGGACGTTTGCCTGATGACATCCCTGTCCCGCCGACGCTAGGCTCAGAGAGCCGGCCGTGGAGTTTGGGAACTGAGGTCCATTAGTAACTGAAATGGCACCTAGTCCTCGATCGACAATATCGCGGGGAACCGAATCCCAAGCCGAGCTGAATCCCGCGACTCCGTTTGCAAGGAAGACGTCGTGACCTACATCGGTTACCGACCATGCTATGGTTTGATCCGTGTTGTACCAGACATCCGGATTGGCCCCGAAGGCAAAAAAGTTCACATTGGGAGCAATGAAGTCGCCTGCGAAATATGAATTGATTCCCCAGGCTAACTGCAAAGCATTGAAGGATCCCCAACCTGTAACAAGATCGTATCCCCCCTGGGCGCAATAGAAGCCAGTCGAAAAGGCAGCAGTTACATCATTGCTATTGCAGCCGGACGTGATGTCGTAGTAGGGATAGTGCGGGGCAAAGAGCGGAAACTTCCCCAGAGTGTATAGCGCAGGATGCGGGAGACCTATCGGAGCGCAGGTCTGCGTATGATCGGCTCCGCAACCAATGCCAATCGCCAGCAGATAGGCGTTCTCCTGGGCAAAGAATCCAGCGAGCTCCGGCGCTACGATGCTTGTGCCGCCTCCTCCTTGCAGTGAGCCTTGGAAAAAAAAGTTCTGAAAAGTAATTGCGTTCAATGAGATATCAGGGACAGCACGGCTCCCGAAGCCCATTCCGGATTGGTAGGAAGGAACATCCCAAACGGAGCTCATACCGCCACCGCCGCCGCCGAGGTTCTCCGAGCATGCTCCGGTAAATGTGTCGCCCTGCCATGCCACTTCGCTGGAGAACGTATCGCTCTGCAGCAGGCCGAGCTGCGTACCACCAGCAGACACAACATTTGGATCCGAACCGGGATAATCGACTGCGAGATGATGCTCGCAGTCCCGACCAGCACCGGCGCTCGCGGTTGCGCCATTGTCGCCGGAAGCCACTACGATGGTGTATCCCTGAGCTGCCATCGCGCTAAACACGTTGTGCAAAGCATTCATATCGCCGCCGTCCCAGCAATCGCTTTCAGCGCAGCCCCAACTCATGCTGACCACGCGTACTTTGCTATCGGAGAGGATTCGCGAAAGCACGTCTGTGAACGTACTGAAATTCGGATTGACGCCCTGGTATATATGCACGTGGGCCGTGTCGACGAATGAGCCGAAGCTATTCGCCATGGCGGTCGCCCATTCAAAATCCAACGTGGTTTCTATGTTGCAATCGGAGCTGCCGGACGGGCAGCTTGGCGTCCCATCAATGTTGTAGGTGTTCCAATGGTCAGCCAGATAAGGATAGGTGTTGTGGAAACCGGTAATGTCATTCGGATCGATGGCATATGCGGTAGCAATTGCGATCGATGCCTCCGGAGGTGAGTCACTGCCATGGTTGGGGTTGCAGCAATGGTTCTGACGATTTAATGCCTCCCAGTTATATGCCTCTCTGCTGTAAAGGTCGGTCGGATCCAAGCGTCCGTTCGTGAAGTCCGGTTGGGGACCGGAAGCGCTGGCATCTTCTTTTGCGGCCAGCGATGCTTTCAAGGCCGCGGGCAATTTCGAGCGGTCGCCATCATGAGACGCGTGGCCTGCTTCAGCAAAGGCCGGCCCCGGAACATACCTGGGTGCTTCATTAGAGACCCTGCGACGCGTGACCTTAGGCTCCAACTGAGCTTTGCTATTCAATCCCATAACCGACTGGATCACATGAGTGAGATGGGCTGGAATAACAGGATCTCTATCATTCGAGTAGAAAGAGAGTGCTCCCAACCGGTAATTATTAATCCGTACGCCGAAGGCGTTCTCAATCCGATCCGCGGTTCCTTCTAGCGAAATAGTAAGCCGGTGCGGGTATCGTGCTGTGACCGTCAAACCATTCGTGGCCGCCCAGTCCACGACTGCCTGTTCATCTGCCGCTGAAGGAGCGAAACGGGCGTTCCACTCGGCAGCTGTAAGGAATTTATGAAAACCAGGGGAATCTTTCGCGTACAGCTCTTCAATCAATTGCTCCTCCGCAGCGACGTTCTGCGGCTTGAGAGCAATGGTGAACCGTATCTTCTCAGCCGGTGTGTAATGGCTGACCAATGTCGCTACACCTTGAGTAACTGCAGCCGGCGTTTGTTTGAGCGGAGCTGTTGCTGCCGATATCCGGATACCACTAAACAAGAAGAAACCGGCAAGAAAAGCGGCTCCGAGAATCAGGCGGAATCGCCTGCTGCATAGAGGGAACATAGGGAAATCCTCCGAAGTATAGTTATCGCCAGGCCACAGAGCGTTCGTGGGAGTGATCCCGAGCGTTGCAGCTATGGCTCTCTGTTTATGAACATCGAAAACAGCAAGCAAAGTACGACAATCAGTTCACCGGAAACCGAATAGGTTGGGTGTCCTACCGAAGCTGAACGCTGGCTGCTAGGATTCGGGCCGAGCGGGTGTCGGGATGATCGTCTCCCAAAGTATGTTGCAAGTGTTCCGTGGCGGACTGAAACGCAGCCTCAGCTTGGTCGTCTTTCCCCTGAGCCTGCAAGGCGCGGCCGAGCGCGAGATAAGCCTGGCCGGTGTAGGCGGAATAAATTCGTTTTTGACCGCCTGGCTGGAAGAGATTTAGCGCGCGCCTCGCGTCACTAGCCGCTTCATCGCGCTCTCCGGTCTCAAACCTCACAATGGACCGGCGCAGAAGCGCGATCGGCAAAAAGTCGAGACCTTGTGAGCCGGATTTGACCGCGGCTTCGGTCGTATGTACAGCCCGATCGGCGAGTTGCAGTGCCGTCCGAACGTCGCCCCGGCGTTCAGCTAATAAGGCGCGCGCCGATTCGAGCGCACCGAACCAATAACTTCCGGACGGGAGATTACGGCGCAACCTGGGCTCCAATTCTCCCAGCATCGCCGTTGCGCGTCCGAAATCATGTTGATCGATATAGATAAGTGCGCGCACATACAGTGATTGGGAAATTGCGAGCTGATTATCCACGCTCCTGGCTTTAGTGTAGGCACGTTCACCATAGCGGACAGCGTCATTAAGGTGGCCAAGCTGGCGAAGTGTCTTCGCGTAGTTATTTAGTAGCACGGGAGAAACAGATTCGTCTGTCTCGCCTGCTCTGCTTATGTCAATGGCGCGCAAGAAGAGCTTTTGCGCTTCACGAGGCCGTCCGAGTCTGTCTAATGCGAGCGCCCAGTCGTTAAACAGCACCACGGCGGTCTGCGTATCATCGCGTCCCAAGGACGACAAAGATTTAGCGGCGTGTTCAAAGGTCGATGCGGCTTGCTGGTTCTGACCGGCCATACGGTACGCCTCGGCAAGTTCCATTGAGACTCGCAATTCCTGCACGTCGGAATCGAATGGCGATTTCTTTAAGATTTTTTGTGCCTCCACGATCCGAGCGATTCCGTCCTGAGAATCACCACGTTCCTGGGCGACCTCGCTGCCTCGTCGAAGACACAAGATCCGATCTAATGCAAATTGAGATTCCGTCGGAAGCTCGCGCAGCCCCTGTTGAAAAAGGGCTTCCGCGCGTGTCAGTTCCCCGTCCCTGGCGAGGGCACCCGCCAACGCACAGGAGGCCTGAGCGCGTATAGATTGTCCAGGCAGCGTTCGCGAGAGCTTGTAAGCCTCTTCCAAAACGTGGCGAGCTTTGGCGTCATCATCCTGAGTCGAGTACTGGTCGCCAATCGACACTAGAAGTTCCACGCGGTTCGTCTCATCGGTTAAATGCTGCCGGGCAAGAACGCGTTCGGCGCGCCCCAGCAGCTCGTCGATCGTGAGCGGCTTACCCGACGGCGCAGCATCGGAAAGCAGGAATTCATTGAACTCGTTGACCGCCTCTCTGCGCAAGAGCTGATGCAAAGCAAAGTCACGCTGGAGACGTGCGGTCCGTGCTTGGATCGTTGTGGCGATCGCTCCAGCTCCCGTCGCAAGGGCCGCCACGGTCGCAAGGGCCACTGCTGTGCGATTTCGGCACACGAATTTTGCCGCTCGATAAGCCATTGTGTCCGGCCGCGCGCTGATCGGCTCATTCAGCAGATAGCGTCGCAGATCGTCAGCCAGCGCGCCGACTGAGGTGTAGCGCTCCTCGGGGTTCTTCTTAAGTGCCTTCGCGACGATTGTGTCAAGGTCTCCGCGCAAAGCGCGACTAAGCCGCTCTTTGCTCGTGCCGCGCTTGGCGGCGTTCAGGATGGAGGCCTCGGTTTCCGCTCCCATTGCCGCGATAGTCTCCGAGGGAAGGGCCGGATCTGTATCTACGATAGACTTCACCAGATCGGCGTGGGAGTGAGGACCCGTTCCTGCAGGATGCTGTCCAGTCAGCAGAACATAGAGCAGAACGCCCAGGCTATAGATATCGGTTCCGGTCGTAACCGCCGCTCCTCTTAGTTGTTCAGGAGCTGCATACTCAGGCGTCATAGGTCGCTCGTTTTCAACCGTGAGCCGCGTGGCGGCTTCTCCCTCCGCGCCTTCTTCCAGCAACTTTGCTATGCCAAAGTCGAGCAGCTTCACCCGGCCGCCATTTCCCACCAGGACATTCGATGGCTTAATGTCGCGGTGCACGATCAGGTTACTGTGCGCGTGTATAACCGCCGCCAGGACGTCGAGGAAAAGGCGAACCCGCGCTTCAATGCCGAGCGCCCTGTGGTCGCAATAGCGATCGATATGCTCCCCCTCGATGTACTCGAGCACGAGATAAGGCTGGCCGCCTGACGAAACACCGGCGTCGATCAGTTCGGCAATATGAGGGTGAGACAGCTTTCCGAGAATACAGCCCTCTCGTTTGAATCGTTCCTCGCCGCTTCGCCCGGCTAAGGCAATGCGAAGGAACTTGATCGCAACCTGCCGCTCGAAGCGACCGTCGCTGCGTTCAGCTAGCCAGACGCTTCCCATTCCGCCGTGGCCAATCTCGGACACGAGCGTGTATGCTCCGATTGTCTGCCCCGTGAGTCCAGACGGCCGGGACATGGAAGGCTGTTCTTCGAGAAATCTTCTTTGGATCAGTACCCGATGATCGTGCAGTAGTGCCTCGAGATGAACGGCCAGCTCCGGATCCCAAGCGCGAAGCGACTCCAGCCAAACCGTTCGCTCTTCGTCCGCAAGGGTGAGTGCCTGATCCAGATATGGGCTGATTTCCCTCCAGCGATTGGGATTAAACATCGGCAGTGGTTGCTCAGACCGACAAATCCGGACGAATGCTGCAATGGAGAAAGATGCGGGCCTTCTCCCAACTGCGCTGCACCGTGCGTTCTGACACGTTCCGCATGGCGGCGATTTCAGCGAAAGAAAAACCGCAAAAGAATTTGAGGTCCACCAGTTCGGCGAGCGAGGCGTCCACTTTAGCCAATTCGTCTAAGGCATCGCTGATGGCAACAAGCTCGCGGTCATCGATGGAATTGTCTCCGGGATCGGTGGCAAGCAAGGTAATTTCAAACAAACCGCCTCTTTTTTGGGCTCGCTGTCGCCGGGCATGATCGATGATCAATCCGCGCATCACGCGGGCGGCGTATCCTATAAATCGCGAGCGATCCGGGAAAGACGGTCCGCTGCTCTCGGCCATGTCGATGTAGGCCTGATGAAGCAGGGTCGTTGCACTCAGGCTTGGCGGTCCGCCATGGCGCGCGAGCTGACGTTGGGCGAGGCGGCGCAGCTCGGAATAGAGTGCAGTAAACAGCGCGTCTGCCGCGGTACTGTCTCCCTGTTCGGCCGCGCCGATGAGCGTCGAGATCACGGAATCCACACACTACCTCGTTCGAACACATTGTGTTTCAGCGTTTCACGATTCCGGCAAAACGTCTCGCCTTCACTCGTCCGTAAGACGTTGAAGACCCGCCATTGAGCGATTGCCTGATCGCCTCTTCCTCATAATTTGATGTATGTAGATGATCTCCAGCACCGATCAGCGACAAAACATCACATTGTTTTTACATCTCTGGCTTCGGTTTCGCTCAGTATCCAATCCAGCTCCGTAGAATGCACACGTGCTCAGTGTACTGGCTTACTAACTGGCCCAACCGGATATCTTCGCCTAGAGAGTTCCTGTCCAAGACGCGTAAACGAGCAGCGAAATGGATCAAAGTCAGGAGCAGAAGTCAGAAGGCAGAAGGCAGAAGGCAGGAGTCAGAAGTCAGAAGAAGTCACCGGCTTTCCCAATACGCCGAGTATATGTTCATCTTTTGCCTGCGGCCTTTCAACTCCGTCTCGCCCAGGAGGCTAAGCAAGCCCGTAGCCGACAACGCATTCCGACAATTTTCCGAGACTAAGATCTGACCTGGCTCCGCGCGGTCCACCAACCGTGCAGCAACATTCACCGTATCGCCAATCGCCGTGTATTGAATCCGGTCGGCCGAGCCGACGTTGCCTACTACCGCCGGTCCGGTGTGTAAGCCGATCCCGATACTCACCTTGGTTCCGTCTGAATCATTCGGCTTAAGGCGCTCTGCCGATCTTTGCATCTCGACGGCGGCAGCAAGAGCGCGATCCGCAGAATCCTGGTACTGCAGCGGCGCCCCAAAGAGCGCCATAATGCAGTCACCGATAAACTTATCGACTGTTCCGCCAAAGCGAAAGATCGTTGCGCTCATCTCGGTAAAAAATTCATTCAGTATGCCGACGACTTCGCGTGCATCCATGCTCTCGGACATCCGAGTAAAGTCGCGGATATCCGCAAAGAGAACGGTGACCTCCTGCACGGAGCCGGAGATGGTGGCGCCCTGGTCCGATGCCAGAATCAGGTCGGCGACTTGCGGGGGCAGATAAGCCTTTAGTGCCTGCCGCTGCACTTCACGCCGGATGAGTTCCTTATTTGCGATTGCGTTGCCGAGCGCTAAACCCGCCTGGGCGGCAATTGCGGTGAAAGTTCGAAAATCTGTCGCCGTGAACGCATCGGGCCCGACAAGATTGTCCGCATAAAGGACACCCAGCAATCGATCCTGACAAAAGACAGGAGAGCAAAAGGCCGCCTGAATCCCTGCGCGCACCACGCTCGCCGCAGAACTTAGCGCCACATCAGCCTTGGCATCCCGAATAAGCATGGGCCGATTTTCCTGCTTTACTCGGTTGAGAATGGTCCGGCTCATTACCAAGGTTCGAGGATCGTAAGGACCACTCCATTCCTGCGTGCTGTTTCCGCTTCTTAAGTGGATCTGGCTGTCGTCGAAAGAACCTGTCTCTTCGTTCCAGAGTAAGACGGCAGCGCGGCTGACTTCCTCAATTTTGAAAAGCAGTTCTATAACGAGCTTTCTTACTTCTTCGATCGAATGGCCCTTTGCCAGAGTCAATCCCATTTCATAGAGCAATTCGAGACTGCGTAGCTGGCTGGATGTGTCCGGCTGTTTGGCTGTTGAAGCAGCCAGCAGATGGGGGTCCTTTTGCAGCCGATCGAGATCTACGCCGGCGGTCTCGATCGTAAACGGCTCACCGTCGTCCTCTTCCCTGAACGTAAGCCGGAACTGACCCAATTGGATCCAGTCATCGTGCTGCAGAGCGACCGGGCCTGAGATGCGCTCTCCATTCAGCAGCGAGCCGTTGGCGGATTTCAAATCGGTGAGAATCATTCCTCCGCCAGTCTCGCGCGCGATGCTGGCGTGCCATCTCGAAACACTTATATGTTTCAAAACAATGTCGTTGTCTTCGGAGCGTCCAATACGAATCACGCCTTTTTCGAGAGGCACTCTACTCTTCGAGCCATCGAGCAGTTGGATCTCCACGCTTCGGGTTTTCACGAGATTGCTCTATCACACGGACGAAGAACCAGCATGGACACTCAGAATACATCGACTGGATCTGCCTGCCGGAGTTTAACCAGTGCCAGCGTGCCGGCAAGTGCGCACATGATCACCGTCAGGAGGTAAACCGCCACTAGCTGTGACCAGGTCATATGAACTGGCAAGAGAGTAGCTGACCTGGCAATTCCGTACACCGCTAACGATAGCAACACGCCGGGCGGAAATCCCAAAAGCGATAGGACCAGGCCCTGCCGTAATACGACACCGAACAGATAGCGATCCCTGTAGCCGATAGCTTTCAGCGTGGCATACTCCGACAAGTGTTCGGAGACATCACTGTACAGGATCTGATAGACAATCACGGCACCCACAATCAGGCCCACTAACACGGACGTGCGAAAGAAGAAGCCAATCGGAAGGCTGGAGCCGAAAAAGGCTCTCTCCCGATTCAAAAATTCGTCCCTGGTCAGGACCTCCACGTCTTTGGGCAGCGCATCAGCGATCCTATCGCGCGCCACCCTCGCGTCAATACCCGGTTTCAGCCTGATCAGGCCTATGTCGGCAATACCAGGCTTACGGAAGGGTAGCAGTCTGAAGAAGTTTGTGTCGCTGGTGATAATGTTACCGTCGTTGGCAAAGTTTGCGCCTACCCGGAACAAGGTGACCACAGTCACTTGCCGGTGAGACAGCTCGGTTGTAACAGTGCCCGCCTCCTGCGCCAGTTTGCCGACAGGGCCGAACTCGAGACGAGAGCCCTCGTCAAATGCTACATTTGACGGCTCCGCAAGCTTGCCCAAATTGTCGTTCACGGCCGCGAGATCGAACACGTTCGGGCTGGGTCTGAAGCCGATAGCAAAGATCTGGCGGGTTTGACGATTCGCCGGATTCTTCCATTGCATCAACCCCAAATAGAGCGGAGAAGCGGACGCAACACCGTCGACCGAAAGCGCCTGATAAAGCCGCCGCTCGGGAAAGCTCTCGGTGGAAACGATGCACTGATATCGAGGGCTGATCAACACCAGATCCGCTTTAAGGTGCGAATACAGCAGAGTGACACTGCTGTAGAGTGCATCCTGAAACGCCAGCTGCACGAGCGAGAAGACCACAGTAAACACCACTCCGGCTACAGCTGCGAACAGGCGTCCCTTCGCGTTCGCGAGCTGCAACCAAGCGATTGGAAGATGTGCACTCAAGGCCGGACTCTCACGGCACCTGGATTTGAGAATTACTAGTATAATCGTTGACTTCCGAAGCGTTGATGGTTACATTTGCGTGATAGAAAACGTAGGGAATGCGCGGCACAATGAGTCGTTCCGGCGAGCATTCTCTCAATGAGACTGACTATGGGGTCGCGCGTGGTTGTTACGGGAATCGGCGTTGTCAGTCCGAATGGCATCGGTCGCGAGGCCTTCTGGAAGGCCACCGTACAAGGCGTCAGTGGCGTGCGGCGCATCACGCGTTTCGACCCCTCCGGGTTGCCGGTCCAAATCGCTGGTGAAGTGCATGACTTCGATGAGAGCGAGCAAGTGGAGACCAGAGAGAGAAAACACGTATCGCGTGTTGTGCCCCTGGGCCTGGCCGCCATCCGCGAAGCGCTCGTGGATGCAGGCATCGATTACGAATCGTTGACGCTCGATGAATTGCGCCGGGTGGGCGTTCTAGTGGGATCGGGCGGAGGAAGCGCGGAGTTTGTAGAGGCGCAGTACCAGCTTTACTACGAAGGCCACGGAAGGCAGATGAGCGTTTACGGTATTCCCAGCGGGACGATCGGCACTCTGGCCAGTGAATTTTCGATGCGCTTTGGTTTTCGTGGACCGAGCCACGTCGTCTCCACGGGTTGCACGTCGTCAACCGACGCGATCGGCTATGCCTTGCAGCACATCGCATCGGGCAATCTGGATGTCATGGTTGTCGGCGGTGTGGATGCTCCTATCGCGCCTCTAATCATGCGGGGCTTTTCGATGATGAAGATCATTACACCGAGTTGGAACCAGGAACCGATGCGTGGCTCGCGCCCTTTTTCGCGCGATCGGGACGGTTTTGTGATCGCAGAGGGTGCGTGGTTCTTCGTTCTCGAAAACCTGGAGCGCGCAAAAACTCGAGGAAGCCACATCTACGGCGAGATTGCGGGTTATGCTTCGACTTGCGAAGCCTATCATCGCGTGCAATTGAAAGACGGCGGAGAGGAGCCCGCGCGCACGATAATTATGGCCCTGGCGAACGCCGGGATTGCGAACTCCGACGTTGAATATCTCAACTATCACGGTACGTCGACACAGTTGAACGACCGCATCGAAACGCGCGCCATCAAACTGGCATTCAACTCGCATGCGTATAAGCTGGCGGGCTCTTCGCTTAAGAGCCTGATCGGCCACCCGCAGGGCGCATGCGGGGCAGCGGGACTCGCATGCACGTTGCTGGCGATGAGGGATGGCGTACTGCCGCCGACTGCGAACGTCGAGGAGCCGGACCCGGAATGCGATCTCGACTATATCCCCGAGCCTGGCCGCCGCAAAGAGATCGAGTGGGCCGTTTGCAATTGTATTGCGTTCGGCAGCAAGAATTCGGCGCTGGTGGTACGAAAAATATGTTGACGTTTCTCAAGCAGCGGGAAGGCTCCGGAACTGGGTCATACGCGTGCAGCTCTCGAGTATCAGGCCCAGCGGAGCGGCGAAATCCCGGAAAGCTTCTTCGTCGCTAGTCGAGAATGCCTGACCGGTCCGCTTGTTAAGAAGTTGGGCGACAGCGATCACATTCTTGTTCCGATCAAAAACCGGCATGCACAAAATGCTTCGCGTACGGTAACCTGTGCGCCGGTCCACATCCCGGTTGAAATCGGGATGGCTGTACGGGTCAGGAATGTTCAGCGTCTGACCCGTTCGAGCTACACTGCCGGCGATGCCGGTCGAGACAGGCACCGTGATCTCCAGCGGTTCTGCGTCGTCAGTTTCCGCGATCTTCGATTTCAGCAAACCGTGCTCGTGGTCAACCAGAAAAATGGTCCCACGATCGGCATCCAGCAGCTCGCGAATCTTAATTACGACCGCTGCGAGAATCTGGTCGAGCATTGCCTGGATGGCCTCCTCGTTCGCCAGGTCCAGGGTCCCGAGGAACTGCTCGAATTCGGTCGTCATTCCATCGAGGACCGTAAGGAACTGTTTGCTCGACATGCCACTGACGTGCCGCATCAGGTCTCCCTTGCGCTGCAGCTTGGCGAAGGCCGAAAGCAGCTGGCCCGTGCTGGCGGCTAAACCGGCCACAAAAGAGGTGATCCGCCCGTCTTCCAGCGTTAAGATGCGATCTGCGACGTCAAGAATCCGGTTGTCGTGGGTAACCAGCAGGATGGCGCATCCCTGCTCTTTAGCGAGCCGTTGAATAAGTTCCACCACTTCGCGCCCGGTCTTTTTATCAAGAGCGGCGGTTGGTTCGTCGGCGAGGATGATCTTGGGATGGCGCACCAAGGCTCGCGCAATCGCCACTCGCTGCCGCTGTCCGCCCGATAGCTTGGCGGGACGCGCCTCCAGATAGTTGCCCAAACCAACGGCTTGTAATGCAGCCTGGCTCCGTAGCCTTGCTTCGGCTGCCGTCAGGCTGAGCTCGATACCGAGCGACATCTGCACGTTCTGTCGGGCTGTCAAGGCATCCAGCAGATTGTGTGCCTGGAAAATAAAACCGATATTCGACCGTGTGCGGACCAGGTCCTGATTGCTCGCGTTACTCAACTCGCGGCCCAAAATGCGGAGGCTACCTTCCTCTACGGAGCGCAAAGCGCCGGCCAGAGTGAGCAAGGTGGTTTTACCCGAGCCCGATGGACCGTTGATGATAACGATCTCGCCGGGGAAGATATCGGCCGAAACGTCAAACAAAATCTGCCGACGCAACGCCCCGGAGCCGTAATAGTGATTCACGTTGGAGATGGAGATGACGGGCTCCATGGGCTAAAAGATATCCGCCGGATTGGCCAAGCGCAGCTTCCGCATCGCCAGCGCGCCAGCGACGGCGCACATGGCCGCGGTCAGGGAGTAAACCACGGCAATTCTCGGAAGTGTCATTTGGATGGGTATGACAGTGGCAGAACGGACGATTCCGTATACGCCGAATCCTAACAGCAGGCCAGGAACGAAACCGAGAACTGACAGCATGAGGGCCTCTTGCAGAACAACCCGGAACAAACGCCGGTCGGAATAGCCTATCGCCTTCAATGTTGCGTATTCAGCCAGGTGCTCGGAGACTCCACTGTACAGGATTTGATAGACGACCACTGCGCCGACTATGAGGCTCATGATCAGTGAAGCGCGAAATATGAATCCGATGGGCAGATTACGGCTCCAGTAATTCCTTTCCCGTTCGAGAAATCCCGCCTTCGTCAAAACTGCCACGTCATCCGGAAGCATGGCAGATAACGCTGTGCGAATAGCCTCGGCGTTGCTGCCAGGTCTAAGACTGATCAAACCAACGTCAATATCCCCCGACTGGCGGGCTGGCATCATCCGGAGGAAATTCAAATCGCTCGTAATCACGTGACCGCTGTTTGCGAAGCTGGCGCCTACGCGGAACAGTCCCGCAACTTCAATACGGCGCCTTGCGAGCTCCGTCACCACGGTTCCTCTTTCGCGAAACAAGGCAGCGATGGGCCCAAACTCCGATCGCGAAGCTTCGTCGAAGAGAACACGTCCCGGCTCCGCGATTTTTGCCAGGTCGGTGTTGACAGCCGGGAGATTGAACGTGCCAGGAACTGGTTTAATGCCTATCACGAAGATGAAGCGGTCGCGGTGATTCCGGGGATTTGTCCACTGCAAAGTATCCATATAAATGGATGCGACCGAATCAACCTCCTTGACGGCGAGCGTTTGGTATAAGCGGCGCTCGGGGAAAGTTTCCCGCGCAACCATGCATTGATAGGAAGGGCTGATCAGAACTAGGTCGGCGTTGAAGTGGGAGTAGAGCTGCGTGATGCTCGTGTAAAGTGCATCCTGGAACCCAAGTTCCACGAGCGCCAGCGTAACGGCGAAAGCGATACCCGCAACGGCTGCGATAAAACGCCCTCGCAGCTTGATAAGCAGGAGCCACGCCAGAGGGACGCCGGCAGTCAAGGGTGAATCACCACGTTTACCCGGCCATGAATCAGACCGGCGGCTTCATGCCCGTCCTGGAGCCGAATCCATACCTTGAAGATGCGAGCGTCGGCGAAAGCAACCGGATCGACCGGCAGGACAGCCGCCTTTGCGATCATGTCGCCAACCCGCTCAACGACACCCGAGAGCTGGCCAGGGAACAGATCGCTGGTCATGGTCGCGCTCTGTCCGGGATGAATTCGGCCGACATCCGTTTCGTAAACTTCCGCGACCACGTACATCGAATCTGTCTTGCCGAGCTCGAGCAGGCCTTGCGGCCCCGGCTCCTCTCCCGGATGTGCGTGGACCGCTACAACGCGGCCGGATGCGGGTGCGTAAACCGTCGCAGACTTCAAGTTGAGCCGCGCGCTCCCTAGTTCGGCGCGGGCGACCTCAAGTTCTGATTCCGCCACGGCAACATCGGCCGGACGCACGGTGGATATGGTTTCCAGTCGCTGCTTTGCTTCTTCCAGATTTTGCTCATCGGTTTGCACGATGAGACGACGGGCCTCGAGTTCGGCAGCAGACACATCCCTTTGCGGTTGGAGAGCCTCAAAGCGACGGTACTCGGATTGTGCATGAGAAAGACTTGCTTGGGCTCTGTCAACAGCCGTTCGCTGGGCCGCAATCTGAGAAGCGGTGGCTCCCCCTTTCACCTGAGCCAGCCGTGATTGCGCAAGATCAACGCGCGTCTCCGCCAGGCGCACCCTGGACAGCAGTTGCTCTCTTCCATCCAAAATGGCCAGCAACTGACCGGATTGCACCAGGTCACCTTCCTTCACCTTCAAATCGGTGACGCGCTGTGGGTGGCCTTCGAAGTAAGGCGCATTCACTTGCAAGATCCCATCCTGGGGCTCAATGTGACCGAGGCAACCTACGCCCTTACTGGAATGAGGGGCGGGCTGCGTCCGGGAATCCGAGCCGCCCGAGGCAATAGCGTTTGCCGGAGCGCGCCACGCCAGCCAGGAGATACCCGCACAGACGAGGAGTGCCAACACCAGGAGCGGCAGCAGGTATACGGGACGCAAACCCGCTGAAAACGCCGGTCTCCGCTTCTCTTCCAGGGACACTTAGCATATAGTAACCGCATCTATCCCAACCCGAACAAGGAAACTCAACGGATGTCCCATTCGAGGTATGCTGGCATATGCGTTTTTCTGCTTTCGATCGCCTGTTTTGCTCAGACAGATTCGCCCTCTGAGCGTATTCTGAATCTCAGCCTTAAAAAAGCGATTGAAATCGCAATCTCTTCCCAGGGGGATGCCAACGTACAGTTGGCGCATGAGACGGAAGAGTTGAGTCGCTCACGGTACATTGAAGCGCGTGGAAGCCTGCTGCCCTCTCTCGACGGTTCCGTTGCAGAGCAGAATCAAACGGTTAATCCGAGAGCCCTCGGACTGATCGTCAATAGCCCATTCTTTTCAGTACCAAACTCAGTCGGACCGTTCTCCACTTTCGATGCCCGAGTGCGTCTGAACCAGAATGTTCTCAATTTCAACGCCATCCGGCAATGGCAAGGTTCGCGGGCCGACATGCGAGCAGCCAAGTACGAGACGGAATCCGTTCGCGCACGTGTTGCCGGCAATGTAACGCGGCTGTATGCCGCTGCCTTACGGGCGGACGGGCAAGCCGTGATGTTGAAAGCCGGTATCCGGGATGCGGAAGCCTTGCGCGATCTCTCCTCGCATCGAGCTTCGGTGGGAGAGGGTACAGAACTGGATGTCACACGTGCAGACCTGAATGTAGCGCGCGCCCGGCAAAGAATGCTCGCGGCTGAAACCGAGCGCATCCGTACTGCGCTGGACCTCGTCAAAATTCTGAATCTGGATTGGAACATAACGTTACACCTTTCAGACAGCCTCGATAGCGGGGCTGCGGAACCGCCCGGCGCGGCCGAATCTGTCGGTATTGCTCTTCAGTCACGGCCTGACTTCAAAATGCAGGAGAACCGGATCGAGAGCGCCCGATTGTATCAACGGGCTGCCGATCTGGAACGCGTGCCGTCAATTGTTGCTTATGGGGATTATGGTGTCCTTGAAGGCGTGCAGACACATACGGTGGGCGTTGCGTTGCGCCTCCCTTTGTTTGACGGCGATCGTATCAGATCGGACCAGATGAAAGCCGCTTCTCTTGCCCGGCAGGAGGAAATCCGGCACAGCGAGCTCAGGAGGGAGGTTGAGCTGCAGATCAGAAAGGCGCTGGCCTCGTTAGGCGCCACAAAGCAAGAGATGAATGTGGCAGATCAGGCCATTACTCTCGCAACCGAAGAACTCGGACGAGCGAGGCGCCGATATGAGGCGGGGCTGACAAACAACCTGGAGGTGATCGACGCTGAAACCCAACTGGAGATGACACGCGCCGATCGCATTACCGCGCTGTTCGACCGCGCCAATGCACGAATCGATTGGGCACTGGCAACCGGAACGATCATGAGTATCGTATTCTAGCTGCGATCAGGTTCACTTGATCGGCAAACTCGCAACCCAGCAGATCCCGACAACGACAGCGAGGAGACCTCCAACAGCCCAGTTGCGCTTCAAGCTTCGCGGCGAACGGTGCAGCAAGTAGTCGCCGATCATAAGCGCCAGAAGCAGCGAGCCGCAAGCCAGCCCGGGACCGAGTATCTTCCAATTGTTGCCGACAACAGGGGCAGCAGCCGCGAACCCCAGCATTGCGGCCCCGTATAGTGTCCAGGTCAATAACAGCGCCTTAACGAACGTGAGCCGGTGCGTCAGAGCGCGTAAACCGAACTCTGCATCTCCTTCGCGATCGGGAAGTGTGTTGCTCATGTTCAAGGCCAGCGATAGAAGCGCGCCCATCGGGTACGCCAGTAACAGCACGCGTTCGAACCGGCCAGCGGCAGCAAAGCCCCAGAGGGGCAATGTAGGAATCCCGATGGCGTAAGGCGCCCAGCTCCACAATGATCTTTTCGCGTGGACGTCATACCAAATGCCCAGAACGAGAATCAGCAGTGAGAAACCGGCAGTCAACCAGTTCAGCATCAGGGAGAGCAACAGTCCCACAATTGCAAGAAGCAGAGCTTGCCACAGGGCGAAACGCCGCGTCACCAGTCCACGCACAAGCGGTTTCGAAGGCTTGGTGATCTTGTCGAGAGAGTAGTCGTAGTAATCATTGAGCGCACCTACGGCCCCGTAGATCGCGATCACAGCCAGGAAGAGAATTGCTAAGCCGCGAACATCCGCGGCCGGCGACGCCAATCGCATGAACAAAGTCGCGGGCAGAGCCTGCAGCAAGACGGTCTCAAATGGCTGTGTGAGATGAAAGGCGCCCAGAAGCTGATCGCGGAGAGGCCGGGATGCTAAAGGGGCTTTCGCTAAGTCGGGTGATTTAGCATCCATACTTGCTCATGCTCGCCGGACCTCCGGAAATTTCCGCAGCATAGCATATTACCAGCGGTGTAGCGTACAATGCCTGATACTTTAAAGAGCGCGAATTTCCAATCCCGATTCTGCAGATGAGAAGAGTCCCGAGCCGTGAACTGCTGGATGACGACGCGGGTACGGCGGCCGAAGTCATGGACTCTCTAGCGGATATCCGCTTCCTAAATCACTACTTCGGTGGTCTGCCGACAACGCTCTGTATGGTCAGGCGAGTGGTGAAGGCAAGCAAGAGAGCCGATCTCTCGATGCTTGAGGTTGCTGCTGGCACTGGAGATCTTCCTCGATGTGTTCGTGCCCGCATGCAAAAAAACGGTGTCGATCTCCGACTGACCCTACTGGATCGATGTGCCAGCCATATGTGTGAAGAGCGAAGGAAGGTTGTCGCGGATGCCCTGGCCCTCCCCTTCGCCGACTCCACATTTGACCTGATCAATTGTTGCTTGTTCGTTCATCATCTTTCGCCGGAGCAAGTTGCAGCCTTTGTCAAGGAAGCTTTGCGATGCAGCAGGGTAGCGGTATTGATTAATGATCTGGTGCGCCATCCGATCCACTTCGCGATGGCGTGCGCAGGCCGTCTCATTTATCGCAGCCGTATCACTCGCAATGACGCTCCGGCATCCGTCCGGCAGTCTTATACAACCGAAGAGATGCGGAACATGCTTCAAGATTGCGGGGCTGCCCGTGTAGATATCACGCGGCATTACTTCTACCGAATGGGAGCGATCGTGTGGAAGACGAGCAACGGGGACCGCTGTTCGAATGTATGACCTGATCGTAATTGGCGGTGGACCGGCGGGTTCATCTGCAGCGATAACCAGCGCACGCGAGGGAGCGCGGGTTTTGCTCCTCGAGCGGGGACGATTTCCGCGAAATAAGGTGTGCGGAGAATTTGTGTCCGCAGAATCGCTCGATTTGCTTGCCTGCCTACTGGATGCGCATGCGCCGGATCTGATTAAAGAGGCGCCCCGTATTCCTGAAGTTCGATTCTTTTGCGACGGTTTGGTCATCACCAGCCCCCTGCGGCCGCCCGGCATTAGCATCGCGCGTTTTGAATTGGATTTTGCTCTCTGGGAAGCAGTAGGAGAGAGCCGAGTCGAAGCTCGGCAACAAGTCGCAGTAGAAGCTATCAAGAGCTATAGCCCGTTCCAGGTTGTCACCACAGCGGGCGAGTTCGAAAGCAAGGCTGTGGTGAAGGCCTGCGGCCGATGGTCGAATCTCAGTGACAGAATGCCGGGTGGCCGCAACGGGCGAGATAAATGGTTGGGAGTGAAGGCACATTTCGTCGAAGAAAAATGTCCACAATCGGTCGATCTTTACTTCTTCCAAGGTGGTTACTGCGGGGTTCAACCGGTTTCGTTGCGCGGCCATGGCGCGGAAAGCCGAATCAATGTTTGCGCGCAGGTGCGTGCGGATGTGGCCCATACGTTGATCGATGTATTCGAGCAACACTCCTTGCTTCGGGAGCGGAGCAGGAATTGGCAGCAACTGACTGAGCCGGTATCCACCGCACCATTACTGTTCGGCAAGCCTCAACCTGTTGAAGGAAATATCTTGCTTGCCGGAGACGCGGCCGGTTTTGTGGATCCGTTTGTGGGAGACGGTATATCGTTAGCGCTTCGAAGCGGGGCTTTGTGCGGCCGGTCGCTAAAGCCATTCCTCGCGGGCAGAGTGTCTTTGGAGGAGACGGCGCGATCGTACCGCCAAGCCTATGAGAGGGAGCTCTCTTCCGTTTTCAGCATCTCGTCGAAGCTGAGGCAGATTTTCTTCTTGTTACCGCGCGCTTTGCGGGTCGTGTTACTCTCCGCGATTCAGCACAGTCCCCAACTCGTTCAGCTGCTAGTGAGGCATACGCGCTGAATCAAGTTTGGAGTTGGTCGACACCTTTGGATACGGCAAGAACAGTAGCTGTTATCACGGGCGCTTCAAGCGGAATCGGCGCGGAGTTCGCACGCCGGCTCGCGCCGGAGCATGACCTTCTGTTGATTGCGCGGCGCAGGGATCGCCTGGAGGAAATGGCTGGTGAATTGTCGGCCAAGTATGGATCGGGTGTCGAAACTTGCTCAGCCGACTTGACGGTGGATCGTGACCTGGTTTCGGTCGCCGAGCGCATCGCCAAGGAAGAGCGGCTGATGTTGCTAGTAAACAGTGCCGGATTTGGAGCCGGAGGTCTATTTTGGGAAGCCCCGGTCGAGGTTCAGGAAAAAATGCACCGCTTGCACATCATTGCAACGATGCGTCTTACGCACGCTGCGCTTGGCAACCTGGTTCGGCGAAACACGGGTGCGGTCATTAACGTGGCGTCTATTTCGGCATGGCTGCGCAGGACTACATTCATCGGTTATGCGGCCACCAAGAGCTGGATGACTACTTTTTCGGAGGGATTGTATCTGGACTTGCGGCAGATCGGATCCAAGACCATCGTTCAGGCATTGTGCCCGGGCTTGGTATACACGGAATTCCACGACAGGATGGATGTGGATCGCAGCAAACTCGGAAGAGCAAATTTGTGGCAGACAGCCGAGGATATAGTTGATGCCTCGCTCGAGGGCTTGCGGCGCAGAAAGCTCTTTGTGATACCGGGATGGCGCTATCGAATTCTGATCAGCGCGCTTTCCGTGCTGCCAACCACGGCGCGGATGGAACTGCAACGGCTAGTCATGCGAGGGCGCGGATAGCGTTGTGAGGGATAAAGCTATCACGGCAGCCCTCCCCGTATAGCGCGAGTAGACGGACTACAGTCCCTTTTTCCCCAGGAAAGCAATCAAATCCACAATGCGATTCGAGTAGCCCCACTCGTTGTCGTACCAGGAAACAACTTTTGCAAGATTCCCGCCGATGACCTTCGTCAACTCCGCATCTACAATCGAGCTGTTGGAGTTATGCAAAAGATCACTCGACACGACTGGATCTTCGGTGTACTCCAGGATGCCTTTCAGCGAGTTATTCGCCGCGCTCTTGAGCGAGGAATTCACCTCCTCGCTCGTCGCAGGTTTCTTCAGCACGGCGACAAAGTCAACTACCGAAACGTCTGGCGTCGGGACGCGCATGGCGTAGCCATCGAGTTTACCTTTGAGTTCCGGAACCACCAGGCCGATTGCCTTGGCAGCGCCGGTTGAGCTGGGAATAATATTCAAGGCCGCGGCACGCGCGCGTCGCAGGTCCTTGTGCGGGAAATCGAGCACGTTCTGATCGTTCGTGTAACTGTGAACGGTGGTCATCGTGCCTTTCTCGATGCCGAAGCTGTCATTTAACACCTTGACAACCGGGGCAAGGCAGTTGGTGGTGCAGGAGGCGTTCGAGATGATGTTGTGCTTGGCCGGGTCATACATGTTTTCATTCACGCCAAGCACGATGGTCACGTCCTCGTTCTTCGCCGGGGCCGAGATGATGACCTTCTTCACCGAGCCGCGCAGATGCTTCTTGGCTTCGTTCGCGTCCGTAAACCGCCCCGTGGATTCAACTACGATCTGGGCGCCCAGACCGGACCAGTCGATCTCGGACGGATCCTTGATCGCGAAGATCTTGATCTTCTTACCGCCAACTGAAATGCTGTCGCCTTCCGCCTTCACGTCAGTTTCGAGCCGGCCGAGTATCGAGTCATACTTCAGCAAATGGGCCAGCGTTTTCGTGTCGGTTAGATCGTTTGCTGCAACAAACTCGATTTCCGGATGATTGAGACCCGCCCGTACCACATTTCGCCCGATACGGCCGAAGCCGTTAATCCCTACCTTAATTGGCATACATTTCTATTTTACGGAGAGGTATAAAAAAGCGGTCCTCGAGCGGACTCAAGCCGGCCTCACAGGACGCTTAGCGTTTCCTATGAGCCGGGTTCAGGCCATCCCAGCGTGGATCACCGACATTGGTGTAGTTGGGGGGAAGCGTCTTCCAATCAGGGCGGCTGATTCCGTTCAGGTCATACACGATTTTGCCGTCCTTAACAGTCAGCTCGCAGATGAACTTGCGGCTGCCGTTCATGCGAGCGCCGTACATATCAGTAAAGCCAAAATCACCCTGAGCGACGCGTAGAACGCTCACATCGGCGGGCGAGCCCACAGAAAGATTTCCGAGTTCTTCGTGGTGAATTTCGCGCGCGGGGTTCCAGGTAGAACGGGCGATGATCTCGTCAGTTGAGAGCCCGAGCGCCAGAAATTTGCTCATTACGTTGAGCATGTCTTTCATTCCGGCATTCATGCTCGTAATATGCAAGTCCGTGGAAATGGAATCGGGCAAAAAGCCTTGATGGATCGCCGGGACAGCGATGCGCCACGCAAAGCTTCCACCGCCGTGCCCGACGTCGAAAATGACACCTCGTTTCCTGCCTCCCCACATGCCTGGATTGAGTTTCCCGTCTGGCAAAAGTTCATTTCGGATGCCTGAGAAGCAGTGGGTATAGATATCTCCCGGACGAAGCTTCTGGGTCAACAGCACAGTAATAGGCCGTTCGGGCCGGTTAGCGCCGAAATCGACCATCACCGGAATGTTTGCCATTGTGCCGGCTTGAACGGCATGCTCGACCGGTGTCCATTCCGGCCCGGCGTAGTGAGCGGTTTTTATTCCCACAATCAGCCCCGGATGACGCTTCGCTACTTCAGCCGCAACCGCCGGGTCCATATCGGACAGATTGTCCTCATATTTCGGACCGCGCATGCCTGCGCCGACAATATTCAGAAACGCCAGCACGCGGGTCTTGGAGCGATCGATGATGTGCTCTTTGAAATCTTCGAAATTTCGGGCACCGGACGATCCGGCATCCGCGACGGTTGTGACACCGTTTCGCAGCGTGAAGCCATCAGGGAAAACGCTGTTATCGCCGGCATAGGAGTTTCGCTCTCCTGTGCTGGCGTAAACGTGCACGTGAATGTCCACCAAGCCAGGAGTCACGTATAGGCCTTTGACGTCCACCGTCTTCAGAGCCTTGGCAGGATCTATGTTCTCTTCGATGGCAGCGACCTTCCCATCGCGGATCGCTACATCGCGGATCGCGCTGATGTGGTTTTTGGAGTCGACCACATGCCCGTGGCGCAAGAGCAGGTCGTACTCGGTCTGGGCTGACAAAGATGTTCCGAGGAACAGCGTTGCGATGCTAAACAAAAATGTTAGTGCTCGTACTTTCTTTCTCATTGGAGTGTCGAAGCAAATCATCGTATCGCGGCGAATCGAGCGATACACTGTTTGCAGTCCATCATCTGGCGATTGAGGTGGAACAATGCCCACTGATCGAAGACGATTCCTCGAGACGGCGTTCCTGGGGACGGCGGCAGCGCTCGCGCAATCCAGCGGCAAATCTGCCGGAACTCAGAATCCTGGTATCCCAGGTCCTTACCCGGGCCGCGTGATTGCAGTCGAACATTCCGGATGCACAGTTTCCGGTGCTTATCAGGCAGGTCCGATTCATCAAATGATCGAACGGGGCATGAAGGAACTGACCGGAGCGCCCACCTGGCAGGACGCCTGGCGTGGGTTGTTCGAAAAGGGCGATGTAGTCGGTATCAAAGTCAGCCCGGTTGGTGGACCGAAGCTCTGTTCCGACGCCTCGGTTCTACACGCGATCCTCGACGGGCTGGGTCAGGCGGGCGTATCCGGCAATAACGTCGTCGTGTTCAGCCGCTACCGCGAGGAGATCCTCGAGTGCGGCATCGACAAGTGGCTCCGGCCCGGGAATCGCCTGGATGCGCCATCGCCTGCATACGATGACGTGCAACTCGACATGGCCGGCTACGACGAGCGCCACTTCATGGAAATGGCGATTGTCAAACCCGGCGACAATCCCAACGACGCGCATTGCCGGCGCTCGTACGTGGCAAAGATCGTCACCACCCAGGTCAACAAGGTCATCAATCTGCCCGTCTTGAAGCATCACCAGTCCGCGGGAGTGACGATCGCCTTGAAGAACATGTCGCACGGCTTCGTGAACAACGTGAACCGCAGCCATATCACCCCCACTGCGAACGCGTGCGGAGTATTCATTCCATCGGTTGTGAGCTTGCCCGTCATCCGCCAGAAAGTCGTTCTGCATATCGTGGACGCGGTGAAGGCCTCCTATCACGGAGGTCCTGGCGGACGGCCCGAGTACATCTGGGAGCCGAAGACTCTGTATTTCGGTACCGATCCGGTCGCACTCGATAAGACAGGCTGGAGCATCATCGATGCCAAGCGAAAGCAGGTGGGCATGGCACCGATAGCGATGTCAAAACCCGACCAAGCCAGCCACTACTTGAATTGCCAGGTGGAGCACATCGAGATCGCGGGAATGATGGGACTGGGACAATTCAGCGATGACAAGATCAAAGTGAGCCGAATCCGGCTCGCTTGAATCGCGATGAAGAAGACTTTAAGCGCTTTGCTCGCAGCAGCCTCCTTATTGTTCGTCCTTTCATTCAAGGACGCGCCTCCCGAAAACAGCCAGGCGGGCCTTATCGAAGGATTTCGCCTGGTTGAAGTCGCCTCGGTTGCCGACGCCATGGAGCAGCTCTACGGAAAACGGGCCTACATGTCGCATGATGTGCGCCCGCTCAATGCCACAAAATTCGCTGGGCCGGCAGTCACCGTGTTGCTGAAAAAGGAAGAGCATCACGAGGGCGCCAAGGCGCTCCAGGGAATGCTGGACGCCATCGACGAAGCCGCGCCGGGCTCTGTCTATGTCATGGTACTCGAAGACGGGCTGGATTACGCAGGTATCGGTGGCCTCATGAGTACGGCCATGAAGTATCGAGGGCTTGCAGGCGCGGTTGTGGACGGCGGCATCAGGGACACGCCGCAAATTACGAAACTGCAGTTTCCCGTGTTCAGCCGGGGAATCGTTCCCTCCACCACCGTCAATCACTACCGGTTCGCGGGCAAGGACGTTCCTGTCACCTGCGCGGGCATTCCGGTGAGAGCCGCCGATATCGTTGTCGCGGATATGGACGGCGTGGTGGTCGTTCCCAAAGAGCATGCTGCCGAAGTGCTGAAGAAGGCTCAGCAGCTCGATAACACCGAGCACAGCATGCTGCCGTTCATCGAGAAATACAAATCCATTCGGGAAGCCGTCGCGCGGTTTGGACGACTGTAGGCCTCACGTGCAACGCTGATGCGGAGCATCGTCGGTCGAGCATGTCTTTCCGCTGCGACTCTGCTCGGCTTTGTAGCCTCTTACCCGGCCGCACGGTGTCTTTTGAGTGCAACGGAAAACAAGCCGGTGGCCTACGTAGACGTCACAAAATCGAGCGGCATTCATTTCGACGATTACAACTCGGCCACGCACGAAAAATATCTGATCGAAACAATGACAGGCGGCGTCGCGATATTCGATTACGATAATGACGGCTGGCCGGATGTGTTCATCGTGAATGGCGCGCGCATTCACCCGGGCCAACGTGATGACGAACCGCCCGACAAGACTGCGCCGGAGTTCTGGAACAGGCTCTATCACAACAATCGCGACGGCACGTTCACGGATGTCACTGAAAAAACTGGGGTCAAAGGCACCGGCTATGGGATGGGTGTCGCGACCGGCGACTATGACAACGACGGATTCGAGGATCTGCTGGTAACCAACTTCGGGAGCATCCTGCTTTATCACAACAATGGCAACGGCACGTTCACGGACGTCACGGCGAAAGCGAAGCTCCGGACTACCGGCTGGATGTCGAGCGCCGGCTTCTTCGATTACGATAACGACGGCAAACTGGATCTCTTTATTTGCCGCTACCTGAACTGGAATTTTTCGAAGAACCAATTCTGCGGCTCGCGCGAGGAGGGCGGCCGCTCTTACTGCCATCCGGATAATTTCAAGCCGGTTTCCGATTACCTGTTTCACAACAACGGCGACGGCACGTTTACCGACATCAGCGCCAGCAGCCACATCGCGGCGAGCTCCGGAAAGGGGCTCGGGGTGGCTTTCGCCGATTTCAACAACGACGGGCGCATGGATATCAGCGTGGCGAACGATTCATTCCAACAGTTCCTCTTCATGAATAAGGGTGACGGGACATTCACGGAAAACGCCATGGCCGCCGGTATCGGGTACACGGACGAAGGCAAGACATTCGCGGGAATGGGCACCGATGCGGCGGATGTCGACGACGACGGCAAGCCGGATATAGTTACTACCGCGCTGTCGAACGAGACCTATGCCTACTTTCATAACAACGGCGATGGGACTTTCAATTACGACACAAATATTTCGCGCCTTGGCGAAATTACGCGCTTGTACGGTGGTTGGGGCATGCGGGTTTTCGACTACGACAACGACGGCCGCAAAGATCTCTTCTTCGCAAACAGCCATGTCATGGATAACGTCCAGAAGATGCAGCCGCACCTGGAGTATCTGCAGCGCCTTCTGCTGTTGAAACAGCTCGAGGGAAAATTCGTAAACGTCTCCGCACAGTCGGGGCAGGTGTTTACAGAAAAGTGGGCGAGCCGCGGTGCCGCCTTCGGGGACCTCGATAATGACGGTGACATCGACGTGGTGGTAGTGACTTGCGGTGGCCCCGCTTATGTCCTCCGCAACGAGGGCGGGAATCGGAATTCCTGGATCGGTTTAGACCTGCGCGGCACACGCAGCAACCGAGATGGCATCGGTGCAAGAGTGAAATTGACCTCCCAGTCGGGGAAAATGCAGTACGGAATGGTGACCACGACCGCCAGTTATCAATCCGCTCAGGACAAGCGGCTCTTTTTCGGCCTCGGCCCGGAGACAGGGATCCGAAAAATCGAAATTACGTGGCCAAGCGGAAAGAACCAGGTTATTGAGAATCCACCGATTCGACGAGTTATAGAAGTCATCGAGAACTAGCAAAGCCCCAGCATCAATGCAGCTACCCGTGTGTGGCAGGCATTTTGCTATTTCAGAAAATGCAGAAGGCAACTTAATCGCAGCGAGTCAGCGGACTTCTATAAAGCGATCACCACTCTCCAGCCGTTCAAGGATGCGAGGCCATAATCGCCGAAATAGTCCCAACAGGACGGCCTTCCGACAATTGCCGACCCTGACCCAAATAAGCTTGGCGGTCGGTATCTGCAAAACCATATTCGAGAAATCCTCATCCTTCGATATGAGAATGGAATCCATCATCGATACATATCTCCAAATTTCCGCGTCCGACGCATCTCGCAATGCGACGTCGATAACGTGTGTTGCATGCGATTTGAACTCAGTCTGAATGAGTCGGGCGAGAGCAGGCGGTCGCTGGTTGTCAACCAGGAAATTCACGCCGATCGTAGAACGGAGTGGTCCGCCTGCCGAGCAGCATACTCAATTGCTGCGAGAATGTCCTCGCGCTCAAGATATGGATAATCATCCAGAATTTCTTCAAAACTCGCGCCGGCACCCAGAAGCTCGAGAATATCAGTTACCCGAATGCGCATGCCTCGAATGCACGGACGGCCACCGCATTGAGCGTCGTTGATCGTGATGCGGTTCAGGCGTTCCGACCCATGGCCTTCCATATATCAGCTGTTAATCTACAATTCTAATAAAGTCCGCGGTTCTTCAGAAGCCTTCTAAAGCCAACTTGTCGTCTAGGCTCGGCCACACCGTCCCGCTCCTGATGCCGCGTCGGCCGAAGATTCCTTGAAGACACAACAAACAGGACGGACCGTCGCGCGGCTCGGGAAGCCGCCATCATATTTTTACGTATTCGGGCCAAACCATACTGCTATTTCCGCAGCGCCATAATCTTCGCGTTCTGCTGCTCTTCGCGGCTTTTGGCTTCCTGGAATTTCAGCATCTCCGCTTTGGCTTCCTCTGCGCGGTCAGTGGATCTCAATAGCAACGCCAGCCGGTAGTGCGCCTGTGATAGCCCCGAATCCAGCGCGATCGCTTGCCGTAGCACCTGTTCTGCCCGCTGAGGTTGATTGTGCGTCGCGAGCAGCTCACCGAGCGCCGCCAGTTCGTGCGCTTCGGGACATTTCGTGGCGCCTTCTTCGAGCACTGCCAAGCTCTGCTTTTCATCGCCGTGTTTCTTCAGAAAATTTCCCAGACTGAGAAAGGCCCAGGAGTAGGGCTTCTGCTGGGCTTCGCTGTCGGCAATTGCCTTTCGATAAAGCTGAGCCGCGGTGCTGTCAAAATTGAGGGCCTCTGCGCACAAGCCTAAATATGTCGTCGCCTGATAGTCGTCGGGTGCAAGCTGCAAGGCTTGACGAAGCCAGGCGGCAGCTTCGTTCGGGAAATCCGCTTCGTAAAAGAGCCGCCCCAGGAAGTATTTTGATTTTTCGTCGTTGGGGTTGAGACCTACGGCCTTCAGCCAGGCGTGGTAAGCACCGTTGTAATCTTTCAATTCGAGATTTGCCATCCCAAGTGCCCGATACGCCTCGGCACTCATCTTGTCTAACTCGATTGCGCGACTGAATGAGCTCTTTGCCTCACCGAAGCGGCGCTCGCTGAACTGCCTTGAACCGAGATCGAAAAAGTCTCGGGCGGTTTCAGGCCGGACTTGCGCCAGTATTACAGGCGCCAGCAAGACGACAAATACTCTCAGAAGTTCAATCGTAACGTGAACTGAACAATTCGCTGGGCATCGATGGTGCCGTTCACAAGCCCGAAGTTGGCGTCGTACGGATTTGCGTCCGGAACGCTGAAGATGTGCCTGTTGAAGGCGTTGAGCAACTCGCCTTTCATCTGCAGCGTCGCAGTTTCGAAGAGGTGGAAATTTCGGATGATGCTGAAATCTTCATTGAAGTAGTTTGGCGCGCGCGCGTCTCCGTTGTTGCGCGGGTAATTGCCCAGGTAATATGCTCCGCCTCGCGCCTGCTGTATCGTTGTGGTGCTCCCGGCGGAGATCACCTCTGTATTTGGATCGGCAAATGCACAGCCCGCTTGCCCCGTAAACTCGCAAACCGGATTAAAGTAGCGCTCGGTAAATGGATCGAAATGACCGTTCGTCACGTCGGCAGCCAAGGGCGGCGCTGACGCGCGATTGAACCGGATGCAGTTCTGCCAGTCAGGAATACCGTTAGCGCAGCCGAATGAGATCGGCACTCCTGTTTGATAGCGCAAGACGCCGCCGATCTGCCAACCGCCTAGCACAGCGCTGCCGATTCCATGATTCAGCAGCGGCTTGCCTCGACCAAAGGGCAGTTCGTAAAGAAAGGCCGCGGTAAACATATAGGGAATGTCCTGACTGCTGAGCGCCTTTTCGCTATTGAGATCGGCCGGATTCTGAATCTGGCTGATCCCGCCATTAATGCCGGGCAAGATGCTATCGGCGTCCGTTAACGTCTTCGCCCAAGTGAATGACGATTGCAGACTGAGGCCGGCGCTGAACCGGCGTTCCAACGTAGCCTGTAGAGATTGATACGTAGACTGCCCGATGTTCTGCAACACGTCCATGTAGATGTAGTCGTATTGTGGAAACGGCCGAAGGGCTTGCGCAACGTTGACGCTGTTCCCCCAGTCCTTGTAGAAGTTCGGGTATGGTGGAGCGATTCCTAGCGTATTGCTCGCAACCGGCTGAGTCAGCGCGCTCCCCAACGCAAGATCCTGAATCGGAATGTTGTTCCAGTTCATGATCGCCGAACGCAGGTTTTGCGAACGCATACCCACGTAGCCGAGTGTTGCCACCATATCCTTTGAGACCTGGCCCTGAACCTGGAAGCTCCAGCTTTGAATAATTCCGGGCTGGCCAAACCGGGGCTGTATCCAATTTGGGTTCCCCGTGTTTACTACTGACGGATCTGTGAACGGCGGCGGTGCTGTCGGGGGGAAGCCGTTGTCCCAATTAAAAGGCGCTGTCAGGCCATCCGGACTGTTGAAAGTCGGTGTGCCCGAGTACCCCTGAATCTGATTTCCTCCGAAATCTGTGTACTGCAGCGGCGAATACATGACGCCGTATCCACCGCGAATCACAAAGCGGCCGCCGTTCGGATTGTAGGCAAAACCAAAGCGCGGCGCGAAGTCGTGATACTTGGTGTCCGCCCATCGCGCGTTACAACCGCTGCAGAGGTTTCCGAAGACCATGGCGCCCGGCAGATTTCCCGCTGCGGGATTAGGTGCGCTGTCACTGAAATTGGAGGTATCGTTGTACGACTCCCGGCGCGGCACATCGACACTCCAACGCAATCCGAGATTCAATGTCAAATGGGGGGTTACTTTCCAGTCGTCCTGGGCAAAGCCTGCATAGTATTGCGATACCCAGCGCGGGACGTGCGCGGGCACGAACGCGTTGGCGTTGTTTAGGTCGCCTAACAGAAAACTCGCGATGCCGTTGCCGCTCTGCCCGTTTACAGCAACGTCGGCCGCGGTCTGGGCCCGGGCGAAATTGTAAACGCCCGTATCAGTATTTGAGCCCAGCCTGCCAAACAACTGGTTGCGAAAATCGAAGCCAAACGTGAAACTGTGGTTTCCTTTGATCCAGGTGAGCGTGTCGTTGAGACGCTCACCGTTGTCAAGCTCATTGTCATTGTTCTGGATTCCGATCTGAGGAACGCCCTCGCCCATGTTCACGAGCGGGAAGTTGACTCCGGAGATACCGGAAATCCCCAGCCTGGCCGCCCAGTTGAACTGCCCGGCAGTAGCTTCTAAGGAACCGGTCGAGTAGTTCTGACTATTGGTCCGGTTGTACCCGAGCGCCAGATGATTTAACAGAGAGGGCGAGATGATGAAATCCCAGCCGAATCTTCCATAGTGCGTTACGAAATTCTGATTCCAGCCGTTCGGGTCGGCGGGAGGAGGAAACACATAGTTGCCGTTGACATATCGCGCGTTGTCTCGCGTATCGTACATGCCGAAGATCTTATTTCTGTCCGAGAACGAATGATCGATCCGAATTGTGTAAGTAGTGTTTTCCAGTGGGGTTGAACTCGAGAGAGTGTAATTTACTCCGTTCGGCTGAGTCGCGATGTTCGGAGCCGGGAGGTAGTTCAGGAAGTTGTTAGCTACGGTAGAAATGCGCGAGGCCGGAATCTTATTGCCCGCGAACGGAAGCCGACAGGGCACGCCGCCTGCTCCAATAGTTGTGGTGCTCGGATCGAAAATCTCGCCTTGGTAAATCGGCTGGCCGTTGCACGGGTTTGTGCCGAGGACAGTAGAGGTGTCCAGAATTCCCGAAAAATCTCCCGCTCTTTCCGCGTCGGTGGGAACGATACTGCTGGCCGTGCCGCCAATGTGCTGGTTGTACTGCTCCCAGTTGAAGAAGAAAAATGTTCTGTTCTTGCCGTTGTAAACTTTGGGAATCCAGACCGGTCCCCCCAGATTCACACCATAATCGTTCTTCTTGTCGATCGGCCTCGCGTATTTGTCCCGGCACGCTGTATCGCCGGGAGCGCACTGTGCCGCATAGCCGTTGTTGAACCACGAATTCGCGTTCAGATCGTCGTTCTGCAAAATGTCATAAGCGGTGCCATGAAACTGGTTCGTGCCCGATTTGGTCGTGAATGTCTCGATCGCGCCGGTCGTGCGGCCATACATGGCGGGCATGCTGGAGGTGAGAACCTTAAACTCGGAGATCGCTTCCACGGAGGGAGCCGCCTCGTCGAATGACGACCCATTCTCCGATCTCAAGATAGAGGTGCCATCCAGCAGAATATCCGCGCCAAAGCTCTGTCCGCCGCCAATCTTGGAAATGAAGATCCCGTTGTTGCTGTTGGCGGTTCCGGGGCCGACCGTTCCGGGCGCAAGAAACACGAATGCCTCAGGAGAGCGAAGCGCGCCCACACCGCCGAGAGCGAGCGGGAGTTCCACCACCTGCTTCGTGGTGATTACGGTGCCGACATCTGAGCTCTCCGTAGCAATTCTGGTTGCCTCCGCCTGCACAGTGACGCTCTGCTCCGCTTTGCCGACGCTGAGAGTAATGCTGACCGCCGTAGTAGTGCTGATCTGAACTCCGACGCCTCTCTGCGTCACGGAACTAAAACCGGGATGCGAAACCATCAGGTCATATGTGCCGATCGGGATCGATGGGAAGCGGAATGCTCCACCAGCACCGGTTGTTGTTGTTAACGAGGAGCCGGTAGCCTCATTCTTTGCCACAACGTTTGCACCTTCAATGACCGCGCCCGACGGATCGAGAACGGTGCCGGCTAGAATGCCTTCATTGGTTTGAGCCCGGCATGTAAATGGGACTAAACCGACAGCGATCAGAAAACACTCGGCTATTCTTCTGCGGAATGACATCGCGACCAACCTTAAAAATGGAGCAACCGTGCTGAATTACCCCTGAGTAGCGCAGCAAGCTCTTGGCCGGATTATATCCCTAAGAAAATAAAAACGGTTCTCCATTTTTCACCGCAATAATACTGGGTCAACAATGCGTTACATTTCCGCTAAAAGAAACGTCTTTAAACGCTCCAAGTTGTCTTTAACACGATCAGAAATATGGGCCCGTATTTCTGTCACAGCCGGACTACTGCTCGTATTGCCATCCGGTCTGGCACAAGAAACGGCGCAAACTGTTGCGGAAAAAGCCGCCCGGCAAATTCAGGCCGGCGAGTTTCAAGCCGCGCGCTCTCTTCTGCAGAAGGCCGTGCATGACCATCCCTCAGATGCTGAACTCTGGAACTTGCTCGGAATCACGGAAACCGAGTTGCACGATGAAGACTCCGCGAAAAAAGACTTCGAACAGGGGCTGAGGCTCCTGCCGGATTCCATTGACCTGCACGAAAATCTGGGCTTTCTGTACTACCGCAGGGCGGATTATGTAAGCGCCAAGAAGTACCTGCAGCGAGCTGTCGAATTGGGAAGCAAGAAGCCGGGGGTACTCTTCAGCCTGGCTGCCTCTAAGCTTCGCACCGGGAATCAGGCGGAGGCGATTTCGGAATTGAAATCTCTGGAACCTGCTTTGGCTGGCAACGCAGAATATTGGGAAGAACGCGGGAGAGCGGACCTCACCCGAGACCCCGCCGCAGCGGAACGGAGTTTCGAACGTGCGCTGGACCTTGCGCCGCGAAACCTGACGTCCCTGAATGGTGCCGCTGCTGCAGCCGAAAAGCAAGGCTTGGACGAAAAGGCACTGTCGTACCTGATCACAGCGCGCAGCGCCGAGCCGGATGACGTAGCAACATTGATTCACTTTGGATCTGTGTGCATCAGGCGCGATCTTGGTCCTGACGCAATCGACGCGCTAGGCAGAGCGCACCGCCTGCAGCCTGCAAACAACAGAGCGCTCTACCTCCTCGCCCGGGCGAATATCACGATGGAGAACTGGCAACAGGCTTACGATCTCTTCGAGCAGTTCGCAAAGCGCATTCCAGCTTTTGCTGCTACGTATTACGCCCTGGGCTGGCTGGACATCAGGTTGAATCGCCCCGATGATGCCCGCCGGCAGTTGGAACATTGCCTTTCCTTAGCACCGGGTACGCAGGACGCCCGCTACGAGCTGGCGCAACTCGAACTGGACGATGGCCATCTAGATTCGGCCGAAAATCTTTTACGAACGGTGTTGCAACAACAACCCGAGCACGCAAAGGCCAACATGACGATGGGCGACTTAATGATGCGGCGAGGAAAGCTGCCGGAAGCCAAGACTTACCTGGAAGCCGCCATCCACAGCGATCCGAAACTGGCCGCCGCGCATTACAAACTGTCGATGCTTTACTTCCGGGACCACGATACCGAGCAAGCAGAGAAGGAAAAAACGCTTGCCGCAGATTTGAATGCAGAAGCAAAACGGGCCAGCAAAACTCAGCTCAGGCTCGTGCTCCCCGAAGCGGAAGCCGCTCAATGAACTCTATTTCGTCAACACGTCTTGGATGAACTCTAGCGCGCGCGGATCCTGGGACTGGCCGAGCCAGAAGAACGCCTGCTTTCGAACTTCCGGATTCTTCTGATTCCTGGCAGCCTCGATCAGTTTGGGAACGCCTTCGTCCTTCGGCAACTGCGAGAGGGCAAAAATGGCCTTCTTTTTTACCTCGGTATTCGGGTCATTTTCTATGGCGCCCGTGATGGTATCTGTTGCCCTCTTGCCGGCCTTCTGAGCAAGCCAAAATAGTGCCTGCCCGCGAATGTGAGCGGAGGAATCGCTCTTTGCCGCCTGAATCAGCGTATCCAACGCCTCGGGCTGCTTGCTGATCGATAGCGCGAACACAACCTTATCCCGTACGTGTTCGCTGGAATCCGTAGCCATCATCTTCTGCAAATTGGCGGCTCCGGGCGCGCCTCGGCTTGCGCCGAGCCAGAAGGCCGTTTTCTCGCGGACTCTTTCCGGCTGCGCAGGCTGAGTCAGCGTCTCGAGAACGCCGTCCGCCTCGGAACCCTCATGCTGGGCGATCGCAAAGACAGCCGCATCCACCTTGTGATCGGCCGGATCAGTCGCGAGTTTCTTGAGAAACTCGAGGCTCGCATGCGCCGGCACACCAGTGAGCCAAACGAACGGAAGGCCGCCTGCATCTAGCGGGCACGAGAGCGAGTAGACGTGAATCTTCTCTATGGTGTTGTTCTCAACACGAAACAGGACAGCGACGGCATCCGAGCCCTCGAGCTGGATCGGGTGAACAGAGCCTGCCGTGACCGGTCCGCGGTGGTCGCCTCTCTCCAGCCAGCATCCGGAAGAGCCGTTCCAGCAGCAGCTCTCATTGTCGTTACGGATCGATTTCACCGCGTACCCAAACCACGTGGGAGAGGCCGCGTGGATTTCCGTGCTCAGATTGCCGGAATAGGAGCGCGTCTCGAACCTGGCGTTGGTAACAGTCGGTTGCCAGTTCTGCGCGAGAGCAGCCGAAGCGACAAGAAATAGGGCCAGCTTTTTCATTTGAGGATCTCCATCATGTAATCCGTGGTTTCCTTGGATTGGACCAAAGCCATTTTTTCGATGATCTTCTGTTTCATCTCCGGGTCCTTTTCGGCGCGGGCGAGAGCGACCAGGTCTTTGCCGTTATGCTGCAGGAACAGAGAATTCAAAACCGCTTCCCGCACTTCACGATTCGCGTCGGATTGATAGATCGAGACCAGGACGTCTCCTCGCCCGTTATCTCCCATCAGGCCTAGCGACTTAATTGCCGCAATGCGCAGCGCCGGGTCCTTTTCACTGCGTGCGATCTCAACCAGCCTCGCCGAGTTGCCCCCCAGGAACATCGATTGCAAGATGGCCTTCCGATTCTCGACCGAACTATCTGACTGATAGAGCTGCCAGAGCTCGTCCTGCCCGCCACACATTGCCAGCTGCCGAATGGCATCACGCCGAAGCTCCGGATTGCTTTCCGTCTTTGCCGCATTCAGCAAAAAATCGCGCGAGCCCGACATCATGAAGCCTTGCAAAATCGCCCGCTTGATGCGCTCGTCCGACGACGAATTGTAAATCGACGCGAGCTCCTTGCGCGATTCCTCACTGCCCGTCATGCCCATATATCGAATGGCTTTGAGCTGAAGATCCGGATTCGATGATCCTCGCGCGATATCGCTAAGCAACTTTCGGCCTTGCGGCGAAGAATTTTGCGT
>DATBHS010000020.1:0-66512 GCA_036557345.1 Bryobacteraceae bacterium
TCGATTTCGGGCCGCAACGGCTTTTCAGCCATGCCTAGTTCGCGTCGATCCTTATTTCCGGCCTTAATGAATTCGTTCCCCGAACGTATTGTCTCGTTCTCGCCAGCTACGTCAACGACCTTAGTCGCGCTGTAGCACGAATAGAATTTGATGGTGCCGCAGAAAGCGCTGTCGAGTCCCATATCGATCAGCCGCTGGCAAGCGTCGACTATAAGCAGTTTCTCTTCCTCTATCTCTCCTTGCCTTCCCGTGTGCCGCAGCCCGATACGCGTGGTACTCGGACTTCCATGTCCTCGAATATAGAGGACCGCATCGGGATGTGTGGTGAGCCCAACCAGGACGTGGTTTGGCCGGTTGGCCGGATCCCAGTGGATCATCTGAATCTGCTTGCCTTTCTCGTCTCGATTGATATCAATCCAGTCTTGCGTTTTGGCTGTCCATTCATCGTCCTCCGCCGCTGTCCAGGGGATAAAAACGATTCGTATAGCCTCCTTCGCGCGCTTGCCAGGATGCGGGTCGTTTAGTCCCTTTTTCGTGCCATTCATCCAATCCCAATAGGTCCAGTCCATGGGATCAGGCCGGTAAGTTCCCATAATGAGAAGGAATTTATCACTAAATGGTCATGCCGAGCCGGAGCAGCAGTGAGAAATGGATCGAGTATTCGGCGGAGTCACCCGTGACAAAATTGTAATTGGCGTCCCCAAGGGGATTCGAACCCCTGTTATTGCCGTGAAAGTCTTCTTGCAGATGTGGGTTCCGCCCCGAGAGCGGTTCCCAGCGAAGACTCCCGTATAGCCAATTTAAGCGGCAGGCGAATCGAGATCGGCTTCGGACTATCCAGTTTGCCCGTGATTCGTTGAATGAGCAGTTCTACGCCTCGCTTTCCGATTTCGTAAGCAGGTTGGACAACCGACGTTAAATGCGGGCGGAATGCGTCATAAATCGGAAGGTCGTCGAAGGTGGCAACGGCTACATCGCGCGGACTCTGAAGACCCAGTTCATCAATGGCGCGCATCAGACCGAACGCCATGGTTCCATTGCAAGAAAAAACAGCCGTCGGCCGGGGCTGAGTAATAAGAAGTTCAAGACTGGCGCGGTAAGCGAGATCGAAGCGGAAATCACCGTTACGCACGAGTGCCGGGTCTGGTTTGATCCTCGCTTCTTTTAAGGCCTGTTCATAACCGCGGAGACGATCTCGCCCGGTTTGAATGTCCAAACCTCCCGTTAGAATAGCGATTCGCCGGTGCCCCACAGCGATCAAATGCCGTACGCAATCGAGAGCACCTTCGACGTTGTTCACCGTCACGGAATCAATCTCCTCCGCCGGAGGAATACGATCGAGACAGACAACGTGCATTCCTGATTGCCGTGCCTGCCGGATATGAGTAAACTCGGCCTTCCGGTGCGAAGCAAGCACGATCGCTATACCGTCTACCTGGCGACTGCGGAGGACCGAAAGCGCCTGACGCTCCTTGTTCACTTCATCATCGGTATTGACCACAACCAGCAGGAATCCGTGCCGGGACGCGATGTCTTCGGCACCGCGAATCATCTGTGGGAAGAACGGGTTTGTGATATCGGAGACAACCATCCCGATTAGCTTGGTATGACGTGCCTTAAGGCTCCGCGCATTGAAGTTAGGATGATAATCCAGGGATCGCATCACAGCCTGGACACGATCGCGGATCTCGCGACTGACAGTCGAACTGCCGTTCAAGACGTTGGAAACGGTACCAACCGATACCCCGGCTCTCGATGCGATCTGTTTGATTGTGGCCATGATCAGCGACAGTAGTCATCCAAGATCGAGGTTGCGCTTGCTGAGGCTCTGCTGTCCGGGCGTTGACCACGAGAAAACTTCGAACCTCCGCGCGGACGCTGAATCGGTTCACGCCGTTACAATTTACGTGTACCACAGACCGCAACAGAGTATCAAGAGCACACAGTCGAAACCGGACCAGGGAGTATTCCAAAGATGGCATTTTTTCCTTGACATACCGACTGCCCGAGATATACTTCCTGCAACAGGGTCAAAACCTTTTCCCGGTTGACCCGACGCACGGCTTCTCGGTGAATCGATTCATCACTGAGGCTTACTAAAGGAGAGTGCATGTCCAAAGCCTTCACGCAGCGCTTTTGCCTGAAGCGTACCGGGGAACTCGCCGTTCTTCTGTGCTTCTTCGTTTTTCCACTCCTCGCTCAGTTCACCAGCGGAATCGAGGGTACTGTGGCTGATCCGTCGGGGGCATCGGTAGCCGGCGCTGAGATTACCGTAACGGACCTGAGCACCCAAGTGCCGCAAAAATCCAAGACGTCGGAAAGCGGGACGTTCCGGATTCAGCGTTTGAGCCCGGGCACCTACAAGGTAGAAATTACTGCCCCCGGCTTCAAAACGTGGACGACCGAACACGTCATTCTGGAAGCGAATCAGGTTCGGACGCTCAATGCAGCGCTGGAAGTGGGCGAACAGAAGTCTACGGTCGAGGTGACAGCCGAGGCGGCCGCTGTTGAAACCGGAAAGAGCACGGTAGGCCGTGCAATTGAAACGAAAACAGTGGAAACGGCTCCGCTGGTGGGGCGCAACATTTACGCAGGGGTCGCGTACCTGGCACCCGGAGTGACGGGCGCAGGCAACGCCTTTGGAGGCGCTGGCGGCTCCGGATCTCAAGGCACGAATAGCTTCGCGCAGGAGCAGGCCTTTCAGATCAATTCGGGGGGACAACGCCAGGAAGCGAATGAATATGACGTAGACGGGTCAAGCGTAAACGGCAACTCCCGCGACGGTATTGTCAACCTTACGCCCGAACCCGACACGGTTGCCGAGGTGAAGGTTTCCGCGCAGGTATTCTCTGCCGAGAAGGGCCGCGAAAGCGGAACACTGATCGAAGTTTATACGAAATCGGGAACCAACAACTTACACGGCACATTATCCGAGTTCCATACGAATAACGCGCTCACCTCGCGCACGGTCTTTCAGGACAACGTACCAGTGTTCCGGAAGAACGAGTTTGGCGGTACGCTTGGCGGCCCGATTATCAAAGATAAAACTTTCTTCTTCGTGTCGGCGTTCCAGTTGCTTTCAGCCCAGGCGATCACCCAGACCGTCGCGGTAGAAACGCCGGGGTTCCGGCAGTATGTCATCAATAATTTCCCGAACAATTTATCGGCTCAGTTCTTTCAACGAGCGCCGGCTTTGGGAACACCAACTTCCGGGCTTTTGACCGTCTCCGACATAGAAAAAGCACTCCCTAGCCCAATCCCCCCACCGGACCTTCCGGGTGATCTGGTAGCGGTGGGGACGGTCTCGATAAACCAGTCTCCGCAGCTAAACGCGCGCCAATGGAATGCTCGAATCGATCACAATTTCAACGGCTACAAAGACAAGCTGTTCTTTAACTTTTTCAGAACCACATCGGATGCTGCTGTCGCGGATCCCCGACCGCTTTACACCTACGTTAGTCCGAACGCAGGCATTTATGGCAAAGTAAACTGGACTCATGCTTTTACACCGACACTTGTAAATGAGGCTTGGTTTACGTATGTCAGGGCTGACGGCAGCAATCCTGGAGCGCCGGAAGGACGAGATCTTCCAAACGTGAACATCACCGGCGTTGGTGACGGATTCAACCAGTGGGGGCCCGCAGGCTGGGTTCACAATAACTACAACTGGCACGATGCGGCTTCTTATGTTCGCGGATCTCACGATATTCGGTTCGGAATCGATGTCGACCGGCAACAGGACCTGGACAATTTTACAAACGGCTTGATCCGGCCATCTTTCGGCTTCGCAAATATCCTCGACTTTGCGAATGACAAGCCCTTCTCGCAAGGCAACGTGACAATTGACGTGGCGAGCGGCCAGGTTGCGACGAACCTATATCAGCGTATCTTCATGCTGTACACGGGAACTTACCTGCAAGATGACTGGAAGCTTAGCCGCACGCTGACGCTCAATCTCGGCGTGCGATGGGACTATTTTGGCCACCTCGCCAGCAACCAAAACGGGAGCGTTCCGTTCGCCTGGTTCACACCGGGAAATGGCTCATCCGAGCAAGCCGCTATTGCGAACGGCTTCATGGAAGTCCGGCCGAACGGCTTTCTTACGAAAGATCCGGTATGGGGATTTGTGCCTCGATTCGGATTCGGCTGGGACGTGTTCGGCAACGGAAGTACTGCCATTCGGGGCGGGTATGGAATTTACCGCGATCGTATTGCAAACGGGTCGTTCATGTTTGCAAACCGTGCGAATCCACCGCAGTACGCCACGCCCACGGTGTCGGTTCAGGACCCGATGCCACCTCAATTCACATATCAGACAGGGAATGCAGATGGATCAGGATTCCCGCCGCCGGGTGGCGTTCACTATGAAATCGATCCTCATGGCGGCCTCGTTGGCACACGTACTCTGGTTTCGGGCCAGGACCCAAACATGACAGTGCCGTTCGTACAGAACTGGACGGTTAGCGTCCAACACCGGTTGAGCAACTCAATCACAGTGGAAGGCGACTATCTCGGTTCAATCAGCGATCATTTGTACGTCACAACAGATGTTAATCGCTTTGCGGGTGACCTGATAGCAAACAACGGGACGCTATTTCGGCTCAACCAGAGTTTCGGGCAGGTCTTGTACGGTCGCTCTATTGGAAACTCGCAGGCCCACTACGGCTCGTTCATGTTGAGTAAGCGGTTTAGCTCGAGATGGTCTATTCGGGGCATTTATACGTTTGGCAAAGCTACCGATGAAACCAGCAGTAATGGGAACGGGGTTCCTAACGCGTTGAATGTATTCGACGCCTATAACGTGCATGGACAACACGCCCGGGCTGACTTTAGCGTCGCTAAACGATTTACGATGGATAGCGTTGTGGACTTGCCATCCCCGTTCTCGTCCGGCCTAGGGTCGCACATACTTGGGGGCTGGACGCTTTCAGGTATTCTGATCTTGCAGAGCGGGCAGCCATTTACGGTTTACAGCAGCGCCTCGTACCCGGCTGGAGATTTCAACGGCGACGGATTTAACTATGATGCTCCGGATACTCCGTCGTTTGGCAATTTCCTGTCCACGAGTAGAACCGACTATATCCAAGGTTTGTTCAACGCCTCTCAGTTTCCGGTACCGCCCCCCGGTCAGGAGGGCAATCTGGGGCGAAACACATTTGACGGGCCTGGCCTCGCCAACGTAAACCTGAATATACAGAAGGCCTTCCACATTCCGTGGTTCGTCGCGGAAGGGGCTCAAGTGCAGTTGCGCGGCGAGGTATTCAACCTCTTTAACCGCGTGAACCTGGTATCGCCAATCTCCGATTTATCGGATCCGCTCTTTGGCAGATCTACGGATCAGAATTTACCGCGACAGGTTAATTTTGGCGTGAGGATTCAATTCTAGCGACAGGATCAATTCACTCCACGCGGACGATTCGTACTCTGGATTGGTCAACATCGGCTCTCAACTCCTCTTGCAGAATCCGTCGCAGAGAAGCGGAATACTTCGCCGCTTCTTGCTGTCTGCCGGTATCACGCAACAGGCCGACGATTTGGTTTAAAGCAACCCGATTTTGAGAGTCGTACGAGAGAGCAAGCTTGAATTCTTCAATAGCTTTTCCGTTCTCGCCTGTTCGTCGATATGCCTTGCCGAGAAGCGCATGCGCATTAGAGAACGCCGGCTTGGCGGCGACGGAGCGGAGCAATGCCGCACGAGCCGTCGCCAAGTCGCTTTTACTGGTTCCGCTGGGTTGATTAAGAAGAAGGTCTGCCAGCAGGTAATTCAAGGTAGGGTCGTTTGGTGAAGTTTGCAGCCGGTCGCGAACAATGCGCAGGGCTTCTTCGGGGCGTTTCGATTCCGCATACACCATGCTGAGCCCAACAGAGCCATACGACTGTTGAGGACTAAGGCGGTTTGCCTGTTCAAAGTCACTGGAGGACTCATCGTACTTATTCTTCTGAGCGTTGATAATTCCACGCATGGAATAGAGGCGAGCCGAATTGGGAATGTTTTGAAGACCAATATTGATGATCTCCTCGGCAACGTCTGCCGAATTGTGCTCCAGGCAGAGAGTGGCAAAATCGAGGTAGTTTTCTTCGGCCTGTGGCCTGAGGTGTGCAGCGGTCCGGAGGTCGTTCAGGGCGGCGGCGAGTTGTCCGTCGGCAGCTTCAGCGGACGCCAGCAGGTTCAATGCGGATGGGTCAGGGTCTTCTCCTGTGGTCAACGGGCGCAGGGTTGTGATCGCTTCGGCCGCATTTCCTGCAAGGAGTTGCGCATATCCAAGGTTGTATCTTACATTCATGCTTCGGGGATAGTGTTCCAACAGCGTCGCAAATACGGGAACAGCTTTTTGGGCGTTTCCAAGTTCCAGGAGGCATGCGCCATAGAGCGAGTACGCCTGTTCGTTGTTCGTAAGAGCGGATCCGGCCTGTTCAAAATGTCCGGCTGCTTTTTTGAACTCTCGTCTTTCAAACGCAAGGACACCCGCCATGGCTTGTGCCGTTGTGTTCCGGGAATCGGTGTCCAGAAGCTTATCGATAAAAGTCTGGGCTCGAGGGTCACGAATTCTGTACGCCAGTTCCGCCGCACCTTTGAGCGCTGGTACGAAGCCGGGTTCGAAAGCGAGCGCCTTCTGGAAACTCTCGATGCTCTCCGAATTTCGCCGCAGCCCCTCGAGCGCCATCGCCCGCTCGGTCCAGAGCTTGGCATCCTGGGGTTGCACTTTCAAACTCCGCTCGCAAATAGTGAGGGCATCAGCAAACCTTCCCGCCCGAAACGCGTCAACCCATCGTTCTTGAGCGGGCACCAAAACAACTCCGAGCAGCGTCGCAAGGGTGAGCCGTACAACTCGACCGGAACGGCAGTGAACAGTGACAGCCATGCGTAGAGTTCTCCCCTTGATGTTAGCGATGGTCGCGGGCACTGCGACGCCATTTGAATCGCGCAATGCGAACGCCGGTGTGAACTTCGTCGGATCGAATACCTGCGCCCTTTGCCATCGCACTATCTACGACGAATTTAGAAAGACAAGCATGGGGCGATCGTTCGGCGAGGCCAGTCCACATCTCAAGATGCTATTGCCCGAGAGCACCGAGGTCCGCAGCAGCACACCTGGACATGCGTATCAAGTTTTTTGGGAGGAAGGCAGGCTGTATCAAAGCGAATCTTTCATCGATGAGAACGGAGCACGCGCACATGGAACTCGATTTTCGGCCGACTATATCATCGGTTCCGGAGCAAGCGGATACACATTTCTCTTTCGTCGAGGGAACCGGCTATTCGAGGCGCCACTTTCGTACTATTCGCGGACGCGAAGCTGGGATCTATCGCCTGGCTTCGATGCTTACGACGCGGGGTTTACGCGCCCGGTTCGCATCGCGTGTCTCGAATGCCACATCGGACGCTTGGCGGCAGTTGGCAAAGCTGATACAGATTTTGCTACAAACGCCTTTACCGAACAGGCGATTGGATGCGAGAACTGCCACGGTCCCGGCGAATTACATGTCAGAGAACGGGGCGCCACGATTCGCGCGACTTCGCCGGACGACTCGATAGTGAATCCCGCCCGGCTTTCGCGCCCTCTGGCGAACGACATTTGCATCCGTTGTCATCAAGGGAACGACGCGCGCGTTTTTCGTTCAGGGAAAACGCTGGATGATTTCCGCCCCGGTACGCCGCTTAGCAACATCCTTTACATTTTCAAAGTGTCACTCCGACGTGACCGGAAAGCTCAGCAATCCGATCTGCTCGAGCACGGATTCGCCATGATGCTTAGCAAGTGTTATCTGCGAAGCACGTCTATGACTTGCACAACCTGTCATTCCGTGCATCGAAACGTTGAGCCCGCTGAAAAGGCTGCGTACTACCGTTCGAAATGCCTGACTTGCCACTCCGTGGCGAGCTGTGGCCTGGATATATCGCAGCGAGGCCCGGACGATTGCATTTCCTGCCATATGCCGAAACGGGCAGTCGCGACGGTAGCGCACACCGCGCTGACGAATCATCGGATCGTACGCGGCCCTGATGCCGCATACCCGGACGCTGCTTACTTTGAAACTCCGAACACTCCGGGACTGATCAACGTAACCGCCACTACTGGAGCAGACAAGCAACGCGTTCCTGAAATCGCGCTGCTCGAAGCCTACCGGGCGTTACTGACTCAAGCACCCTGGCTTCAGGAAAGGTATCTCCTTCTCCTCGATCACTTGAAGGTCCAGGCGCCGGATAACCCGATCGTGCTGGCAGCCGCAGGCCATGAATTGGTCGCTTCGAATTCGAGCGTGGGCGCGAAGCAGGCGATACCTCTGCTCCAGAAGGCATTACAAGCCGCGCAATTTGACTCCGATGTTTACCTGGACCTCGCCGATGCGTTGTCGAAACAGCGGCGAATTGATGAAGCAGTCAACGTCCTGAAGCAAGGGCTGGCTCGCGATCCATACGAACCCAAGGTGTATAAGGCACTGATCGCTCTAGCCTTGAAAGCCGAGAAGTACGCCGATGCGATAAGCGCTGGACGCGATTACCTGCGCCTTTATCCGGCAGACCAAAAAGTCAGAACACTTCTGAACGAGCTACATAATATGACTGCCAATTGAGGCGACTGGAAAGGCACGGCCGGCTCTCTCTGGGTGTAATTGGCGTCCCCAAGGGGATTCGAACCCCTGTTATCGCCGTGAAAGGGCGGTGTCCTAGGCCGGGCTAGACGATGGGGACGCGACGGAGAAGACTGACGACTCCTCTCAATGTAACAGACGGCCGATGCTGGTTTGCCCCAGCAGTTTTCGGCCCTAGCAGCCCGCGGCAGAAGTTTCTCAGGCAAGCAAAACAGGCGGAAGCGCCTGTTCCACCACACGGCATCAACAGCTTGCATACCAAGTGGGACAGGCATTCAGCCTGTCAGGACGTCTGCCACGGCCTGCTAAGGCTGCACGTTCTTTACGGTATCCCCGACTTTGGGCTGCCCCGCCCCGGCGAATGTTCCCACGGCGGAGGTCTCGTCAACGGATGTGACCTGGAGCTGTCCGACCGGTTCCTCGACCGAGCGTAGCGCCTTGCCGGTTGCAGGATCCTTGATGACGCGGGTAACCCGTGTCACCGCCAGATGGTCTCCGACGCGAACGCCGCCTTTGCTGCCTACGTTAATCACGAGGGTGTTGCCGGTGGCATCGGCTACGAGGCCATTGATCTGAACTGTCTGTGTGGGCATCTTACCGGCGTCCTGGCCGAGCTTGGTCGCGAGCTCTGTCACCGCGGCGTTCACGGCCTCGCCAATGATGGTCTGGCTGAAATTCGAGCTGCTCATATCGACGCTTCCGGCACCTCCACCACCCCACGCACCGCCTCCGCCCAGAAGGTTCGTGCCGGAGCGCTGCGATTCGCCCTTGCCGCTTTCTGAGGCGAGAATCTCGGCCGTGTTCACATCAATCAGGCGAGCGGTTACGGCGACAACGGCCTTGGCCTTGTGCACGCCGACGTTGCCGATGCCGTATTTGTCCCAACGGCTCAGGGCGCCGCCTGCGCCCGTGTTGCGGTCATCGCGACCGAATTGCGTGATATCGCCGATGATAATTGCGTCTACGCCGAGCACGCGCCCGATCTTTGCTGCAGTGCTCGCATCGGCACGGTCGCTGTTCGAGAAATTCTGTTCCTGCAAAACTTTGTTGATGTCGCGACGCTCGATGACACGATAGGTTCCGTCCTTTAGAAAACGATCTACCAACAGGTCGGAAATGCCGCGGCCGACATCCTGCGTCGTACCGAAGATCGCCTGGACGCTGCTCATGACGGTGGCATATTGAAAATCAAGCACCGCGACTTTGCGTTTGGCTGTCTGTTGTGCAAACACGGAGGAACAAGCGAAAAAGGCAGTAAATAAAGCGGCTGAGAGTTTCATAACAATTTGTCCTTTACCTGCCGAAGAAGGCCTCCAGTTTGTTGAGCTCGTCTTCGGCGCGATTCATGTCTTTACGTGCGGAATCGAGAGTATTGTTCTGCAGTGCGCGATCGGCGGCTTGCAGATAGCTGTCCATGCGGCTGGCGGAAGCGACGATATCCTGCCGCACGCCCAAACCGCTCGCCGCATTCTGACCGCGAAGACGGTCGAGGCTGTCTTTCACCGCATCGGCACGGGTATGCAACTTCATCAGGTCTTCGCTTGCCGTGTCGAGGTCCGCTTGCGAAGGCCCGGCCGGTTGCACGGGAGGCAATTGCGGCTGAGGTTGAGTCTGCTGTGGTTGTGACAGCTCGACAGCAGGCATGGTTTCGTTTGAGACTACGGTGTGCTCGACGGTCCGCGTTTGATCGCGCTTGGCTTCACGGGTGGGCTTGGGCAAGGGTTTTGTGTCCACTGTTGCGGAGGCAGCGGGTGGAGAGGAAGGCTGCACCGGAGTATCGTGAGGCGTCGCAGATGGTTGCGGGGTAACGGAAGGGGTGACAGTTTGAGCGGGCTGTTCCTTTTTAACAACTCCAGCCGAGCTTCTCCAGAAATGAGGAAGCAGCAGGGCGCCGCCTGCCAGCACACAGATACAAGCCACCGCGCCTAGCGCCATCCATAAGCCACGTTTGTTCGTTCTTTGCGGCGCAACGGGCGGCCGCATCGGCTCGGTCATTGCTTGAGACTGGGCTTGAGACGGAGCTTGTGGCCGCACCGTGGAACGGCCGCGCACAGTTTCCAGCGCATTTCGAAACGCATCGGCGGTCTGGAAGCGCTGCATTGGTTCTTTCGCCAAAGCCGTCATAATGATGTCATTCAGCGGCTTCGGAAGCGCCTGGTTTAATTCGATCGGCGCCTGAGGCGTCGTATTGAGCTGCGCTTCGAGAATGGCGTAGGTATTTTCCGCTTCGAAAGGACGCCGCCCCGCTGTGAGCTCATACAACAGAACACCGACGGAGTAGATGTCGGAACGCGCATCGACCGTCAAACCGCGAACCTGTTCCGGCGACATGTACAACATCGAGCCCATCGTGGTTCCTGGGCGCGTAAGAAGCGGCTCAACGGCAGATTTTGCGATGCCGAAATCCATCAGCTTGACGACGCCATGCGGGGTCACCATAATGTTCGACGGCTTGATGTCGCGATGAATCACGCCGTTCTGATGCGCATAACTCAAAGCCGACAATGTTTGCGTGGCATAACTGAGAACTTCGTCGAGGGGAATGGGCCCCTGCTTGCCGCGATCGGAGAGCGTGAACCCTTCGACAAGCTCCATTAGCATGACGAGCTGATTCTCGTACGTGAAAGCAGTGTGGAATTTCGCGATGTTCGGATGATCGAGACGCGCGAGTGTGCGAATTTCGCCCACAAAGCGATCGCCGAGGTCGGCTTCTGCCGCCACATCGGCCAAAAGCACCTTCATGGCTTCGATCCGGTTCGAAATAACGTTCCGAACACGGTACACCCGGCCCATACCGCCCTTGCCGAGTAGCCCGAGTATTTCGTAATCGGCCGCAACCTGGCCGACCTCAAATGGCATTTGAGCGTTCCCCTACCCCTACTGGTCTGCAGCGATTTCGGAAGGCGTGCACACGTAGACCCGACATTACAGTGCGTCTGACGCGCCAAGTGTTACAGGAAACACACCTGTTGCACATGATATGCCAAAAAGCGAGGCGGGAGGTGGCGATTTTTCGACCTATATCAGCGGGCGAGGCTGTCCTCGGCCTCCTGCTCGAGCTCTGAGATTTGAATCGCGGGAAGGCCGGCCGAGCGCAGCTGCCCATTTAGGGCGGGCAAGGTGGAATGCTTGAAAGCGGTCCAGTCAGCGAGGCGGGCCTTGAGCGTGCGCGATGCCTGAAGGTAAAGCGCAATCACTTGCGAAGGCGGCGTGCGGTCCGCGCTTTCAAGCGAAGTAAGCGCCGCGGTCAGGGCACGGTTGGCGAACTCTAGCCCTTGATCCGGCGAGTCGTGGTCACCGGTCAGAATCTGGCTGAGCTTATCGTCCGCCGTGTTGATTTGAACAAGCGCGGGCGCCACTCGACCGGCGATGTGGGATTTCGCCTTCGCCAAACCGTTTTGCAGGCCCGTGATTTCAGCGACGGATTTCTTCGCGGCGATCATGTCTTCAAATGTGCGGCGGGCCCATTGGAATTGCGCGGCTAGCTCGGCAGCTGTTGCGTGGGAGCGCGGATCCATCGAGACTTGCAGCGGCTGGCTAAATGTTTTGCCGTCTACTGTCAGCCTGACCTTATATAGGCCCGGAAGGACAAGAGGGCCGACCCATTGGTCTTCATCCGCATCGTCGTTATCACCGGCAGTCTCCGCTCCGCTGCGGCCGTAACGCAAATCCCAGACGAATCGGTGCGTGCCAGCCTCTGTGCTCAGCATTTTCGGCTTAGGAAACCAGTGCAGCGCGATAGGCGCGTTTCGAGGCGGTTTCGGCGCTTGCTCGCGGCTTGAGAACCGACGAACGGCTCGGCCCTGCGTATCCAGAATCTCCAATGTGACCTCGCTGATGGCGCTTTCGTGGAGATAGTAATCGATATACACGCCTCGCGGCGGGTTCTTGGCCTGCGGCTCGTCAACCGGCAGCGGAGTTCCGGGAAACGAGTCATTGGTCACGCGATAGGCGCGGGCCGGTTTATACAGCCGCGCAGAAACAGCAGGCGCAGCGGGATCGATCTGGCGGAGCGGAGTGATATCGTCCAAAATCCAAAATGCTCGGCCGTGCGTGCCAATCACAAGATCGTTGTCGTGAACGACCAGGTCTCTGACAGATGTAACGGGCAAATTGAGCTGCAGAGGCAACCATTCGTCGCCGTCGTCAAACGAAACGTAAACACCGAACTCGGTGGCGGCGAAAAGCAAACCTTTCCTTTTGGGATCTTCGCGGATCGCGCGCAGGAACGCGTTGCTGGCAATGCCGCGTACGATGGGTTGCCAGGTCTTTCCGAAATCGCGTGTGCGAAAGAGATACGGACGCATGTCGTCGAGACGATGGCGGTCGACCGCCGCCCAGGCTTCACCCGCACTTAAGTGGGAGGCCTCGATGAGGCTGATCTTGCTCCAGGCCGAAAGGCCTGGCGGGGTGACGTCGGACCAGCTTCTTCCACCATCACGCGTGAGATGGATCAGTCCGGTGTCGCTTCCCACCCAAATCTGTCGGCCATCGAGCGGAGAGGGAGCGATCGTGTAGATCACACCGTATCCTCGCTCTCTCGCATTAGCGACCGAAACAGGTTCCGTCGAGTCCGACCGTTGCGGCTCCAAACGCGTCAGGTCGGGGCTGATGGTCTGCCAATGAAGGCCTCCATCGAGAGTCCTCATCACAAACTGCGTTCCGAAAAAAAGCGTGTTTGCCTGCAGGGGTGAAAAGGCCAAAACAGGAGTCCACGGGTCGCGGTACTTCCACTTGTCAATTTCCGTGCCAATGCCGCCCGTCATGGGCCAGGGAGCGATGTTCTGACTCTGCATCGTTCGGCGGTCGAAGCGCGCCAGTTCGCCGTAGGTGCCGGAGACGTAGAAGATGTTCGGGTTTTTCGGATCGGGCACGATGTATCCGCTTTCGCTGCCGCCGACAGAGAACCAGTCGCGCAGATCAAGTCCGCCGTGATCGGTCCGGCTTGGTGTGGCGGCAGTCCCGCTGTCCTGCTGTGCACCGTAGACGTTATACGGAACCGCGTTGTCGGTTGCGACATGATAGAACTGCGCCGTCGGCTGGTTATACCAAGTGCTCCAGGTCTCGCCGCCGTTCACAGAGACCGCGGTGCCCTGGTCGGTGCCGAGCACCATATGGGCCGAGTTTGCAGGATCGATCCAGAGTTGGTGATAATCGTCGCCGCCGGGAGCGCCGCGAACAATGGTCAGCGCCGTACCACCCTGGCTCAGCTTATAGAACGCGACATTGGGGACATATACAGTATCCGGATCGTTGGGATCGACGGTGATGCAGTTGAAGTACCAGCCGCGACTCGTCAACCGGGGATCGGAGTTGACCCGGACCCACGAGTCGCCACCGTCATCGCTGCGGTAGAGTCCTGCCTTATTGGAATCCGCTTCGATCACGGCATACACGCGCCGGCCTTCGGTTCCGCGAGCAATGGCTACACCAATGCGACCCAGATTGCCTTGCGGGAAACCGTTACCCGTGATTTGCTTCCAAGTAGAACCGTTGTCAGTTGAACGGTAGAGGCCGCTTCCAGGGCCAGCCAGCGGGGCATAGGCGCTCCAAGGCGCGCGGTGCGCTTCCCACATCGCCGCGAAGAGAATGCGCGGGCGATCGTTGCTCAGAGCGAGATCGGCGGCGCCGATCTGCGGGTTAATGTACAAAACTCTTTGCCAGGTACGCCCGCCATCGCTCGATCGAAATACGCCGCGCTGCTCATTCGGACCGTAGGCGTGGCCCAGCGCCGCGACAAAAACAGTGCCGGCGTCCGATGGATTGACAACGATCCGGCTGATCTGGCGCGAATCCGCCAGACCTATGTTTCGCCAACTTCTCCCGCCATCTGTCGATTTGTATACGCCGTCACCGGACGCCAGATCGGAGCGGATGTCGGACTCGCCCGTTCCAACATAGATGATGTTGGGATCCGAGGGCGCAACGTCGAGAGCCCCGACGGAGGCGGCGGACTGTCCGTCGAAAATGGGCTTCCAAACCGAACCAGCATCGGACGTTTTCCAAACACCGCCATCGACCGCGCCGAAGTAAAAGGTAGATCCGCCGCCTGGTACTCCCGAAACTGCCACGGCGCGGCCTCCGCGAAAGGGACCAATAGAGCGCCATTCGAGGCCATCGAACAGCTTTGGGGAGACCTGGGCGCAAGTTGCAGCTTGGAAAGCGACGAGCGATAGGAACGCCGCAAGCGATCTCTTCATAGAAAACACAACAGTATCGCAGGCCAGATAGAATGTCAGAGGTTCCGATATCACGAACCGGAAGGAGATTCAGGTGGTCAAATACGCGATCTGCGCTGTGTTGCTTGCATCGTTCACCGGGGCTTCCGTCCTGCACGGACAGGACCTGTCGGCTGTGGTCACGGAAGTAAATCAGAGTTATCAATCCGTGAAGAACAACTTGCTAAAATCTGCGGAAAAGGTTCCGGAGGAGGATTACAGTTTCAAGCCGACGCCGGAGATTCGTAGTTTCGGCGAAGTCATGGCCCACGTAGTAGAGGCACAAGGACACACCTGCGGAGCGATCTTAGGCCAGCAAGGCGCTTCTCATGCCAAGCTCGACTCGAAGACCGAAATTGTCTCTGCCTTAAAGAATGCGTTCTCAGAGTGCGATAAGGCCTACGGCTCGCTCACCGCGAGCAACGCAACCGAGATGATCAAGACCGGCCGCGGACAGCGAACCAGACTGGGGGCGTTGATGGGAAACACGACGCACGATGTCGAGCAGTATGCGATTCTGAGCGTCTATATGCGGCTGAAGGGCATTGTTCCGCCTTCCAGTGAACAGTCCGGAAAGTAAGAACAGGAGCGGACGAGTCCCCTGCCGGGTGTTCTGACTGCCACGTGGCGCATCGGTCGTGCCAGGAAAAGGCAAAATTTTGGGATTCCTTCCCGCCTATTGGTTTTGAGAACGGAAATCAAATACGATCCGGTGCTCGGCGGCCACAGCGCGACCGTGAAGGGTGGCGGGTTGGAAAGCCCACTGCCGGGCAGCCGTCACGGCCGCGCTCGCGACCAGGCCACTTGCCTTCCCCGCTGTCTCTACGAGGCGCGCATCCCTCACGCGCCCTGATTCATCAATTGTGACTTGAACCGTGATCTGGCCAGCCTGCGAGGCCAGAGTACGGCCCGCCAGTTTAACGTCCGGCATGACCTGCCTGATCGGTCGCGGTGGCGCGTACCCGCCCGATGTCGTCAGCGTCGGACGTGCCGCAGAGGATGGGGTGGCTTGCGGTCGTTTTGCCGGAAGCGCAGCCTTGGCGTTCGTTCCCGCCGCCGGGCGGGGGGGCGGAGGGAGAAGGGCTGATATCGCGGCGACTGGCGCACTATAAGCAGCCGGATTATCGAATCGCAAATCAGGAGCGACGAGCCTCTTAGGTCGCAGTTTTGAAACCGCGATCTCACCCGGTGGAATGTAGGACGGAGTTCTGAACCGCGCTTGCTCTGGAGCTGAGGAGGGCACGGGCAGAGTTTTCAAGGATTCGCGAGGTAACCTGACCGGATCGGGCGCCGTGTTTCGAACAGGGGCTTGTGTGAGGCGCACCTCAGCTGTTTTCAGCCCGGGCAAGATGACTCGTACCGACTCCGCTACCGAATGTCCCCGGTCTAAGTTAATCTCGAGTCGAAACTGCACATCTAAACCATTCGGGAAATAGGTCAGTGTTCCGGAGCGTAACTGCGCACTATCTATCGTTAGTTGCTTCGATATCGGACCATCATTGATGGTGAGCTGCGCGCTCTGAGCCTTTGCCCGATCGAGCGCTCTTCTTTTCCACGTAAGGTCAAGCTGCCCGTCCGGTGCACGCGTGACACGAAGGCCTAGTCCCGCATTGCGCGAAGGTTCTGTCACTGCAAGGAACTGCGATTTCAATATGGGGACGGCGAAATAGGCAAAGGCGCCCGCGGTTATGGCAATGAGGATTGTGGCTGCGGCAGCGAAGAGAAAAACAAGGCTCCTTCGACTCGACCGTGGTACTTCGGGCCCATCCCCCGGACGCGTGGCAGGCGACAGTTCCGCCAGTTTGACCCCTATCTCCGGAATCGGCTCAGAATGAAAGCTGGTCCGCTCGTGCGGCTCGAGCACGGGAACGCCCGCGGCATCCTGCTTATCACCTGGCTGCTGATCGAGTGCGACAAACGGGACCTCCAGGTCGCTCCCATCGGTCTGTAGCCGGCCATCCTGCCAGAAAAAGAAGGCCCCGATGCAAATTCCCATTTCGAACGGTCGAATAAGCAGAAAGACGTACTCGGGATTACGCAGATGGCTAGTGATCAGCTCCTGGTCTTGGGCGCTGAGGCAGAGACCGTCACGAACATGACTTCGGAAATACCCGAGCACCTCCAGGCCATCAGGCCGGCTGTGGTCGAGAGCGCATGCGAGGGCCCGCGCATCGCCCGCCGTGCTGTTATAGAGCGATCCAGCCGAGGGAATTAACTCGACGTCATCGATAACGATCGAGTGCTCAGCGGAATCAGCGCTTAGTTTGCCCCACAGAAGACCTCCGATTTCTGACGGCTGCCCGTTCTTTAGGCGCCGCAAGGCTTCGTCGGCGAGCATGCGAAGCGGCGCCTGGTGCATGCGGATCTGTCTGCCGGCACGATAGGGATCCTGCCAGCGAGCATACTCGTGTTCGTCGAGCGATGCGCTGTATGCCGCAGATTGAGCGGCCGCGGATTCCATTGCTGGAGTCGCGATGCAATCTTACGCCCAAAAAGGCAGATGCCGATATTCTCCGCGCGGGCCACGCCTCATCCCTACGCGAGTTGGCCCCGGGAGTTCGAAGACCTTATTGCGCAGCCACTTGGATGATCGGCGCGACAGACGGAACACCCGCATTGTTCACCACAAAGAGCATATAGTGCCCGGGCGGCGCGAGGTTGCCATTGGCAGGAGCTGTTACGTTCAGTCCGCCTGCTCCCTGCTGGAAGGTGAGCGGAACATAGCGCGTATTCTGGTCGAACGCATGGGTCACGGCGCCGGTGCGGATCAGTACCACCTTGCTGATGCTGGCTGCGTTGGGCGTCGCAACAAAGAAATTGCTGCCGTAGAGGATCTTGCCGGGCGACTGCGTAACAGCCGGGCGCGCGCCTTTGAACAGGTAAGGCGGCGAAAAAAACTCGCCGCTTGTTTCGTTCGGCACATTGCCGAAATCAGCGCCCATACCGGAGACGAGCACGCGGCCATCGGGAAGGAGAAGCGCAGTCGAGTGGTATTCGCGCGGGGTGCGCATGGCGGACATCGTCGTCCAGGTTTGTGTTTGAGGCGACCACAATTCTGCCGGATAGACGGCCTTTGAAATATCTCCGCCGTTTTTGTCCGTCTCGCCGCCTGTCACCAAAACAGTGCCATCAGGGAGGCTCGTGAGATTCAGAAAGCTGCGAGGGTAAGCCATGGAAGGAGTTTGCTTCCACGCCGGAGATGGCTGCGTCATGTCGAGCACAAAGGTGGTATTCGCAGACGGTCCCGTCATCTGGCTATCGGCGGCGCTGCCTGCCTTCATGATCTTGTCTGGCAAATACATCTTTGCGCTTCCACCCTCGTAGATGGTCGGATCAACGACCGACCAAGTCTGGGTGTTGAGGTCGAGGATATCGGTGACCGTCGCATACTCCGAACCGCCCACGTGGATCACTCGCCCGTCGGACAACTGGAAAATGAATGGATAGGTTTCAAAAGGATTGTCTGCTTTTGTGAGCTTTGTCCAGGCGTTGGTGGCTGGATCATAGATCTCGGGAATGCCGGCGTTGCTGTGTTCCGTTGTCTGCCAACCCGCAGTCACGAGAATGCGGCCGTCCGAGAGCGTGGTTGCTGTGGGATACCAACGCCTATAGGACATGCTGGGAACAGAGGTCCACGTATTTGTTAGTGGATCGAAAATTTCGGCTGTCGCCAATCCAATCGGGTTCCCGCCGTAGCCTCCGACGACCAGAATGCGGCCGTCCGCCAGAGCGGAGTGTCCCGAACAGAAGACATCCTGGGTCGTCGCGATGCTGCTAAAACCATTGTTCAAGTAGTCCCATACGGTTGGGGATGCCCCGTCTTGATAAAAGAGGAGCTTATTGTTGGGCAAAAGAATCAGATTTACGGCGACGGCCGGAGTCTGTATGGGAGCGGACCAACTGCCCACAATGGCGGGACTGCCTGAATTATCGACAGTCACCGTGATGCCCGAGGACGTAGTGCTCAGGCCGGCCGAATTCCGGGCTATCGCCGCTAAGGTATGAGTGCCCGGATTGACGGTTGTCGTGTCCCAGGTCATCGAGTAGGGCGCGCTGGTCACTTCTGTGCCTAGATTCGCACCGTCTAACAGAAACTGCACGGCGACCACCGGGTAGTTCGAACTGGCAGCCTGCGCGGTGACGGTTGTCCGCCCAGTTGCGATGCCATTCGGTGCGGGAGCAGTCATGGTAACTGTGGGAGGAGTTCCTCCACCCCCTCCGCCAGAGAGAGAAGGCAAGACTTCGACGATGGAAAGGTTGTAGCGGTCCGATGTGGGCGCCGTATCGAAGATCCCGACGCGCGTGCCGCTCAACGCAGTGGGACTATTCTGCATCTGGACCCAATAGGTATCTCCGGCAGACGACAGATATTGATGCAAGACGGTTTGCCCTGCTGCTGCCGTTCTCGTAATCGCATTGTCGTAGTCGTTGCCGACTCCGAAGATCCAGGAGCCGTTTCGGGTGGTTGTCAGGCTCGTGGACGGCGCACCCGATCCGGCACTGCCGCTTGCGATTGCGCCGATCGCGCTTGACCCGTTTGTTCCCGATGTATCGACGCCCGTAAAGCTGATCACCGTGATGGACGAAGCCACACTTTGAGACAGCGTTGCGGTAACGGTAACGTTGCTCAGGGGAGACGGTGCAAGCGCGCGCCAGATTTCCGATGTGCCGCTCTGCGAATTGGTTCGCACCGCCAGCGCCCAGGTAAGACCGGCTCCGGTCACGCTTTTTACGGTCGTGTTCGCGCCAGAAAGATAGTCTGTCGCGATAAACGCAAGCAGTAGGTCATTTCCAGTTGCAGTGGAAAAGGCCGGGCTCGTTACGGTGGCGCTTTGGGCGTTCCGATCGAAAGATACACGGGCATCCATGCCCAAGACGGCTGGGTTTCCGCCGCTGCTTTGAGCGTTGAAGTTGATTCCAGTGACATTCGCTCCATTTACGGTTGCGTTTTGGCTAGGCGGAGTAAACACATAGCCGCTCTTCGCTGGAGTAATGGTGTAATTTCCATTTGCCAACCCGGTAAAGGAGTAGTTTCCGGACGAATCTGCCGAAACCGTTCCTGCCCCCGAACCGCCGAGCGTCAGGGCGGTTGCATTTCCCGCCGACAAAGGCGTGATGGAGCCGGAAATCGTGTAAGTCTCTGGGATTCCGGAGCTAGCCGGGAGAATCTCACATAAACTCAGATTATATTGATCCGAAGTAGGCGCAGTATCATTTATAGCTAGCTGGGTCCCGCTCGATGCGGTCGGATTAGTCTGCATCTGTACCCAATACGTATCCCCGGCCGGAGAAAGATACTGGTGCACGACAGTCTGCGCAGGGCCGGGCGAGCGTGGAATCGCATTGTCGTAATCGTTGCCCACTCCGAATATCCAGGAGCCATTTCGAGTAGTGGTCAGACGCGCAACCGGCGCGCCGGAAGACGCGCTCCCGTTCGCCGTCGCGCCGATCGCACCCGATCCATTCAAGCCCGATGTATCGGTACCCGTAAAGCTGATGACGGTCATCGTGGAAGCAACGCTTTGGGACAGCGTGGCGGTGACAGAAACGCCATTTAAGGGAGTTACGGCGAAGGCCCGCCAGATCTCGGCCGTGCCTTTCTGCGCATTGGTCCGCGCGACCAGCGTCCACGTGAGACCCGCGCCAGCAACCGCTTTGACTGTCGTGTTGGCTCCGGAAAGATAGTCGGTCGCGATAAAAGCGAGCAGCAGCTCGTTGCCTGCGGTCGTAGAGAATGCGGGACTCGAGACCGTCGTGGTTTGGCTGGCCTGATCGGCAAAGACGCTCACGTCCTTTCCAATCTGTGCGCAAGCCGATACAGCAAGAACTAACGGCAGAGAAAAAAGCACAAATTGTCTCAAAGTGCCTCCGAGAGGTTATCGCCTGCTATTTAAATGGAGCTGCTTCGTGCTGGTGCATCGTCGGAATTAGAAGCGCACGAACTTTCTAATGCGCGCAAAGCGCATCCGACGGGACAACGACGTGCACCCGGGCTTCCACACCGAGTTTCAGTTGCTGGTAGAACGAGGGGCTTCGGTTATTTCCTAGGCATCTAATGCGAGGATGCAAAACAACCGATTTTAATCGAAAGCAGCAATCGAAGGATGGTGAAACTTCTAGGGAAATACATTATGCCTTGGGCTGGCATTAGGCCGGTACTAGTACTGACCCCACTTGGTTTAATTTGCCAAGTATTTGTATAGTTTCTACATATCTCGCTAAGTCGTAAATTTACCTAATTCCTGGCATAAAACGCCAGCGAACAGGGATGAGGTGTCTTGGTGTGGGCTGCAGTATACGGAGGTGCTGTCAGACGTGGTTATTTGTGTCGTATCGGAGTCGCCAGATTCCTACTCACCCCTAAATGAAAATAATCGTGCAACGCTGATTCGATTCAGGCCGGGAGAACCCGTCCCGCAGGCGGATTTATATGTGTGGGATTACTGGCCCGGAATCGATCTGCAGGCTTTATTGCGGGTGCACGAGACGGCACAGCATCTGATCCTGGCAGAAGCAAAAATGCTGGACGAGATCGGTCGCCTGTCCCATTCTGCTTGCATCCTCCTCAAGCCGGTCAGCGCCTTCACCTTGCGCGCTTTTGTGGAACTGGCAGAGAAGGCCTGGGAACTGCGTCAGCAGGCGCGCGAGGCGGAGACACTGCGCCTTGATCGAGACGCTTTGCTTCAATATGTCCTGGAAGTGAACCTGAAATTACAGGAATATGACCAGGAGCGAAGCAATTTTCTGGCGCGGGCGATACACGATTTTCGTGCGCCGCTTACGGCCTTGCACGGCTATTGCGGTCTCCTGGCCGAAGGGAAACTGGGCGGCGTAAATGCCGGTCAGCAGGAGCTCCTGGAGCGCATGAGGTACAGCACGAGAAGATTGACCAGGCTGGCCGGCGGCACTCTGGAACTCCTGACGCACGGCCGCGTAAACAGAATGCCAGACCGCCGCCCAAATGATATCGAGGATGTCCTGGACCAGGCTCTACACGACGTTTACCCGTTCTTGCAAGATAAGCAGATCGAAATCGAGGTCCAGATGGAGCCGGTGCGCGGCGCTCTCCTGTTCGAGGAGGAGCAGATTGTACAAGTCCTGATGAATCTGCTCGAAAATTCAACCAAGTTCACTCCGAAGGACGGCCGAATCGAAGTCCGGGGCTATCCGGTCCGCCGCAGTGCCTGGACTCGGGGAGAAGAGACTGACCCGGAGGGGCAAGTGTCCGAGAGGCAAGCCAGTATCGGCGATGGATACCGCGTGGACATCTTCGATACAGGTCCGGGGGTGTCTCCTCACCTCTGCGAAAAGATTTTCGAACAGTACGCGTCCTATGGCGGGCCGAACGACCGGTCAGGGGGCGGACTCGGGCTGGCAATCTGCAGGGCTATCATTCTGGCGCATGGGGGAGCAATCTGGGCGAGCCCTAGCCAGGAGGGAGGCCGCTTTTCGTTCGTTTTGCCGGCTACTATCGCCGCAGTTCAGTCAGAGAGTACCACTTACTCCTCTCTACAGCTAGCGTGAGAGGAGCATTTGACCGATATGACCTCTGAGGCGAAGCAGAGCGTGCCCGACAGGAAGCACATGAATACCATCCTAATTGCTGAGGACGAGCCGGAAGTACGCGACTATCTGGGAGTCGCGCTGAACTGCGAGGGCTACGATGTCGAATTTGCCCAGAATGGCGAAGAGGTCGTCAGCCTTCTCGAGCGGGACGGGGCGAGGGTATCGCTGCTCCTGCTCGATTTGATCATGCCGCACAAAGACGGCTTCGAGACCCTGCGGGAAGTGAGGCAGACTTGGCCCGCTTTGCCGGTGATTACGCTCTCGGGCTCCTGTACGCCGGCAAATGTAGCAACTGTGCTCAAGGCTGGGGCGCTTGATTTTCTCTCCAAGCCGATCGGACACGACGATCTGCTGAGAGTGATAGAAGGAGTGTTGAAGACCCCGAACGGGAACAAGAAAACTCCGACCGAGGGTAAGGACACGGCTTGCGTGCTGTCTGCCGGAACCTGGTCACAGCGGGTTAATGCTCTGCTCGAACGCGTAGGTGGATCGGATGTGCCGGTTCTGCTGCGCGGCGAAACCGGAGTCGGCAAGGAAGTGTTGGCGCGCAGATTACACGAACAATCAAAACGCGCAAGCCGTCCGTTTCTCAAATTGAACTGTGCCGCTCTGCCTTCCGAGTTGGTGGAGAGCGAACTCTTTGGTTATGAACGGGGAGCCTTTACGGGGGCCCTCAAAAACACGCCCGGGAAATTCGAGATGGCCAATGGCGGCACGATCCTGCTCGACGAAATCGGCGACATGGACTTCAAATTACAGGCCAAGCTGCTACAGGTACTGCAAGACAAAGAGTTCCTTCGGTTGGGCGCAAAAGATACCTGCCGCGTGGATGTGCGTGTAATGGCAGCTACTCACTGTAACCTGGAGGAGGCGATTGAAGCCGGCCGGTTTCGCGAGGACCTCTATTACCGACTCAACATTGTCGAGGTTCACGTACCGCCCCTTCGCGAGCGCAAAGACGAAATTCTCACGCTTTCTGAATTCTTCCTGCAGAAGTATGCGCCAAACGAGACGCCGGAAATTTCTTCGCCATTGCAGCAGGCTCTGATCGAGCACGATTGGCCGGGGAATGTCCGGGAACTCGAGAATGTCATTCGCAAGTTCCTGGTGTTTCGAAGTGTGGAGATGATCGCAGCGGATCTCAAGCAGAAGGCGAGGCCCTCCGCAGGAAAGATATTCCGCTCTGCAGCTCCCCTACCGGATTCCGCAAATGGCAGCTCGCCGCGCAGCCTTACACCAGCTGACCCAGACGATGCACCACTCGCTCCCGATCATCCGGCATACGCGTCTCCTGCGGCCGCCCACCAGCCGTCCAATGGAGTCAGCGAAGAACCAGCAGTACAAACGTCGGTTTTAGCCCAAGTCGACCTGGCCCGAAAACGGGCTGAGGTAGACGTCATTCTCTCTGCCCTGCATTCGACTCTTTGGAATCGGAAGCAGGCTGCGAAGCTGTTGAATATCGACTACAAAGCACTGCTCTACAAAATGAAAAAATTGGGAATCGGGGAAAAGATGCCGAACGGAGCTCCGGCGGTTTCGCGAAATTCCAACTGACGCCCGTCATCTGCGGAATATCACCAATTTTTAGAAGTGAAGGCTCGACATGCCTCACCCTCAGAATGGATCGGGCGTTCTGTAGGGATCGGGGTCTCCGATCCCTTTTCAAAATGATCGGAGCTAGTTTCCGGTCTGGCCGTCGCCTGTGCAAGTGCCCGGGCTGGCGGACGGTATGGAGCTCAGGTAAGCGTATATGGCGCGAAGGTCGTTATCGTAGAGGTGCCGATAGACCGGCCATGGCATCACCAGAAGAACATGGCCCGGTTTCTTTGAGACTTCACCGTTTTGCATGGCGTTCCTGAAATCTTCGAATGTCATACCGCCTGGGCGGCCGGAGCTGTCAGGCGTCAGATTCGGCGACGTCAGAGTGGAACCCTGAAACGGTGTTCCACGCCCCGGAAATGGAGTCCCACCCGCCATAAAGTTCGCTGTATTTATCGGTCCAGGATCATCGGCCGGAGGGAGAGCGCTGCCGCCGAGCTTGTAAGGGTTGCTTGCCTTATACGCGGGACAAGTATGGCAACTATTGCATCCGCCGTGTCCATTTACCAGATAACTGCCTAGATACGCTCGCTGGGCACTCCTTCCTTGCAGATTAAGAGGGACTGGATTTATTTTCTTGCCCTGCTGGGCGTCGCGACCAAGCTTGTAAGCATCCTGGGTCTCCTGCCCGCTCGCCAGGCATCCTGACAGTAGCGATAGGCTCCCCCAAAAGACGATTGTGGGCAAAGTGATGCGCCTACCAACCAACTGCCCTCTTCGACGACACAATGACGTCCACCCAGGTTTCTGCATAGTATACGCCCTCGGAAAAATGGATTAGCATTCCACCTTCCAACGCTAGATATGATCCGAAGTCTTCCATGGTTCAGATTCTCGGGTATCAGAGCACCCTCGACTCTTTGGGAAATATTGGGACAGAAGTCCAATTCTTTGTAACTCGATTCCCGGGACGTGCGGCACCGGTCGGCTATTCCCGTCGAGGTCGCCTCCTCTATCCCCATACTTTCCCAGCGATAGGAGTGGTCTTATAAGTGCCCGCCGGAAACCCCGAAGGGTAGGTTTGTCCGGTGAACTTTTCTAATCGGAACGACGGTGTTAGCCGACAATGCTTTTTAGCGCTTAGATCTATTATCGTCGAACCCGTTCTGTGGTCGATCCTACTGGTAGCGTGCCCCGCCGTCCGCATCGCTCAAGCGGCCTGCAGCAATCCGGTTGCGTGCGAGAACCAACTGCCGGGAGATACGGATTGGCGAACCAGCGGGTCAGGCGACGCGGATATTCAGGGATTTGCGACGGATATTAGCGTGAATGTCGGCCAGACAGTGTTTTTCAAAGTGAAAACTACTGCCGCGAGCTATCGCCTGGATATATACAGGATGGGATATTACGGAGGTGACGGTGCTCGAAAAGTTGCTACTGTCAATCCTTCCGTCGTTCTTCCCCAGACGCAACCCGCCTGCATAACCGACTCGGCAACCAAGCTCATAGATTGTGGCAACTGGGCCATATCTGCCTCTTGGACGGTACCCTCAACCGCTGTTTCCGGAATCTACTTCGCACATCTGGTCCGGCCCGATAACGGTGATGACAGCCAAATATTCTTTGTCGTTCGTAATGATGCGAGCCATTCCGATCTCCTGGTTCAGACTTCGGATCAGACTTGGGTTGCTTACAACAATTACGGAGGATTTAGTGTGTATGGTGACACCGGATGGAACTTGAACAATCGTGCATACAAGGTAAGCTACAATCGGCCATCTAATACACGAAGCTTTGAAGATTGGACCTTCATTTTTAACGCCGAATACCCGATGGTGCTCTGGCTCGAGGCGAATGGCTACGACGTCAGTTATTTCACCTGCGTGGATGCTGTGCGAAATGCAAACCTGATCACGAACCATAAGGTCTATCTGTCCGTCGGGCATGATGAATATACGTCGACGGAGCGCCGCGCCAGCCTGGAAGCAGCCCGGGCGGCCGGTGTGAACCTGGCGTTTTTCAGTGGCAATGAGGTGTTTTGGAAGACCCGTTGGGAGAACAGTATCGACGGCTCGAACACTCCGTACCGCACGATGGTCTGCTACAAGGAAAGCTTTTTCAACTCTGGACAAGGAACTTACCAAAAAGATCCGAATGATCCACCAACGTGGACAGGGACGTGGCGCGATCCACGTTTTAGTCCCCCCGCCGACGGAGGAAAGCCGGAAAATGCCCTGACGGGCACAATCTTCGTAGTGAACGGACCAGGGTCGGACAACTCGGATTTGTCGATTCAGGTGCCTGCCGCGGACGGAAAGATGCGTTTCTGGCGCAATACATCCGTCGCGAATCTCGGTGCTGGCCAGACAGCGGTCCTTCCGGCGGGAACATTGGGCTATGAATGGGACACCGATATGGACAACGGAGCGCGGCCAGCCGGGCTGGTTCCGCTTTCGACGTCCACTTATACGATGACCGATGATTTGCTCTTAGATTACGGCGTTACCTATGGCGCCGGCAATGTGACACACCACTTGACGCTGTATCGCGCACCGAGTGGCGCGTTGGTGTTTGGAGCCGGAACGGTCCAGTGGTCGTGGGGCTTGGAAGACGACCACGATGAGGGGGGTAATCCGCCCGACGTACGGATGCAGCAAGCCACGGTGAACCTGTTCGCCGATATGGGCGCCCAGCCAACAACTTTGCAAGCGGGACTGGTTGCCGCTACCAAATCAACTGATGCAACGCCCCCGACCTCGAACATTACTTCTCCTCCGGCCGGATCATCGGTTTCCTATGGCTCCCCGGTTACCTTGACCGGTACCGCAACGGATTCGGGTGGAGGCGTCGTCGGAGCGGTCGAGGTATCGGTTGACGGCGGAAATAGCTGGCACCCAGCAGCAGGACGGGCGCAATGGTCGTATAGCGGTTGGACGCCGTCGACCCTGTCGGGTTCGGCAACGGTGATGGTGCGAGCGTCTGATGACAGTGCAAATGTCCAGACGACACCAACGAGTGTAAATTACACTGTTTCCGGTGGTCCCGGCTCCAATTGTCCCTGTTCGATTTGGACCCCTTCGACAGTACCCGGCACACCGACCACGCCGGACTCGGCTGTTGAGGTCGGAACGAAATTCCGCAGTGATGTCGCCGGCTATGTAACATCGGTGCGCTTTTACAAGGGGTCGGGCAACACGGGGACTCACGTCGGCCATCTCTGGTCGAGCACCGGGACTAATCTCGCGACCGTTACGTTCACCAACGAAACCGCTTCAGGATGGCAGCAGGCGAATTTCCCCTCCCCTGTCCTGATTTCTGCAAACACGACGTATATCGTTTCATACTATGCCCCGAACGGTGGGTACTCATCTGACGAAGCATACTTTGGAACCTCCGGCGTAAATGCGCCCCCTCTACACGCTCTTGCAAACGGAGTGGACGGAGGAAACGCTGTATACGTTTACGGCACGGGCGGCGGTTTCCCGACGAATTCGTTCAATTCAGAGAACTATTGGGTTGACATTGTCTTTACAACGACCAAAGGCCCGATCATTTCCGCGGTGACGGCAACGCCAGGAACAACAAGTGCCACTATTACGTGGAATACCGACGTATCTGCTACGTCCCGTGTTGACTATGGGACATCCCCGTCTGCGCTGAACTTGAACCTCAGCGATCCGACGCTGACCGGCACACATAGCCTCTCGCTCTCAAACTTGACTCCCGGAACGAACTACTACTTCCGCGTGACGTCCGTCGATGCTTCGAACAACAGCTCAACTTCTCCACCGACTAACACAGGACCCGCCAGCTTTACCACCACGCCGCTCAATGCCCCACCCGCTATTTCGGCCGTGGCAGCGATTCCGACTAGCAGCTCCGCCCAGATCACATGGTCCACCAACGTACAGGCGACCTCGCGTGTGGACTTTGGCACTTCTCCTTCGTCGCTGACGTCCAACGTGTCTGACCCTACACTCGTCACATCACATGCAGTGACCCTTACGGGCCTGACCGGCGGTACAACGTATTACTATCGGGTTACCTCGGCGGACGCTTCGAATAACAGCGCCACATTCCCGACAAGCGGCAATCAACCGCTGACCTTCACAACGTGCCCGTGTTCCATCTGGAATAATTCGACTGTGCCAGGGACGCCCGCAGACAGCGATTCGTCCTCAGTGGAGCTTGGGCTGCGGTTCCGCACCGACGTAGCCGGATTTATCACCGGCATCCGGTTTTATAAAGGATCGGGTAATACAGGCACCCACCTTGGCAACCTTTGGGACGATTCCGGAACGAACCTCGGAACGGTTACATTTACCAACGAGACAGCTTCGGGGTGGCAGCAGGCAAGCTTCCCCTCGCCGATTGCAGTATCCGCCAACACGACGTATGTGATCTCGTACTACGCACCGAACGGTCACTATGCCGCTAATCTAAACTTTTTCGCGACTGCAGGCGTGGACCAGCCGCCATTGCACGCCGTTGTAAATAGCCCTGCCGACTCCAACGGAACGTACGTGTATGCAGTGGGAGGCGGATTCCCATCGAGCACCTTCAACTCGACGAACTATTGGGTAGACGTCGTGTTCACAACATCCTCGACGAATACCTGGACGATATCGGGAACAATTACGGGTCCCGGAGGGAACGGCGCAACTGTTACTCTCGGTAACACTTCTAATGCGACCACAACCGCGGATTCCGGCGGTAACTACAGTTTTACAGGATTAGCAAACGGTCCCTACACTGTGACGCCGACAAGCCCTACTTACACGTTTACTCCGGCCAGCGCCAGCGTCACTGTGAATAACGCGAATGTTACCGTACCTGCATTCACCACGGTGACATACACCATTTCGGGCAATGCCGGAACAGGCGGTGCAAGCGTGAGCTTGAGCGGCGACGCAGGGGGGACGACGACATCGGATGCGTCGGGCAATTACACGTTTACAGGTCTGGGCAACGGGAACTACACGGTAACCCCGACCAAAACAGGCTTCACGTTCCAACCCACCAGCGCATCGGTAACCGTCAACGGCGGGAACGTTACTGTACCGACCTTTACGGCCACCTCTGGCGGTAGCACCTTTAGCATCTCTGGAACGATCACTCCATCGTCTGCTGGCACTGGCGTGACCCTAAACCTCAGCGGCGCGGCAACGGCGAGCGCCACTAGCGATTCATCTGGCAACTACAGCTTCGGCGGGCTGCTAAACGGTACGTATACGGTTACACCCTCAAAAGCAGGCTTCACGTTCAGTCCCACAAGTCAGACGGTCACCATTAACGGCGTCAGCCTGAGCGGAGTCAGCTTCACGGCTACTGCCGTGACTGGGATCTCGATCGACGCGACCACGTCGGTAGATCGCGGGACAAACAGTTCCACTATTACAAGTCCGTCATTCTCGACAACTTCAGGAAATGAGCTGCTCCTCGCGTTTGTCGCAACCGATTACCTTACTGGTACCAACACAGTAGTCTCAAACGTCACAGGTGGTGGACTAACCTGGGCACTGGTGGTGAGGACAAACACGCAGAGTGGGACGTCCGAGATCTGGCGCACGTTCGCCCCTTCTGCCCTCACGAACGTGACCGTAACCGCAACGCTGTCGCACAGCGTTGCGTCCTCTATGACTGTCATGAGCTTTAAAGGCGTGCCCACGACAGGCGGCACAAATGGTTCGCAAGCTATCGGCGCTACCAAAAGCGCGAACGCAAGAACCGGTGCTCCGACTGCCACCCTGGTCACGACTCGAAATAATTCCTGGGTCTTTGGCGTAGGGAACGATTACGACAATGCCATCGCCCGGACAGTCGGATCGGGGCAAACGATGATACATCAGAATCTGTCCCCGGCGGGAGACACTTACTGGGTGCAACGACGAAACGCCACCACGCCAGCGAGCGGGACCAGCGTCACGATCAACGACACGGCACCTACCGGGGATCGGTATAACCTGAGCATCTGCGAGATTCTCGCGGGTCCGTGATCAAAAGCCGATGACGCTTACATTCGAGAATGTGATCGTCTGATCGGATACATCGAGTGCAACAGCTCCTTGCGCATAGCTGGAGTCGCTGGTGGTGATCACTAGTTGACTATCGTAGTAGACGCTGATCGTCGAGCCTCGGAAGCTCAGGCGAAGATTGTGGACATTCGTATCGATGCCAAGCGCTCCGGATTCCCCGAGCAGTGCGCTGCCCGCATCGATATTCCATTGATCGATCCGGTAAAGCCGTAAGCTTCGCTCAGCCGGATAGATCCACACACCGTAACTGGCGCCTGAACTGGTGTTGACGCGGCCTCGCAGACCTCCGGGATAATCATTCATCGATGAGAGCTGGAAATCGACGGCCAGCGTGTAATCGTCCCACAACTCGCTCCCGGCCCAGACCTGCGTATGCCCCTCCCCGTCATACGTATAGCTCTGGTTCGCAACGGACCAACCGGAGCTGAAGCCCAGAGGCGAGACGGTCCAGTTTCCAGCTCCTGTGCTGAAATCGTCGCTGAACAGAAGATTGCCGATCTCGACCGACACTGGAACGCTAGCGGGGCTGTTCGTTACATCGGCCGACGAGAGCGTGATCGCGTCATTGTACCGGCCGATTGCAAGCCCGCTCGTGCTCGGCTGAACCGCAATTGTCGAAGGCGCGGAACCGCTTGTCGAGCCGAGTTGCAGCCAAGCGGCCGTGGCGTTCGCAGTCCACCCGAGATTTCCAGACCCGAGGTTTGCAACCGCGATGTTCTGTGCCGGCGGATTCAACCCAACAACGCCGAAGAATGCCAACGCCGAAGGCGCAACGGACATCACGGCCGCTCTCACGGCGAGAGTAACCGGAATCGCCAGAGGAGAGTTACTCGCCCCCGGGGCATAAATGGTCAGCGTTCCCGAATAGGTTCCCTCTGAAAGCCCAGCCGGATTTACCGAGACCGTAAGAACGCCGGGCGTGAGCGCCGAGGAAGCAACGGCAGTGAGCCACGGTACGCTGCTGGTGAATGCCCAGGCAGTGCTCGCGCCTCCGGCGGTGATGTTAATCGTCTGGGCGCCAGATGACGCACCGGGCAACGCGCTAAATACCATGGCCGGCTGAGGGTCCAATGTAGGCTGACTCAGGACAGCGCCCACCGTGACACTCGAATACGCGATGGGCTGAGTGTCGCCGTCAAGGCAAACGAAACCGCTTGCATAACTCGCATCGGTGGCTGTCATGATCATAGTTCCATCCCAGAAAACAGAGATAGAGCTTCCGGTGAACGAGACTCGAAGATCGTGAAAAGCAGTACTATCGAAGGAAAGAGGAGCCTGGGCAAGTTGCTTAAGGATAGCTCCGTTAATATCCCACTGACCTACTTGATAAAGAATTGCGAGACCGGAAGCCGGATAGAGCCATACCGCGTAGCCCGCGCCCGTTGACGGGTTCACGCGCGCGCGAATTCCGCCCGGCCAATTTGACAGGGATGACAGCTTGATACTGGCGTCCAGGACATAGTCCGACCAGTTACTATTTCCTGTGCACGACTGGCTCAGACCCGATCCGCTATAGGAATAGATGCCGTTTGAAGCGCTCCAACCTTCCGCTAGCCCCATCGGCGAAATGATCCAGCCGTTCGCTCCGCTTGCGAAGCGCTCATCAAGATCGCCGGAGAGCACTTGAAGGCTTACCGGAATCGATACAGGGGAATTTGGGACGCCTGAAGCTGTGATCGTTGTGTGACCCCTGTATGTGCCGGTCGCCAATCCGGCTACATTCACCGTGGTGCTGATGCTACCCGGAGTCGAGTCCGAGGCCGGAGAGACCAGGAGCCATGCAGAGTCGCTCAAGGCCGTATAGCCGAAGCTGCCGTACCCGCCGTTTACCACCGCCAGCACCTGCGCAGTCGGCGCGGCTTGCCCTGTTATGAACAGGAAATTCATGCTGGAAGGCGAGAGGACGATCACCGGCGGCTGCGTGACCACGGTCAACTCAACGGTAATCACTCTGGTATTCGGGACGGAACCGAGCGAAGTCACGGTAACGGCACCGCTATAAGTTCCTGCACCTAAAGAGGACGAGTTCACCGAAACCTGCAGGCTGGCCGGTGTCACGCCGCTCACAGGCGATACAGAGAGCCACGGAACAACCGTTGAGGCGGTCCAGCCAAGAGATCCACCACCGGAGCCCGAGATCTGAATGGTCTGCGGAGCCGGGTTTCCACCGCCATAGTTCGCACTGAATGAAAGCGACGACGTTGAGATAGAGATCGAACTGGTATTCGCATGCGGTGACGTAACCAGCACGGTTTGAAGCGCAATCGGCTGGTTCAGGCCTTCGAGGGCAACCAGGCCGCCCGGATACGTGGAATCGGTTGCGGTAATGAGCACTTCACCGTCGTATGCAACTTGGATCTGAGCTCCTTCAAAAATAAGGCTCAAGTTGTGAAACCTAGTTGTTTCAAAGAATGCAGAGGACTGCCCGAGCACCGTGAGCGGTTGATTGATATCCCAGGCCGATGCACGGTACAAGATGATCTCGTTTAGCGCCGGGTAGACCCATGCCATGTAGCCCGCGCCGGTGATGGGATCCACTCGCCCACGAATGCCTCCCGGCCAGTCGAGGAGAGTTCCGAGCTGGAACGTCGCGCTGACCGTGTAGTCTGTCCACCCGGAACTACCCGCAAACAGCTGGGAGTTCCCGCTGCCGTTGTACTCAAGAGCCTGGTTGGAGACGATCCAGTTCAAGCTGCCATTCAGCGGAGAGCCCACCCAGCCCTGAAGAGCATCAACATTGGCGAAAGTCGAAGACAGGAGCAGGTTCGTAACCGTCAGAGTTACGGTCACCGTCTGGGGCCCATTCGTGGCACCTGGAGCCGTTACCGTAATCGCACCGCTATAGGTTCCCGGAGCAAGACCCGCCGGGTTAGCGGAGACCGAGAGAGTCTCCGGAGTCGTCCCGCTGGTCGCGGACAGAACGAGCCAAGATGCATTCGCACTTGCAGTCCATGTAAGCGTGGAACTGCCTTGGTTGAAGATCGTGATTGCTTGGCTCGGTGAATTACTTCCGAGAAAACTCATCAGATTGAGATTCCCAGGTGTGACGACCAGAGCAGGAGGAGCGTCGGCCATCGATGTGGCGGGCATGTAAACCACATCTACCCAGTAGTTCGTTGATATGAAGCTGCTGGCGGGAAAACTTGACTGCGAATCATAAGCGTATACGCCATTCGGCCCGTCGGCGCCGTTCCGGAGGAAGTGAAGAGGAGGGGCATCCAGACCAGATGTTGCGAAATAGCCGGTGGTCGCTGCGTAGTGGCCAGCCGGGGCATAGTAAGACGCGACGTATGTCGTGTTCGCGCTGATCGCAACCGGGTTGCTGAAATTCACCTGCTGCCAGCCGGAGCTTGCTTCGCCCGCAAACATAGCGCTGGCGAGCAGTGTCCCTGTGCTGCTCCACAGATTTCCGACATGAGTCCCGGTATTCGTTGCGCTCTTATAAAAGCGAATGCCCGTGACGTAGCCATCGTAGTCAGCGTGAAATTTAACGCCAAGTTCAACCGGACTCGGATCCCCGCTGTCCGGTGTCGAAGGAGCCGCTGAGGGCCCGTATCCGTTACACAGGCAGTCGTGCTCCATAACATGGATGGCAACACCAGACGAAGGAGTCTCGATATTTCCGCTGTCGTCCACCGCGCGGCTCAGAATCGTCGCAATGCCAACCGCGCTCGGGGTCCACGTGTAGCTCCAGTTCTGACGGCCGGCAGCCGGATGCCATGTGCTTCCGCCATCACCGGAGACCTCGACTGCGGCCACCATTCCACCGCCTGCATCGGTTGCGGTTCCTGTAATTGTGATCGAGCTCCCGATGGCATAAGAGGCTCCGGAAATTGGCGTGGTGATCGCGGAGAAAGGAGCTGCTCTATCCGTGGAGGGCGCCGCAGACAGGAGCCCGGCTTGCAGGCTCCCCGGTTGAACCCCCATATCAGCGAGCAGATTGACGGTGGCCTGCTGCATGTTCTGATCCGGACTCCCGAAAGGAAACGGAGTATCGTGATTGTCATCCAATCCCCAGGACCACTGAACGGTTCCCGCACCAAAAACCAGCGCGCCGCTGGGAGAGCGGTACATCATCAAATGGTGCGTTGCTTTCCCCGCCCCGTATGTCGCTCCGAAATCGAGCAGCAGATCGGTCGTGAGCGAGTAAGTCGTGGTAGATAGCGGAAAGGCTCCCGCTGGCCTCGCTCCATCGTCGATATCTTCATCCCATTCGTAACCAAGCGTGCCAGCGGGGAGCGTGTAAGTGGCGTTCGGCGCAAGCGAGGCGATCGCAGTGTTGCGCCAGAAACGCATCTTGCCGTCGGCGGCCGGGACCTGGATAGAGAGACCGCCGTCGTTATCGCCGCCGGGACCGTTGACCATAAACAATGTGCCGGTAAGCGCATTTTCAGGACGGCCACCATCGGCAGGAGGACTAAAACCCGGATCGCGCCATGTGCCTGTCCAGACCGGCGGATCTTGCGGATCCGTTTTCGCAAACGACAGCGTTTCCTTGTAACAGACCATCGTGCGGAACGAGGTGTTTGAGCCGTCCATGCTGTTTTCCCAACGTGTTTTCCAAAAAACCTCGTTTCCGGTAAAGAATGCCATATTGACACCTGCGTCGCGAGCAGCCTCGACGTTCGCACGCTGTGGACCTGACCAGTACTCGTCGTGTCCGGACGTCATATAGATCTGATGGTTCTTGATGAGACCGCCATTCCGGGCTGCATCCACTCCCGTGAAGTAACTCACGTCGTAGCCGTTCTGCTCAAGCCAGCGCACCATTGGATACTCGGGTCCGAAAAGCCACGTGGCCGTCTCGTCGCCAAAACTCCTAGTAAAGAATGGACGGTTGTAACTTACCTTATACGCTCTTGTGTCGAGATCGAAAGTGGCGGTGGCAGGACCATAGAGGCTTCCACCCCCGTAGTAGTTGTATGCTTGCCAGCTTTCATCCGAGGTTTGATACAGAATTGCCGAGTGGCCCGAATCGTTGCGAACGATGAAAACAATATGGCTATCTCCTCCGGTATCCCCGCGGATCAGATGGGCAAAATAAATTCCCGAAGTTGCATTTGAGGGGACCTGCCAGGAAGCTGAAACGGCCCAGTTCCCACAATCCACTAAGCCCGTGGGCAGGTCGGAAAGGCATGCCGGTTGGGTTTGCGGAAGAGGTACGGAGGGAGTGATCGTGGCTACTTTCCGAGCTCCCATGCCGGCGTAGTAGCCCATCCGGTAAATATTGATCGAATAGGATCTTGCATCGGTGTTGATCTTGAAGAAAACAGTGCCGCCGCGGTTGACGCTGATATCGGTGGCGAAGCCTTGAATGCTGGGATCGCCTGCGTCACCCGTACTTACGTCCCACTCATCTTGCGCGCTGCCCGGTAAACAGTTCTCGGCAACGATGGCGTTTGCGGGCTGCGCGCATTGGCCCCTGAGTTGCACCGAATATGCCGTACTAAGTAGCAGTACCAGGACGAGCCGGTTCATCAATGGAACCGGCTGCCCTTCGGCGATACACCGGCACACAGTTCGACCAACGAGAGAAGCAAGCTCGCAGACATATATGCCTCGCGCTGACAGCGGGAAAATGCTGGCGGCGCGTCCCAAAGACGCAGATTTCACGCAGCGAAAAGGGCATGCTTAGGTCCGTTTCTTTCTTGCGCGATTCCGCGTAACCACAGGGCTTGTCCGAACTTCGTGTATCTCAACAACTTCAAAGCGGCGTGCCGTTTACAGGCGGCAAGGAAGGAATCGCCCGGGAGAGGGCCTGCGCGAGTCGCCTTTCGTTTTATTTTCTTCCCAAACATTCGCCCTTCTTCTTACGTTTTCGCAATAGAACTGCGCACCAGGAAGCGATACTCCCCCGTGCTCGACCGGCGGGAACGGGAGTTGATGTTACCCGGCACAACCTTTTTTGCTTCAAGTAGATTCGCGGCAGAGGCGACCCGCTCGTCACCATTTGGCCGCTGAAATGCTTTCCTTGCTGCTGATCCTACAAAAAGGCGGAACGTACGCACATGATCGCTTCCGACGTGAAGCTCGGAGAAGGTGTCGTCATTTATCAACCCGAACTGGTAAATCTCTACGGATGCCAGATTGGTAAGGGAACGCGGATTGGGCCATTTGTCGAGATCCAAAGCGAGGTAACTACGGGTTGTAACTGTAAGGTATCCAGTCATTCGTTTCTTTGTTCGGGAGTAACCCTCGAGGATTTCGTATTCATTGGGCACGGGGTGATGTTCATCAACGACATGTACCCGAGCGCGGTCAACGCGGACGGAACACTTCAAACGGCAAAAGACTGGATTTGCCTGCCAACGAGAGTTGGCAGAAACGCTTCTATCGGCAGCAATGCGACGATATTTGGCGGTATTTCCATTGGCGAACACGCCTTAGTGGGCGCTGGCGCGCTGGTCAATCGGGACGTACCAGACTACGCGATTGTTGCCGGCGTGCCGGCCCGTGTTATCGGAGATGTGCGCGCACATCGCGACCAAGTCCAGAGCGTGGCAGCCGATTAGCACCCTGATCCTTTGACGATCGATTTTGTGGAATGAGTGTGGCATAAAACTTCCGGAGGGACTGAATTGATACGAGTCGGAGTAGTTGGATATGGCTACTGGGGACCGAATCTGGTCCGTAATTTCTCGGCGTGTCCGTCGACACAGGTCATCGCCATAGCGGATTTGAGTGAAGACCGTCGTGCTACTGCCAGTCGGGCTTACCCCGGAGTAAAGGTTTCCGCCGATTACCGCGATTTACTCAGAAATACCCAAGTGGATGCGGTGGCGATCTCCACCCCGGTATCAACACACTTTCCGCTCGCAATGGAGGCCCTCAAGGCGGGTAAACATGTTTTGGTTGAAAAACCCATGACGGCGAGTTCCGACCAGGCACTGCGCCTCATCGAGGAAGCGGATCGCCGGAATCTGATCCTCATGGTCGACCACACGTTTGTCTACACCGGCGCGGTGCGCAAGATTCGCGAGATCATCGAGCGCGGCTCGCTCGGGGAGATCTACTACTATGATTCGACTCGCGTCAATCTGGGTTTGTTCCAGCACGATGTGGATGTGATCTGGGATTTAGCGGTCCACGATCTTTCGATTCTCGATTTTCTTTTGCCCCAGTTCCCTGTCGCTGTTTCCGCTACGGGAATCGGCCACGTCAAGGGCGTAGCGGAGAACGTCGCCTACGTCACAGCTTTCTACGATAGCCCGCTCATCGCGCACTTGAACGTCAACTGGCTCTCTCCGGTGAAGGTTCGCAGAACGCTGCTCGGAGGCAGCCGCCAAATGATCGTATATGACGACATGGAGAGCAGCGAGAAAGTCAAGCTCTATGACAAGGGCATTACGGTCAAGAACGGCCCCGAATCTGTTTACAAAATGCTGGTGGGCTATCGCTCCGGAGATATGTATTGTCCTCAGCTTGATGTGACGGAAGCTCTGCGTGTCGAAGCGCAGCACTTTGCCGAATGTATCGAGCATAAGAAGGTGCCTGTGACGAACGGCTTCGCTGGCTTGCGCGTGGTCAGCATTCTCGAGGCAGCGACGCAATCCATGAAAGACCGTGGCCGATCGACCCTGGTAAGGAATTGTCCGGCTGCGCAACCGGTGTGCGTTTAAGTCCAAATCACTATGCCTATTCCCTTTGTAGATTTAAAACAGCAGTATCTCAGTATCAAAGACGAAGTGCTCTCGGCCGTTGCCAAGGTTTTCGAGTGTACGCAATTCGTATTAGGAAAGGAGGTAGCTGCATTTGAAGATGAATTTGCGGCCTACTGCGGAGTTCGTTACGGCATCGGGGTCAATACTGGAACGAGCGCCCTCCATTTAGCGCTGCTCGCAGCCGGAATCGGCCCCGGGGATGAAGTGATCACGGTTCCCTTCACGTTTGTGGCGACCACGGCCGCGATCGGCTACACCGGAGCCAAGCCGGTCTTTGTGGATATCGATCCGGTGACCTATACGATGAACGTCGAACAGGTCGAGGCCGCTATTACGCCACGGACCAAAGCGATTCTGCCTGTGCATCTCTACGGGCACGCGGCCGACATGGACGCCATCGTCGCCGTCGCGCGCCGCCACGGACTTCTCGTGATTGAAGACGCCGCGCAGGCGCATGGAGCGGAGTACGCAGGCCGGCGCTGCGGGTCTATCGGAGATTTGGGTTGCTTCAGCTTTTACCCGGGCAAGAATTTGGGCGCGTACGGCGAAGGAGGAATGGTAACCACCGATAACCCCGAATTCGCTCGGAAAATCCGGATCTTGCGTGACTGGGGCGCCGAAAGAAAGTACGAACATCTGCTAAAGGGGTTCAACTACCGAATGGAAGGAGTGCAGGGTGCTATCCTTCGTGTTAAACTTCAGTACCTTGAGAAATGGACAGAGGCCCGTCGCTCCCACGCCTCACGCTACGCGCAGGTCCTGGAACATTCCGGCCTCCAGCTTCCGTCTGAAGCGCCGGGTCACCGGCATGTCTATCACGTCTACCCTGTTCTCTCGCCCAACAGGCGGGAACTGATCGATGCCCTCGCCGCTCGTGGAGTGCAGACGGGAATTCATTATCCGACTCCCATTCATTTGTTGCCAGCGTACTCCGAGTTACCTTACCGGGCAGGAGATTTCCCTGTCTCCGAACGGATTGCTTCCGAGGAGATCTCCCTCCCCATGTTCCCGGAACTAACCGATGAGCAAATCGAGGAGGTGAGCGAGGCGGTTCTGGAATTTCAAAGCGTTTACGCTGCGAGCGCGGCCTGGAAACAACCGTCCGAGCCCGTACCTGTCGTGGCGGGCATGGTTTGATTCTCGAAGCGTCGCCGGAAAGTTGTTCTCTCGGAAGCTCTCACGCACACGGGCATCGCGATGCCCGCATCGTCCGGGGCGCAGTCCGAAGGGCACACTTCGTGCACCGGCGCAATCTGACGATTTTCGTTGAGGACGATAGATGAATTCTCACCAAAGAGCCTTAATCACAGGCGGAGCCGGATTGATCGGCTCTCATATTGCCGATCTCCTTGTAGCGGAGGACGTCGCCGAAGTCGTTGTGCTCGACGACTTCAGCCGGGGACGGCGGGAGAACCTCGCCACTGCTGCAGCACGAGGAAACGTCAAAATTATCGAGGGAGACATCCGAGACAAACGACTGGTCTCTGAAGTCATGGAAGGGATCGACGTAGTCTTTCACCAGGCGGCGCTTCGTATTACGCAGTGCGCGGGAGACCCGAGGCTCGGCGTAGAAGTGTTAGCGGATGGTACCTTCAACATTCTCGAGGCAGCGGTCGAAGCCGGCGTCAAGAAGATCGTGGCGGCGTCATCGGCTTCCATCTACGGGCTCGCCGAGGAATTTCCTACTTCGGAAACGCATCACGGATACAATAACCGGACACTGTATGGCGCCGCAAAGCTGTTCAACGAAGGCTTACTCCGCAGCTTTCACGAGATGCACGGCTTGAATTACGTCGCGCTCCGCTACTTTAACGTTTACGGCCCTCGGATGGATACGCACGGCGCCTATACCGAAGTATTGATTCGCTGGATGGAACGGCTTTCGGAAGGCAGGCCGTGTCTGATTCTGGGGGACGGAACGCAGACTATGGATTTCGTGTTCATTGAGGATGTGGCGCGGGCGAACATTCTGGCTGCGAAAGCTTCCGTCACGGATGAAGTCTTCAATATCGCGAGCGGAATCGAAACAAGTTTAAATGACCTCGCGGCAGTTCTGGGCCGGGCCATGGGCAGATTATCTGTGCCCGAATACGGACCTGCTCGAAAGGTAAATCCGGTCTCCAGGCGGCTCGCCGACACACGTAAGGCCGAGCAGTTCCTCGGGTTTCGGCCACAAGTGACCCTAGAAGACGGATTACGCCGCCTGGTCGCCTGGTGGGAGGAACAGCAGTGCCTCGAAGCAGTCGCTCAGCTCACCTGAGAAAGGCAACGATCTCCAAATGATTCCCATCACCAAACCCATCCCCATCACCAAGCCATGGATCGACGAACACGAGGCCGATGCTGCCCGGCGTGCGATTCTCTCCGGCTGGATCACGCAAGGCCCCGAAGTCGCCGGATTCGAGCGCGAGTTTGCCGAATCGGTGAATGCACGGTATGCGTGCGCGGTCTCGAATTGTACGACGGCTCTACATCTCGCGCTGCTCGCTGCTGGTGTCGGGCCCGGAGATGAAGTAATCACCGTCAGCCACTCGTTCATCGCCACGGCGAACAGCATCCGGTACTGCGGAGCCATTCCGGTATTTGTCGATATTTGTACCGATACATTCAACCTCGACGCCGATCAGGTAGAAGCGGCGATCACAAGTTCGACCCGCGCTATTCTTTGCGTGCACCAAATGGGAATGCCTTGCGAGCTCTCGCGCCTGGTCGCCATCGCCCAAAAACACGGGTTGCCACTGATTGAAGATGCCGCTTGCGCGATCGGCAGTGAGGTGCTCTGGAACGGCGGCTGGGAAAGGATCGGGAAACCTCACGGAGACGTGGCTTGCTTTTCCTTTCATCCTAGGAAAATCGTTTCGACAGGAGATGGTGGGATGCTTACCACCAGGCATCGGGAGTGGGATGAAAAATTCCGCTTGTGGCGACAGCATGGGATGTCTATTTCCGATGCCGCCCGCCACGCCTCCACGCGCGTTGTCTTTGAGGAATACGCTGAGCTTGGCTTCAACTATCGGATGACGGATATCCAGGCTGCAGTCGGCCGGGAGCAATTGAAGCGTTTGCCCCAGGTCGTGGCACGCCGCCGCGAACTCGCCTCGGCCTATCGCGAGGCACTAAAGGATGTTCCACACTTAGAGCTCCCCACCGAGCCTGCGTGGGCGCGCAGCAACTGGCAAAGCTTCTGTGTCCGAGTCCCGCAGGATCTGGACCGTGGGCAAGTCATGCAAATGCTTCTCGAGCGCGGCATCGCGACACGTCGCGGAATCATGTGTGCGCATCGCGAGCCGGCGTATCGAACACAACCATGGCGCAGCGCCGGATTGCTTCACCACAGCGAGGAAGCTCAGGATACCGGTCTTATTCTACCTTTGTACCCGCAAATGGATGAGAACGATCAGGCCGCTGTTATCTCCGAACTGAAGCAGGCGCTTGCCGCAGAATGCGTTTGTTGAGATTTGTAACCGCGCCCGGCCTGTAACGGAACTCCGATTGTCAAGCTTTGCATAGAGGTCTCTTTCACTGCGCTCGTGTCCGGCAAGACGCTTTAGTGGGTTCAAGAAGGGACGTCAATTGGGAACTTTAAGCGGAAAATTGGGACAAATTCTTTAGGATTTGCTGCACAACATCGAGCATGGCGGCCGCGTGAGCACAATTCCTGCTATTCCAATGCTCACTGCCAATTTTCAGGCGTTCCCATCGGGTTCCCGGCGTCGATTTGTATATGGTCCCGTTCTTGCTCTGACAGAAGTGTCAACAAGATGTTGGCGCTCCTGCAATCGCCCTAAATGTTAGACCATAGCGAGACCGAAAACCAACAGAATTCGCGCCAGGCTTTATCGATATTAAGGATGCTGTGGAAGCGAAGATGGCTTACCCTTTCGTTTTGGCTGGCAGCTTCCGCGGTGTCCATCCCTATGGTCCAGCTACTCCCCCCGGTGTATCGAGCGGAAGCCGTCGTCCTGGTCGACTCGCAAAAGATTCCCGAAACTCTCGTGAGCCCGACAGTCAGCGGCGACGTCGCGGACCGTTTGGCCCTCATCAGTCAAAACATTATGACGAGCACGCGTCTTCTCGAGATCATCAACGCGTTCCACCTGTACCGGAATGAGAAGCGGCATTTGACGCAGGAAGAACTGTTGGACAAGATGCGCCAAGACATCTCGGTGAATTTTGAGAAGAGCTGGACAGGCGATCGAATGCACGCGTTCCGGCTCGGATACCAAGGCAAGGATCCCGAAACGGTGGCTGAAGTGTCCAACCGCCTCGCTGGGCTGTACGTGGCAGAGAATGTGCGCGCACGGGAAGACCAGGCGCAGGGCACTGTGGATTTCCTGCGGCGGCAGCTGCAGGAAGCCAGAACAAGCCTGGATGAACAGGAGCAGAAAGTGGCCCAGTTCAAGCAGGAGCACAATGGCGCTCTTCCCGAGCAGCAGACTTCCTTATTAGGAACTCTCAGCAGCCTGAGCGTGGAACTACAGGGAGTCCAAACGAGCATTGATCGGGCGCAAGAGAAGAAGATGTCACTCGAAGCATCGTTATCGGCCGCCGAATCAACGGAGGCTAGTCTGCGAGCCAGCCTTCGGAGGGAACTGAAAGGTTCGAGCCAGATCCTCACGGATTCAGGCAAAGTTCTGCGACCCAAGCCCGAGATACTACGCGATCAGCTTCGCGCCCTTCGTTTGCGATATACGCCAAACCATCCTGAAGTGCAGACCGTCGAGAGAGAACTGGCTCAGGCCGAGCGTGAAGAGGCCGAAGAAACCAAGGCCATGAACTCTGACCGCCCGAATCCGGCAGACAGCTCGGACCGGGAGACGCTCACGTCTCCCGAGCTCCTTCAAATCAGGGAACGGATCGCCACTCTTCGAGCTCAAATTCCGGCGGCAAAACACGAGCTCGACTTTCTTGAAAAACAACGGGGACAATTGACCGCTTCCATTACAGACTGTCAGGCCAGAATCAACAAACTTCCTTTGGTGGAACAGGAAATGGCCGGCCTGAAGAGAAACTACGAAGAATCTGCAAACAATTACAATTCTCTGCTTCAGAAGAAAATGGCCGCAGGGATCGCGACGGATATGGAGCGTTCGCAAAAATCCGAGCGATTCACTGTGATCGATCCGGCGCGCACGCCTCAGAAGCCGGAGAAATCGAAGCGCCTGATTGTCGCGATCGGCGGCAGTATGGCGGGCCTGATCCTTGGCCTGCTGCTCGGTTTCGTGCTGGAATTTCGCAGGCACGCGTTTCTGGGTGAATGGGAACTGCCGGAAGGCACCGTCGTTCTGGGCCGTATTCCCCCGATCCAACCGACAGCTCCGGCCGGCAAGCCGGGCTCCGGTATCGCCGCCGCGAGCGCTTTGATCGGCAGCTCGTTGCTGCCGGCGCTTTTCTCGATCTGGTGTTCGACACAGGCCTGACATATGTACCTGCAGCATTTCGGGCTCGAGAAGAGCCCCTTCTCGTTAACACCGGATCCGCGGTTTCTGTTTCTCACGACTAGGCACCGTGAAGCCTTGGCAGCTCTACTGTTTGCGGTCACGGAACGCAAGGGATTCATGGTGCTGACGGGCGACGCCGGAACCGGAAAGACAACGCTTGTCAGAAAGCTGCTCTTATCCATTCCGGTGACGTGCGCGCAGTTTAGCGTGATTGTGAACCCGGCGCTGACGCGCTCCGAGCTCCTCGAATCGGTTCTGATGGATTTCGGTGAACGGGATATTCCGTCCAGCAAAGCCTTGCGGCTCTCCTTGTTCAAGAACCTGCTGTTGAAAGCGTTTGCCGAAGGAAAGACTTCTGTCCTGGTCATCGATGAGGCGCACCTGCTGACCGGCGATTTGATTGACGAAGTACGTTTGCTTTCGAATTTTGAGACGTCCGAGCAGAAGCTTCTTCAGATCATCCTCGTTGGTCAGAATGAGCTGACGGCCGTTTTGCAACTCGATTCCATGCGCCAGGTAAAGCAACGGGTAGCGATCCGGATGCACATCGACCCGCTGACTGCGCCTGAGGTGAAGCGCTATCTCCACACCCGCTGGGCACGGGCCTGTGCGGGACATGCCTTTCCGTTCGCGGACGCTGCCATTGACCTGGTGGCTCAGGCCTCTGCAGGAATTCCGCGCGTTGTCAATGTCATTTGCGATGCGGCATTGGTGAATGCGTACGGGTCTGGTATCCGAGCGATCGGAGTGGCGCAGATTGAGGAAGTCCTAGAGGATTTGTCTATCGCCGTCCCAAAGCCCTCGCCTTCAGTGGACGGGTTGACAGCCACCGGTTTTTCCGGGGATACATATGCCATGAGTCGCACGATCGAACGCATCGAAACGGCGAGCAAATCGGTGGAACGGTATATCCCAGACGTACGACAACCTCCCAAATTTTGGAAGATTGCGACCTGGTTTCGAACTGCGGGTGGAGAAGCGAAATGAGCAAGATATTCGACGTCGTCAGGAAAGGCAACATTATTGACTTCGGCGACCTGTGCGCCGCAGAGGTGACCGACTCAGGCGAGCTGCCGCAGCCATCCGAGCTACCGATCGGCCGTATCGGCACGCTCCCCTCTCCCTCCAACGGCCGCCGTGTTGTTCGGCTGCGCCTGTCGACATTTTCGCCTATTTTCCCGTTCGATAGACCGGACCACGTTGCCGCCGAGCAATACCGGATTATACGGACCAGGATTTTGCACCATCCGAAGAGGCCCCGTTCAATCGTCCTATCCAGCGCCTGTAGCGGAGATGGCAAAACCGTTACGTCCATCAACATCGCCGCATCGCTTGCGCTCAAGGACGACTCCTCCGTCCTGCTGGTGGATAGCGACTTACGGCGGCCGCGCGTTGCCGAGGCGCTCGGCATCCCGAATTCTCCCGGTTTGGCTGAGATCCTTTCCGGAGAGGCCAATCTCGAGTCGGCGCTCGTCTGTCCGGAACAGTTTCCGAATCTTTTTATCCTTCCGTCGGGTAATGCCGCTCAGAGCGCCGCCGAATTGCTGGATTGCGAGCGCTGGCGGCTGTTAGTTCAGCAGACTCGCGCGCGCTTTAGTCATGTGATCTTTGACGCGCCGCCGATTGCCATGCTCGCCGACTACGACTTGATCCAGCTTGTCTGTGACGCCGCCATTCTTGTTATGCGACCGGATCACAGTGACCGGGCCGCGTGCCTGAAGGCGTTGGCAGCCGTTCCACAAGAGAAGATGCTGGGCGTGGTGCTTAATTGTGTCGAGAATTGGTGGCTTTGGAAGACGCCTGTTTATGGGTATTACGGGCGACAAGATTACGGTCGATCTCTTCCGGAAGCGCGGCCCTGATAAGGAGAAACGAAATTTCGTTTTGAGAAGTAGCCAGATACGAGAGCGATTTTAGGAAATCCACATGTATCCAAATCTTAAGCTTCAGATGTGGCGTTCGGGTGTACGTCAAAATCGCCTGGCTCGCATGCTGAATCTGGATGAGACAATTCTGAGCCGCATCGTGAACGGCTTTCGAAAGCCTTGCCCGGAAATGAAGGCAAAGATCGCTGCGGCACTGGACAGCGATCCAAACTGGCTATTTGAAGAGATCGAATGGAAAAATTCTGGCCCGCTGCCACTAGACCATAGGTGAACCGGTCGGCAGGAAGAAGCGACCGGTCCGCAGAATAAGAGACTGTCGGACCTGATGATGTGGTCGGTCGATTGCACCATGTCAGTCGATCCTAAATTATGGCCATCACCCTCTGGGTGATAAAGAAAAACGGCCTGCGGGCCGTGAGGGAAATGCAGCGGTCTGATTGTGCCGGCACGAGTAGAGGCTGGCGGAATGGGACCGAGAGGGCGGCAGCCTGTCCATTGGACGCCGCAGACAAACAAAATGGCAAGCTCTCTACCGGCAATATCCGGTTTTGACACAGAGACCGGGACGCTCGGGACTCCCGTCTCGGGCGCCTCGGACTGGCACGCGATTCGCGTGCGCCCGCGTTGGGAAAAGGTAGTGGCCGATGCGCTTCGTGGCAAGCAATACGAAGGGTTCTTACCCCTCTACCGCAAGCGGAGCCGATGGTCCGATCGCGAGAAGGACATAGACCTTCCTTTATTTCCGGGTTATGTCTTTTGCCGCGCGGACCTTTCGGGACGGCCTCCCCTGATCACGACGCCTGGGGTTATCGGGATACTTCGGTTTGGGAACGCTCCGGCGATTATTTCTCATCAAGAGATCGAGGCGGTCCGCGCGGTCATTCAATCCGGTGCATCCGCGGAGCCCTGGCCCTACCTTCGCGAAGGGCAGCGCGTGCGGGTACACCGCGGCGCTCTCGCCGGCGTCGAGGGCATTCTCATTCGCACGAAGGGCGATTGGCGTGTGGTGTTGTCGGTCGATGCTTTGTGCCGCTCGGTCGCCGTCGAGATCTATCGCGAATGGGTCGAGCCGATTTCGTCTTGATGCACGGTCGCTGCGCCACCGAGTATGCCGGTTTGCCAGGTTGCCCTATTGATTCCGAGAAAGGAGATGTCACGGCATGAGTAAGCCCAGAGTTGCTATCGTCGGTTGCGGTTATTGGGGCCACAATCTCGTCAGGAACTTTCTGGAGTTAAAAGATGTGGAAGTCAAAGCAGTTTGCGACTTCGATCTGAGCGCGTTGGCGCGCATGAAGCGGCGCTATCCGGCGGTGGAGCCATGCTCGAACTATGACGACATCCTTTCCGATTCCCGGATTGATGCCGTCATTATCGCGACGCCGGTTTCAACTCATTACCCGTTCGCTCGCAAAGCTCTGCAAAGGAGCAAGCACGTATTAGTGGAAAAACCGCTCGCCACCAGTAGCTCGCAGGCCCTGGATCTGATTGACTTGGCCGACAGGCAAGGCAAGGTCCTGATGGTGGATCACACGTTCCTCTATACAGGAGCTGTCCGGCACATTAAGTCACTTCTTGATTCAGGGGAAGTAGGGGACTTACTTTACTTCGACTCGGTGCGAATCAGCCTCGGATTGGTTCAAAGCGACATCAACGTGCTTTGGGACTTGGGGCCGCACGACTTCTCCATCATGAATTATCTCTGCGACCGCGATCCGGTTTCCATCTCAGCGACCGGCATGAAACACCTGGGTTGCCCATTTGAGAACATCGCCTACGTCTCGGTGCGCTTCGAGGACAATCTCATCGCCCATTTTCACCTCAACTGGCTGGCCCCGGTAAAGGTGCGTACCACGCTGATAGGCGGCAGTAAGAAGATGATCGTCTACAACGACATGGAGACCAGTGAAAAAGTCAAGGTGTACGACAAAGGCATCAGCATGAATCACGATCCGGAGCATCGGGAACGGATGCTGACCGGGTACCGGAATGGCGACATGCGCGCTCCGAACCTGGACACTGGCGAGGCGCTCCGTCTGATGGCGCGAGATTTCGTCGACGCGATCGTTGAGAAGCGACCGCCCGTCAGCGACGGAGACGCCGGATATCGCGTGGTTCGCCTGCTCGAACTGGCGCAACTGTCCATGGTGCAGAACGGTCGTCCGGTCGAGGTTCGCTGCCCAAAGCACCCGACCAATGGAAGCGTCCTAACGCTGGCCGAGGTCAGCGCCTGATTTTCTTCGTTTTACAACCTGACGTCCTGAATTCATGTCGCATTCCGCATCTATAAGTACGATCTCACCGGCGAGACGTGTGCAGGCCACCTTCGGTCGAATCCCAGTCAGCGATGACCCCGCCTGGGAACAGGAATTCGCAGTCTTTCTCCGGGATTCGCAGCCGCGAGAAGAGTTGCGGGATCTTTTTTTCCGCTTTTCCGACGGAGAGAGCGGTCTCCACATGCTGATGCGGCGAGTCGTCCTGCGCGCACTCTGTAAGAGCGCGGGCCACGGTCTTCAAGTGGGGCCGAACGTTGTATTGAAGCACCCCGAAACGATCGAATTTGGCGATTGTGTTTTCATCGGCGCCCAAACCATGCTCCAAGGGCGGTTCGACGGCACCTGTAAGATCGGCAGCCACGTTTGGATCGGGCCGCAGGCCTATTTCGACGCTCGCGATCTCGTGCTCGAAGACTACGTGGGATGGGGGCCCGGTGCCAAGGTGCTGGGCTCGTCTCACACCGGCGTACCAGTCGACCGGCCGATCATTACCACAGAGCTGGTCATTAAGCCCGTCATCGTAGGCTTTGGGGCGGATATCGGGATGAATGCCAGCATCCTTCCGGGCGTGCGCATTGGAGCGCATGCGATCGTCGGCGCGGGCGCCGTCGTGACGCATGACGTCCCCGAGTACGCAATTGTGGCCGGCGTCCCGGCGCGCGTGATGAGAGACCGGCGAGACGAGTAGTTTCACTGGCAGCGCGCCTAGGCGCTCATTCGTCGAATACGCATCGTCAGAACCAGGAGGAATTGGAGCGTGAAATTCGTGCATTCAGTTCACAGCACACACACTATTCTCCCCACGATATCGGGTGTCGATCGCGAATTTCTCGAAGAGGACGCCTTCAATAAGACCATTTCGCTCGAAAGAAAGAGAACGGAGCGCTCGCAGAGGCTGTTTCTGCTCATGCTCCTGGATGTTAAGAACGTCATTGCGCACGGTAGAGACGAGAAATCCTGCCGCGATATTCTAGCGACCCTCTCGATGTCCATTCGGGAGACAGATGTCATCGGCTGGCACGACGAACGCGCGGTCATCGGAATCTTATTCACGGAAGTTCCCGAACAGGCGCGAAACTCGATTGTGAGCACGATGCTGCTGAGGATCAACGGCGTGCTCTATAGCAAGTTGGCTTTCGACGAGTTTAATCAGATCAGCATTTCTCACCATGTTTTTCCGGAGGACTGGGACCATGATGTGCCGCAACGGCCCAGCCATCCGACCCTCTATCCCGACTTGTCCATCCGTGAAAAAGAAACCAAGGTCTACTCGGGGGTGAAGAGAACGATCGATGTGATCGGCAGCGGCCTGGGACTCGTCCTTGGCGCTCCGCTTCTGCTGGGTATCGCGGCAGCCATTAAGCTTTCCTCAAAGGGTCCGGTGCTGTTTCGCCAGGTTCGTGTGGGTCAATACGGCGCGGCATTCGTCTTCTTGAAGTTCCGATCGATGTACGTCGATAGCGATTCGAGCATTCATAAGGAATATGTGAAGGCTTTGATTAGCGGCCGGGCCGAGCGTAAATCGTCGGATGGCAAAGGCGAGGGCGTCTACAAGCTGACCCGGGACCCCAGAGTGACGCGGATCGGCGCCTTTCTTCGGAAGACCAGCCTGGATGAACTTCCACAACTGTATAACGTGCTAAAGGGCGAGATGTCTCTGGTCGGTCCAAGGCCCGCCATTCCATACGAAGTCGAAGCCTACGAAACATGGCATCGCCGACGCGTGCTCGAAGCAAAACCGGGAATTACGGGTCTGTGGCAGGTCAACGGTCGAAGCCGCGTTACCTTCGACGAAATGGTACGGCTCGATGTCCGTTATGCGATGACGCGGTCGGTCTGGCTCGACATTAGAACCCTGCTGAGTACGCCGCGAGCAGTCATTTTGGGCGAAGGTGCGCATTAAAAGCGCATTTCCCGCGACAGACGATTTTCACATGTCATCTCCTTCCTGTAGCGTGGCGGAGGCCACGCCTCGAGCGGCCGAAGCACGACCGGCTGAGAAGTCGACGTACGGGCAGATTTTGAAATCGTCAGCCCTGATCGGCGGATCGTCGGCATTGAACATTGCGATAGGAATCGTTCGCACCAAGGTTATGGCTGTTTTGCTTGGTCCGAGCGGTTTCGGATTGTTTGGACTCTACGGATCGATCTCGGACCTAAGCGTGAGCATCGCCGGAATGGGCGTCAACAGCAGCGGTGTCCGGCAGATTGCCGAGTCGGTTGGCTCGGGGGACATCGAACGAATTGCTCGAACCACGACAGTCCTGCGGAGAGTATCAATTCTCCTCGGCCTGCTTGGAGCCCTATTTCTCGTGGTTTTTTCGCCTCCAGTATCGCGCCTGACATTTGGCAGCGACAAGTATGCCGGCGCCGTATCCCTCTTGTCGCTCGCTGTTTTCTTCCGTCTGGTGTCCGCTGGGCAAGGCGCGCTGATTCAGGGCATGCGTCGCATTGCGGACCTAGCCAAGATGAGCATCCTGGGCGCACTCTTCGGCTTGGTGCTGAGCATTCCGCTCGTGTATTTCTTTCGGGAAAACGGTATCGTGGCATCGCTCGTGGGCGTGGGTGCCATGACGATCCTTACATCCTGGTGGTACAGCCGCAGGATCGAGGTTCCGGCGGTGGCGGTAAACACGCGCCAGGCCAGCCAGGAAGTAGCAGGGTTATTGAAACTCGGATTCGCCTTTATGGCGAGCGCCTTCCTGACGATGGGCGCCGCATATGCGGTCCGCATCATTCTTGTCCATCAAGTCGGAATGGAGGCGACCGGATATTATCAATCGGCCTGGACCCTCGGCGGTCTGTATGTCGGCTTCATTCTGCAGGCGATGGGAGCGGATTTCTACCCACGCTTAACGGCCCACGCCAATGACAATGCGGCCTGCAATCGCATCGTCAACGAGCAGGCAGAAGTGGGCTTACTCCTCGCAGGACCAGGCGTGATCGCTACGCTCACATTCGCGCCGCTCGTAATTGCGCTCTTCTATAGTGCCAGATTCCACGCCGCGGTCGACGTCCTGCGCTGGATCTGCCTGGGGACGCTGATGCAGGTCATTAGCTGGCCGATGGGATTCATCATTTTAGCGAAAGGCCGGCAGAACCTTTTCCTACTGAGCGATCTCGCGTGGACGATTGTCTACCTTGGTCTCGCGTGGGCCTGTGTAAAAGGGTTTGGACTGAACGGAGCCGGCATTGCGTTCTTTGGGTCCTATGTATTTCACGGATTTCTGACATATGCGATCGTGCGGCCGTTGAGCGGTTTTGGCTGGTCGAGCGAGAACAAAAGGACAGGATCGCTCGTCCTTGCCTTACTCGCGGCCGTATTTTGTGGGTTTTATGTGCTGCCGTTTACTTACGCGGCATGTGTTGGGATAGTAGCCGCGGTCTTGAGCGGCGCGTATTCATTGCAACGGCTTGTCGTGGTCCTGCCGCCAGACCGGGTTCCGAGTGTCATGCGGCGCTTCTTTTCTCGACGTAATTCAGTAATTTGGATGGCCGGGGAATAAATGGATAAACGTATGGATGAGGGTCACCATAAACAGCCGAGTCTGCTATTTTTTCAGTTCCAATATGATGATCGCTTATCACCATTTTTGTTGACCCATAAACAAGAACATGTCGCGTGCTTATCTCATTTTTTCGACGTAACAGTAATAAATCAAGACTGCGATTACAAGGAAATATGTGATGCTTATGAACCGGCGCTAGCTCTCTTCGAGAGCGGTGTAAATCATGCTACCTGTCGGCGACTAAAAATAGAGAATGCTCGATCCTATACGCAGGTGCCTAAGATCGGGCTTCATCACGGTGATGCATTTTGTAACGCACGAGCAGGCTTCTTGTCTGACATGGAGCAATGGGGAATCGACACTTTCTTCGCAATATCTACTACCGCCGCTGAACATACGCCCGAAATAGCCAGCCATCTCTTTACGTGGCCCGTATTTATCGATCCCATTATCTATCGTGACTACGGTATCTGGAAGGGCATTCCGGTTTTATTCACAGGAAACAGAAACGCTTTGTATCCTTGGCGCAACCAACTGTGGCGCAGGATTTCCGATCATTACGGCACACTGACGTGGCCACATCCGGGCTATGGCACGGGAACCCCAGCGGCTCGCATTCTCATGGGCGAAGATTATGCCAGAACAATCAATTCGGCATGGTTTGTTCCGGCCTGCGGCACGATTGCAAAGGACGTAGTCCGCAAACACTTCGAAGTTCCAGCCTGCCGAACCTGTCTGGTTACTGAACAGTCTCCTGCCCTTCAGGCGGCTGGGTTCGCCGACATGAAGAATTGTGTTTTCGCTGACGCTCACGATGTACTAGACAAGTTAGATTACTTGCTGCGCAATCGAGATGTGCTGACCGAGATCACAGATGCTGGATACCGTCTCGTCCACAGCCGCCACAGAATGGAACACCGCGACCAGATCTATCAATGGTTCGGCCTTCACGCGAATCTCAAACCGCATCAGACAATTGTCCAAGACGGTCCTTTTGAATCCCTTCGAGTTGTGGCAAAAGAAGCAGGCGTTCAACGCATTCACATTTCATCTAACGGCTCGCATCTGGCTCTGATTCGCAAAGGGGATGAACACTTTCTAAGAGGTCAATACGAGCATGCGGAGCAGTGTTATCTCAAGTGCACATTCTACATGCCATGGATGCCCGAGCCGAAGCTGCGGCTCGCTCTATGCAGGCTGCATCGTGGGGAACCGGGTTCCGCACTGTCGCTGATTGAGGAACAGCTCAGGTTCGTTTTGGGTGTGTATGGCGCCGAGAATCCCGACCCCGTTGAGTGGGCCTACTACCTGGTAGCGCTCTTATGTGCCGGAAAGCATCGCGTCGCGACAAAGCACGCTGAGGCGTACCCGACGCTTCAACATCCACACCTGGATCTTGCCCGCCGGGCGGTCAGGCTGTTGAGCAGGTGCGGTAACAGCTTATTCCACACTTTGCCAGTCCGGCGTTCTCAATATAGTATTCACCGGTTGCCCATAGCAGCTACGGAGAATTGGATCGAGCAGATCTCCATTATGCTCACGGCTTGTAAGCGGTTTGAGATGGCTGAAACGCTTAGGGTGCACTGGCGCAACGACGACTCCGGGTGTGAGCCGCCACCTACAGCCGATGGGGCCTGTGCGAACGGCGCATCCAGGAAACTTGCGCCACGTAAGCGACTATTCCGAGTTCCGAGGATCGCAAGCGCGAGGACAGTCCTGACAAGTCAAGTCGCGCGCCATCCTCTCTATCCGAAGCTGGCTGCGGCGATTCGCCGCTCGATGAAAGTTGTTTTGCATCGCTTGGAAGCAAAAACAGGATATTTCTTGCCATATTGCCTGTCCTCCAGCAAAGAGGACGAGTTGTTTGAGCGCCTGCGGGAATTGGCGAGATCCGATGACGTTAATTCGATCCTCGTACTGGGTACGACATTAAAGAGCCGCAGCATCGAGGCAATCATGGCAGGCGCGGGTGAAAATGGTGGCAGGCCGTTTGTATTCTGTGCTGGTTTTTCGATCAAACGGCGGGTGCAGCGTGCCATTCATCGCTACGCCGCGAGTACCTGGCTCGAACTGTCGGGATGCCTCGCGACCCAACTCTCCGAAAGCATCAGAACTATAAAAGAAGAACGAGGATTTTCTCGATTTGACATTGTACTGGTCAGTGACTGCGACCCGGTAGATCACTCAGTAACCACTCCTGCCTTGAGATCAGATCTCCTGGGTGTCACGACGGTTGTACTCGAAGGTCTGATGAGCCCGTCGAGTTTTGCTGCCTATGAGATGTTATTGAGCTCTCCAGAGTTCGAGTTAACCTCCCAAAATCCGGGCCTGCGAAACGGATACGCGATCTTCACCAAGGCGATGGCATGCGCAGCAAACTCCTCCGTTGGATACATCCAGAATCAGGTTTCCGATGCTGACGAAGCGAGTGACATTGCCACGAGTGACTGTGGTGATGGCAGTGTACAACGTCCCGCCATTCTTGCATGATGCGGGATCCCAATAACCCTTGGGGCTGGCCGCACCAGCGGACCGGCGCACTGGGCAAATAACAGGAGCGATTGTCAGGACTCCTATCCAATAGCGTTCTCAGAAAAGCAGCAAGAATGAAGCTCCTCGACCTCTATTATTTTGTAAAGCCAGCCATCCCTCACAACATACGCTTGCGTCTCAGAGCATATATCGCCGCTCGACGGCGTCGGCGCTATGCGGACGTATGGCCAATCAATGACTCCACGGCATGTCAGCCTGAGTGGTGGCCCGGATGGCCCGAGGGGAAGAGGTTTGCCTTCGTTCTGACCCACGATGTCGAGGGCAGGAAAGGAATGGAGCGCTGCCGGGCGCTGGCCGAGCTGGAAATGACTCAAGGCTTCCGCTCGTCTTTCAATTTCGTTCCCGAAGGCCAGTACGATACGCCCTCCTCACTACGGCGTTTTCTCGCCGACCATGGTTTTGAGGTCGGCGTACACGATCTGCACCATGACGGCTCGCTATACCGATCGAAGGCGGAGTTCAGCGCGGCAGCGGCCCGCATTAATCGATATCTCGAGTGCTGGCAGGCAGTGGGATTCAGATCCGCGTTCATGTTTCACAATCTCGAATGGCTGAAAGAGCTCAACGTTTTGTACGACGCATCAACGTTCGACACAGATCCCTTCGAGCCTCAGCCGGATAGCGCGAATACGATCTTTCCGTTCTGGGTTGAACGATCGAATGGAAGCGGCTACGTGGAGCTGCCTTATACCTTGCCACAGGATTCGACAGTCTTTTTGATCCTCGGCGAAAGAACAAACGACATCTGGAAAAAGAAGCTGGATTGGGTTGCGCGGCACGGGGGGCTGGCACTCGTCAACGTTCATCCGGATTACTTGGCGTTTGGAGAACGGAACGGTCGTACGGAGTTTCCGGTCGTTCTGTATGAAGAATTCCTCGCCCATGTTTCCGCACAGTTTGGAAAAGATGCCTGGTGCGCTTTGCCGCGTGAAATTGCTCACTTTGTGAAAAACTCTGTATGCTCGGCTTCGCCGTCTCAAGGGATGGCGGTGAACGCGCTGGCGAAGGTACTTTGATGATTTACGTCATAGATCCGCTTCTTGATCCGCGATGGACCGAGTTCATCAATCGTCACGATTCTGCATCGGTTTTTCATAGTAAGCCATGGCTTGAAGCGATACGGCGGACTTACGGGTATCCTTCTATCGTCTACACGACAACCCCGCCCCTTTTGCCGCTAACGAACGGCATTGTGCTATGTGAAATCAAAAGCTGGTTAACCGGTCGCCGGATGGTCTCCGTTCCATTCTCGGACCATTGCGAACCGCTGCTGGACAGCCCCAGTGCTGCGGCTGCAATTACACACGAGCTGAAGGATCGCGTGGATGCTGGCACTTGGAAATACATTGAACTCAGGCCCAAGAGCGAGTTTAGCGCTCTCAACGGGGCCGCCGAATCTCCTGCCTGCTACCTGCACGTGCTCGATCTGCGCCCCTGTTTAGAGGACCTATTTCGAGGATTTCACAAAGACTGCGTCCAACGAAAGATCCGCCGAGCAGAACGCGAGAAACTCGTCTATGAAACGGGCCACTCGGAACGCCTCCTAAATTCGTTTTACGGGATGATGCTTCAGACTCGCCGCCGGCACCAATTGCCACCACAGCCCATTGAATGGTTCAGGAATCTGGTTGCCTGCATGGGCGACCGCCTTCAGATTCGAGTCGCTTTTCAAAACGGGAACGCAGTTGCCAGCATTTTGACGATTCAGCATAAAAATGTTCTCGTCTACAAGTACGGCTGCGCAGACGCGGCGTTCCAGAGTCTCGGGGGCACTCCGTTTCTATTTTGGAAAACGATTATCGAGGCAAAGGAGTCGGGGTTGACCTGGATGGATTTCGGCCGTTCAGATGCTGACAACCCCGGGCTGATCGCATTCAAAGACCGCTGGGGTGCGAAGCGCTCAGAGCTCATCTATATTCGCTGGTCTCGTAAGCAGATTCGCGATGTGGCCGGAGGCCGTTCCTCCGGCGTAGTCAAGCATATGTTTGCCAGGATGCCAGACCCGGTTCTGCGGGCTGCAGGCCGTATTCTCTATCGCCACGTTGGATGACACTACCCTGCATCCAGATAACGAGGCTTTGTAACCTTGGCCGGGGCAATTACAAGTAAGGGTGGAAACTCGACGGCCGACAGGGAAAAACGTGCGGACCCACTGGCCTGAGTTTATTGACTCGGGTAATACGCCGCGCTGACTATTCAAGCATAGAACGCCTACCGAGAATGTGATTATGCATCTATTCGCAGTGAAAGAGCGGCTCAGCCCGATTAGCGAAGCTACCAAGCACTCACCGGCCCGGAGGTCGAAGATTCCGCCGAAAAAGGTATGGATAGACCTCGACAATTCACCGCATGTTCCGTTTTTTGCGCCCATTATCACGGAACTGGAAAATCGTGGCCATACTATCTTGGTCACGGCACGCGACTTCGCACAGGTGACTAAACTCGCGGAGCTACTGCACCTGCGGTACAACGCGATTGGGCGACACTATGGCAGGCACACACTGCTGAAACTTGCCGGCGTGGCAATTCGAGCGGGGCAACTTGCCACTTTTGTTCGGCACGCTGATCCCGATCTCGCTGTCTCACACGGTTCGCGCTCGCAATTGTTGCTCTCAACTTTGCTGAGAGTACCCGCCGTGCATATCGACGATTACGAACACTCGACCAGCTTCAAAGGTATCCGCCCACGCTGGCTAATTGCCCCGGAGATAATCCCCCGCGGCAGCTGGCCAATGCCTGATGACCGGATTATGTGCTATCCCGGCATCAAAGAAGACGTCTACGTGCCCAAGTTCGCACCTGATCCGGCCTTACTCACCCAGCTCAATATTTCTGAACGCAATATTCTGGTGACCCTGCGACCGCCGGCCACCCATGCTCACTATCACAATCCAGAGAGCGACACGATTTTTGCTGCAGTACTAAATAAGTTACTGAGAGAACAAAACGTAGTAACCGTTTTACTTCCCCGTACTATAGATCAGGAGCGCGAGATTAGAAAGCACTGGGGCAAGCACTTTGAGTCCGGCAAATTACTTGTGCCGTCTCACGCTCTTGACGGATTGAATCTTATGTGGTTTTCCGACTTGGTAATCAGCGGCGGCGGAACGATGAATCGCGAGGCTGCAGCTTTACGCTTGCCAGTCTACAGCACTTTTCGCGGGAAGATTGGAGCAATAGATCGATACCTTATCGCACAGAAAAGACTGATTTTGATAGAGTCTGTCGCTGATGTCAATTCACGAATCAAGCTAATAAAACGCGACCGTCACATGGACGCCTACGGGAACACTGCAACGCTGACTGCCATCGCCGACCACATTGAGACCATTCTGGAGCGCGAATGCAAGCGAGCCTAGCACTGGACGAGATCTTGCTTGACCAAGTCAAAACAGCCCTGCACAGCTTGGTTGCGTACTGCCGAGCAAGCGACTGGGCCGGGCATGATCCTTACGATGCCCTGAATAGTCGCGTATTTGAAAAGCTGCCGTTCCTACATAGCCGGACACCACGAATTATACTCACACAGCTCCTTAAGCGTAGCCCGGTGAACGTGCGGCCCGCACTGCTTGTTCCGAAGACGCAGAATCCCAAAGCGCTTGCTCTTTTTCTCTCGGCGTTTGTAAAGGTTGCGGATGCCGGAATCGCAGACTGCGGGAACGCGTCTACATACTTGGCAGAGCGCCTGGTGGCACTCCGATCCTCCGACCAACGCTACTGGTGTTGGGGATATAGCTTTCCCTGGCAGACCAGAACTGTTATTGTCCCCTCAGGCGCACCGAACCTTGTGTGCACCACATTTGTAGCAGACGCCCTGCTCGATGCCTACGAGTATTACGGGAACCCGCAGTACCTGACGATGTCGACGAGTGCCGCCGAATACATCGTCAACAACTTGTACTGGCACAACGGCGACTCCGTCGCAGGATTTGCTTACCCGCTGCCGACAGTTCGTAATCAGGTCCACAACGCAAATCTGTTGGCCGCAGCGCTGCTCTGTAGAGTGAGCCGCCACACTGGGGAGCAGAAATTCCTCTCACCGGCTCTCGCAGCTGCGCGTTTTTCGGCATCACGGCAGAACCCGGATGGGTCGTGGCGTTACGGTGAAGCGCCGTCGCAACACTTCGTTGACAATTTCCATACCGGTTTTAATCTGTGCGCCTTGCATAGCATTATGCGTGAGTTGCGCAGCGACGAATTTGAGGAGCACGTCAACCGAGGCTTCCGGTATTATCGCGATCACTTCTACCTCCCGAACGGATCTGTCCGATATTTCCATAACCGCACGTACCCGATCGACATCCACGCTGTAGCCCAAAGCATCATTACACCCGCCGTGCTGAGCGATTTCTCACCGTCCAATATCACATTGGCCGCATCGGTGTTCCGCTGGGCCATGACGCACATGTGGAATGCGCGTGGCTATTTCTATTACCGCGTGTTGCGGTACGCCACGATTCGAATACCCTACATGAGATGGTCCCAGGCGTGGATGGCTCATGCGATCGCGCAACTGCTATGGACACTTACCAAGCAAGCAGAAATCGCCCGACAGGAATCCTTTGTAAAGACCGGTCTAACAACCTGAGCATTACTTTACTGACCGCCCCGGAAGCTAAGATTTTTGGAGGATATTCCTGTCCGCCACACTCGCCACTATTATCTGTTCTGTCGGAATAGCGGGCCTCTTTTACCTCGAAGGCAAGGGCAGTGCTCGCCCTTCCCGAGCTCTCTGGATCCCGGTAGTTTGGTTCATGCTGGGATGTTCCCGTTCAGTAAGTGGATGGCTCAATTCGAACGGTGAGTCAGTGTCGACACAACTGTCAGAGGGCAGTTCGGTGGACAGAACGGTTTTCACTGCCTTATTGATTCTGGGGTCAATCGTTCTTGTTAATCGGTGGCAAATCGTTATCAAGACTCTACAACGCTCCTGGCCACTCGCGTTCTTTTTGCTGTACTGTCTTGTGAGCATCGCATGGTCGGATTTTCCAGACATTGCATTCAAGCGATTCATTCGGGAACTCGGGAATTGGGTCATGATATTAGTTCTGTGGACCGATCCACAGCCATTGGCAGCACTAACAACCCTGATGGCAAGAACGTCATATTTGTTGATACCCTTATCGGTACTGTTCGTTAAGTACTACACTATTGGACGAGATTACGGTTTTTGGGTCGGTGAAACCATGTACATTGGTGTTACCGAGGACAAAAATACCTTGGGAATGATCTGTGTACTCTTCGGGGTTACTTCACTATGGCGCCTGTTAAACCTGGTCGCCAAGGACGGCCATAACACCCATAATCGCGGGCGACATCTCACGGTCCAATGCACAATTCTCGCGCTCGTAGTGTTCTTGCTCGTAAAAGCCGATTCGGTAACATCTATCTCCTGTGCGGTATTGCTAACGTTTGTACTGGTATCGCTTCGTTGTCGCATGTTCGCTAGGAGGCGCTTCCTCGTTCATCTCCTCGTTTTGGTCATAATAGCTATCCCATTGCTTGCATTGTTTATAGCGCCAAGTCCTGATGCTTTCCAGGCAGTCGGACGAACAGCGACTTTGACAGACCGGACAGTTATCTGGGCATGGGTTATCAAGCTCGTGCCAAACGAATGGTTGGGAGCCGGATATTCAAGCTTTTGGCTGGGGGAGCGGTTAAATATCATGATCTCGAACGTCACTCACACGTGGGTTCCTAATCAGGCTCACAACGGGTACCTCGAAGTATTTATAAATTTAGGTTGGGTTGGTGTTGGATTGCTGGGATTGCTTATTTTGTGGGGATATTTTACAATCATCGCCGCATGGCGACAAAAGCGGCCTGCGAGCGATCTGATGTTGGCGTATTTCTTGTACGGTCTCATTTCGAATATTTCCGAAGCATCCTTTTTCAGAAATTTGGTTCCGGCATGGCTCTTTTTTCTGATCGCGATCACGATGCCAACAGTAAAGCGCGGCCAGTCGTACCTGCCAGTGATCCCATGCAAGCCGAACCGCTCCGCGGCCGCAGTGTTTGAACGAACTGCGTTTGACACTATCTGATGACCACCGATTGACATCTTGTTATGCCCTTCGGCGACACGAAGGGCTGTGTAGTCACGGACTTAGCGCCAGAGGGCGGCGTTTCATCGTTCATAAGTCGGCAGAATAAAGCGTCACTGGGCTCTGGGCGGCCAGACCTCCCGAACCCGGTCCTGCCGAGCGTGTGTGAGATTTACAGCGGAGCGTTCTCAATTCCGCGCCTGTGAACACATATGGTAGCGAGTCGGCGATTATCGATGCTGTGCGACCGAGAATGGGGGCGCCGGTACTGGCTCCCCGTCGTTTACCGTAGGACGGCGCGGCTACGGGACATCGGTCCGGTCGTATCGTTCACGTTCGACGATTTCCCTCGGAGCGCCTACACGGTGGGTGGCGCGATTTTGAAGAGTTTCGGGGTGTTTGGGACCTTTTATACTGCGTTCGCTCTGATGAACTCCTCGAATTATGCGGGGGATCAGTTTCTCCTAGATGATCTGTATTCTCTCGTCTCCGACGGGCACGAGTTGGGCAGCCACACCTTACATCATGTGTCGAGCCGTACTTTTTCCACTCGCGCCTTTGTTGAGGAAGTCCTACAGGGCCGGGCGGCAATGCAACGCGTTCCGGGCCTCGCGGTGAGTGACAACTTCGCATATCCATTCGGCGCAGTGAGTGCCGCGGCGAAGCGAGCAGTTGGTAAAACAATGCTGAGCTGCCGGGGCATTTACCACGGTGTGAATGGACCAACTGTCGATCTGAATCTGTTGCGCGCCAATCCTCTCTATGGCCACACCGAGCAACTCGCTCGCGTTCGCCGCCTTCTCCGCAGAAATGAGGAGGTAAACGGCTGGCTTGTCTTCTATACGCACGACGTCCACCCTCAGCATTCAACATACGGGTGTACTCCAGCATTGCTCGAGTCAGCCGTGAAATTAGCGCTCGACAGGTCCATGAAGATTCTGACAGTAAGAGATGTTCTTAGGAAGGCCCAAGCGAGCAATTCCGCCGCGCAACCGATCCCCTCGCTGTGACCGTGCGAGTGCGAATTTAACTCTGGTGTGTCCCACCACACTCTCACAATTTCTCTTTACGTGTTCGTATGATAAAGCCGCTCGTATCGATTCTGATTCCCGCTCACAATGCGGAGAAATGGCTCACTGACGCCGTTCGATCTGCCCTTGCCCAAACGTGGGATCGCAAAGAGATCATCATCGTCGACGATGGCTCCAGTGACCGAACGCTAGCGTTAGCCAGAGGGTTCGAATCGGAGGTGATCAGGGTCGTTACCCAGAAAAATCAAGGCGCATCCGCGGCTAGAAATACGGCTTTCTCACTCAGTCGTGGCGATTACATCCAGTGGTTGGATGCGGATGATTTGCTGGCCCCGACGAAGATCGAGCGCCAATTGGCAGCTCGTGGTACCGAAGCGAACCGGCGAATTCTGCTGTCTTGCCCGTGGGGGCGCTTTATGTATCGCCCGAATCGCGCACGGTTCGTCCCCACTAGTTTGTGGTGTGATTTAACTCCAGTCGAGTTCCTGTTACGCAAGATGAAAGACCGAGTGTTCATGCAAACGTCGGTCTGGTTGGTGAGTCGTGAGTTGACCGAGTCGGCAGGTTCCTGGGACACCAGTATGCTCGGCGATGATGACGGAGAGTACTTCTGCCGGGTCGTGCTTGCCAGTCACGGCATCCGGTTTGTACCAGAAGCGAAAGTATTCTATCGGGACACCGGATCGGCCAGCCTGAGCAGTACGGGTCGGAATGACAGGAAACTAGAAGCTCTGTGGCTCTCCAAGCGGCTTCATATTGATTACCTCCGATCCTTGGAGGATAGCGAGCGAACGCGAGTGGCCAGCATGCAATATCTGCAACACTATCTGATTTATTACTATCCGTTCCGACCCGACATCGCAGAAGCGATCCATCGAGTCGCCAGCGAGTTGGGCGGCCAACTGGAGGTGCCACGTATGTCCTGGAAATATGAATGGCTCAGGCGGTTAGCGGGTTGGACCGTTGCGAAGTGGGCGCAGTTGCTCTTGTCAAGATTCAAATGGGCCATCATACGCTGGTCGGATAGAGTAATGTTACGCGCAGAGGGCGACTCCTACCTCGAAAAGTCCTTGGTAGAACGTTAATTGGAGTTCCGCAAAGAGTGCCGACAATGCCTGAGAGGTCAACCGATAACATATGTGATGTGAACAAGCCCGTACTTCAGGTGCTCGGTGGGGCAAATACACCGCCCGGTTCTCTTTTCTAGGATCGCTGGCGAGCGAATTGCAAAAGTAATGCTTGATCGATAAACGCCTCCCATGTGCGAGATCGCAGTGCCATACACGGCAGATTTACGGCCACGAAACGAAAGATCAATTTATTCACAATAGCTTACTTATCAGAATGTGATGAAGAATATGATGAACCTACCTTCCTACGTTCTTATTACACCTGCACGTAACGAAGCAGAGTTTATTGAACTTACCATTAAATCAGTTATATCGCAGGTCACACGACCGCTGAAGTGGGTCATCGTCAGCGACGGTTCCACCGATGGGACAGACGATATCGTGCACAGGTACACGGCCGATCACCCATGGATCGAGCTGCTGCCGCTGCCAGATCGCCGCGAGCGACATTTTGCCGGGAAGGTGCTGGCGTTTAATGCTGGGTATGAGCGCGTAAAAAACCTTCCGTACGAGGTGGTGGGTAGCCTAGATGCCGATGTCTCCTTCGACGATCCCGAATATTTTCTTTTTCTCCTGAAGAAGCTTGCCGAAAATCAGAAATTGGGACTGGTGGGAACGCGCTTGAGCGATTCGGCCCATTTCACCTACGACTATCGTTTTGTCAGCATCGAACACGTGAGCGGCTCGTGCCAGTTGTTTCGGCGCGCGTGCTTCGAACAAATCGGCGGATATGTGATGGCGAAGGGGGGTGCAATCGATCGGATTGCAAACATCGCATCCCGCCTGAAAGGATGGAAGACACGGACTTTTACAGAAAAGGCCCTCCTACATCATCGCGAGTTTGGGAGAGCAGAGGACGGTTGCCTTCGTGCGCGGGTCAAGGACGGAGCTAAGGATTATGCTGTCGGTTCACATCCGGTCTGGATGTTTTTCCGGGTGGTGTACCAGATGGGTCAAAAGCCGTACATCATCGGCGCGATGGCGCTCGCCTGGGGATATGTGTTGTCGTACGTGCAGCGCTGCGACAGGCCGGTTTCGTTCGACGTAATCAAGTTCAATCGAAGAGAACAAATGCGGCGGCTAAGCGCGATTTTGAGGGGACAGACACTACGTCTAATGCAGCATCATTCTCTTCAGTGATTTTGGTCACCCTTCCAGTTCCTCGCAGTCCAGTGTCGTCTCGCTCTAACCGCACGCCTACCCGCTGGCTCAGAACCTCGCATCTGAAGCGACAGGTTGGGGCGCACGTATACCAAAGCCTTGTCATTGGCCACAGCTCGAATGCCCTTTAGTACTTCATTCCAGGGCTCACAGGCCGACCAACTATTGGTGTCGCAGTCTTAAACGAAGACGTCCTCTTGAAACCGAATAGATACTTAGACCAGTTACAGTTTGATGATAACAGCAGAGCTACCACACATCACTATCTGCGTCTGCACCTACAAGCGACTCGATTATCTCAGGCATTTACTTGCGCACCTGGCCGCCGAAGACACGGGCGGATTATTTACGCACTCAATTTTGGTTGTCGACAACGATCGCTCACGCTCCGCTGAGGCAATTGTGATGGCCTTTGCGAAGGGTTCGTCGATCGACGTACACTACTTTGTCGAGCCGCGGCAAAATATCGCTCTCGCTCGCAACATGGCCCTTAGCAATGCACGGGGGAAGTTCGTCGCATTCATTGATGATGACGAATTTCCGACGAAAGAATGGTTAAGAACGTTGTTTACCGAATGCGAGAGCCGAAATGTTGCTGGCGTGCTTGGTCCGGTCAAGCCTCGCTACGAAATCCAGCCTCCGCAATGGGTCGTCGTGGGCGGCTTTTACGATCGTCCAAGTTATTCGACCGGCTTGGTAATCGATGGCTCGAAGGGACGCACAGGAAACGTGCTCTTCCGGAAGGCGATTGTTGATGGCGAGTATATGCCGTTCCGTCCGGAATTCCGAACAGGCGAAGACCAGGACTTTTTTGAGCGCATGATCTCGAAGGGATACGTCTTTACCTGGTGCCACGAGGCGATCGCATACGAATGGGTCCCCCCGATTCGCTGGAAACGCACGTTCTTGTTGAGACGAGCTCTACTGCGTGGCACGGCGGCGGCCTTAAATTCAGGCTTGGGCGCAAGAGATGTCATGAAGTCCGCGCTGGCCGTTCCCGTTTACGGTATTATTCTGCCATTCGCGCTTCTGTTTAGTCACGGCAGGTTCATGCGGTACTTGGTCAGCCTTTTTGACCATTTGGGCAAGCTAGCGGCCCTACTAGGAATCAACCCCATTAAAGAGCAGTACGTCACTCAATAAGTATGACTACAAACGGCAAGTATATTGTCGGCCATGACGACCCCATTCTTGTCACTGGCGCCGCCGGTTTCATTGGCTCGAAGGTCGTGGACGCATTACTGCGCAGCGGCTTCCGTAACATCCGCTGCCTCACGCGATCCGCGCGAGGAGTCCAGAAGCTCGCAGCGGTCGTCCAAGCCTACCGCGACGAAGCGAATGTTGAAATCTTGTGCGGTAATCTTCTCGCTCCAGTAGACTGCGTTGCTGCCGTCAGGGATATCGCGGTCATTTATCATCTTGCCGCCGGTGCGAGCGAGAAGTCGGTACCGGACGCCTTCCTCAACTCCGTCGTCACAACACGAAATCTGCTCGAGGCAACGCTTCGGCACGGTCGCCTAATGCGGTTCGTTAATGTCAGCTCATTTGTGGTGTACGATGTCGCACGTAAAGAAAAACGAATTTTGGACGAAGCCTGTCCAGGAGATCTGAATCCTGCGCTCTTTGGGGATGCTTACGACTTTGCCAAGGTGAAACAAGACGAAATCGTCTCCGAGTACTCGCAAAAGTTTCATCTTCCTGCTGTCACTGTCAGACCAGGTTACGTATACGGACCAGGAAAATCGGCGATTAGCGGACGCGTTGGGACCACAACGTTCGGGTTCTTTCTGCACCTCGGTGGCCCAAACACCATTCCCCTGACTTACGTTGACAATTGCGCTGATGCGATTGTCTTGGCCGGGTTACGGCCAGGGATCGAAGGCGAGGTGTTCAACGTAGTGGATGACGAACTTCCATCGAGCCGAACGTTCTTGCGCCTGTACAAAAATAGGGTCAAACGGTTCCGGTCGCTGTACTTACCCCCTCCACTGAGCTACTTGTTCTGCTTGCTCTGGGAGCAGTATTCGGCGCGGTCTCACGGGCAGATGCCGGCCACATTCAATCGAAAAAAATGGCACAAGTTTTGGAAGAGGACAAAGTACAGTAACGAAAAGGTGAAGACAATGTTGGACTGGCAGCCCCGCGTCCCAACCAGCGAAGGTTTACGGCGTTACTTCGAAAGCTGCCGGACTAGCCAATACTATGCTTAAGGTAGCAATTGTCGGTTGCGGAAAGATTGCGGACGACCACGCTTGTCAGCTGCAAAGAATTCCAAACTGTCGCATCGTGGCGGTATGTGACCGCGAGCCGCTGATGGCCCGACAGCTATACGAAAGGTTTCCCGTCAAAGAGTACTTCAGCGATCTGGCAGAAATGTTACGGGTTGCAACTCCGGACGTTGTGCATGTGACTACGCCCCCGCAATCTCATTTTGCCATTGCTAGGCTGTGTCTAGAAAACAATTGTCATGTATACGTCGAAAAACCGTTCACGTTGTACGCCTCGGAAGCTCGGCAACTGATTGCGCTAGCGAACGAAAGGCGACTCAAGATCACGGTTGGTCATGACGTTCAGTTTAGTCATGTAAGCCGGCGTATGCGCGAAGTCGTCCAGAGTGGATTCCTCGGTGGTCCACCGGTTCATATGGAAGGCTATTACTGCTACGAGCTGGGCGCCAACGCATACGCTGGTGCGCTACTGGGAGATAAGCACCATTGGGTCCGCCGCCTCCCTGGAAAACTATTACAAAACATCATCAGCCACGGTATTGCGCGAATAGCTGAGTTCCTCAGCACTGAATCGCCTGCAGTGATTGTCCACGGCTTTTCTAGTCCTTACCTGCGGAGCATCGGAGAGACAGAGATTATCGACGAACTGCGGGTGATCATTTCCGAGGAGGAGCGCACCACAGCATACTTTACTTTTTCGTCACAGATGCGCCCCGCGCTCCATCAACTCCGGGTTTACGGGCCCAAGAATGGTGTCATCCTCGACCAAGACAGTGAAACCCTGATAAAGCTTTATGGCACGAAGCGTGTGAGCTATCTTGCGAAGTTCGTTCCACCCGTCGAATCCGCCGGACAGTATATGAGCAACCTGACTGGGAACCTCAGGCGATTCCTTTTAAACGACTTTCACATGAAGTCAGGGATGAAGCACCTAATTGAAGGGTTCTACCGCTCGATCGTCGAGGATCATCCGGTTCCAATCCCATATCGGGAAATTATTTTGACCGCCAGTATCATGGATGCAATCTTTGCCCAGCTTGAGGTGCGTCCGTCACAGCTTACTGGCGTCGAGGATGTCGCCAGTATATGTAGTACATAGTTCAATCCTATGTAGCGCCCCGAAAGTGCAGCGGAATCGACCGACAATGGAGGAGTTCGCAGACCGAGCGATCGACGCGCCGGCGGATCGCCTCGGCGTCGAACTCCAGTTCAAGTGGTGTCACTGGCCGGTACCAGACGCCTTTATCGAGGGCATCACCGGCCAGCCACGCCATGACTGCCTGACCACCGAAGTGTTTTTAAACGTTGTTGATGCGCTCGAAAAGATCGAGCACCCGGATCAAGACGATTCTCAATATTCGTCAGTTATCCGCCCATCAGGTTCTTCATAACCACTGCACTAGGCGACCCAGAAGCCTCGCACGAACTGGGCTGCTGTGAGAGGCAGGATATGAATCTGTATTTATCACTGCACCGTAGCGGTCAATCCTGTAGGGCTAGCTGGTGGACTGTTAGCCCCGCTCGCACTCCGCAGAGGATGAGGGTAAGTGTAAGGTGTGTAGCTCGATATTCCACTAGGTTTCGTCGTTCCGGAAAAGTAATCTCGATTGTTTTGGATGTAAGTCCGCTCCAGAGCGGACGG